>NZ_CAJMZA010000005.1:0-423234 GCF_905220195.1 Paraburkholderia sp. J8-2
GGAGAACACTGGCTGGTTGTCCTCGCGCTTGAGGAACACGGCGTTGCGCAGGCGGGCCGAGAGGTTCGGGGCGCGCTCGAGTTCGGTCTCGCGGGCGACGTCGTAGACGCGGGCGGTGAGGATTGTCTTCAGGTAATCGTCGTGGGAGGCCATGCGAGGACGCGCCGGGCGCGGGTTTAGGGCGGGAAAGCGTAAATGATAGCGCCAACGGCTTCCGCTCTGGCGGCGGGGGCGTACCAGCGCGGGCATACCGGCGCGGGCATACCGGCGCGGGCTGGCGGCTGTCACTCGACGCACCGGCGCGATTCGCCGACCGGCCGGAAGGCAAATCATCGTCAAAGCGCGTGCAATCCAGCGTGAACCACCCGTCAACGCAAGTGAATGTTATGTGTTCACCAAGTTCCCACGCGGCGTCAGCGCGGGCGCGGATCATGCGGTAAAATCTGTTTTCGAAACAAGGATCGGATGATGCACTGGCAACTTCGGACAGCCCATTTGATGCCCGCACGGCGCGTAACCCGCCCGGCGGCGCAGCGGCATGCCCGCCACGCACGATCGTGTCGCTAAATCCGAGCGCCGGGGAACCATCGGCGTGAGCGTTGCCGCCATGTGCCTCCCCACCCCTTTCGTCCGCAGCCAGCCACAGGCGGACACGATTTCAGAATAGCGCCCCACGCGCCCCGTCAGCATCCGTCGCAGCGGCCGCGAGCCGTGCGCGGGGCTGGCCCAAAGAGTCGTCCAACCATGAACGCACCTCAAGTTTTCGATCCTCACGGCGCTGCCACCGCCGTGGCCGCCGACATCGAACCGCGCCTGCGCGAGATTCCCTATAACTACACGTCCTTTTCGGACCGCGAAATCGTCATCCGCCTGCTCGGCGAAGACGCATGGAACGCGCTCGCCGAACTGCGCGCGGAGCGCCGCACCGGCCGCTCGGCGCGCATGCTCTACGAGGTGCTGGGCGATATCTGGGTCGTGCGCCGCAACCCGTATCTGCAGGACGACCTGCTCGACAACCCGAAGCGCCGCGCGCTGCTGATCGAGGCGCTGAACCACCGCCTCGCCGAAATCGAAAAGCGCCGCCGCGCCGATCTGCAGGAGCATGCGGACAAGGAAGGGGTGGAGCGCGCCGCGCGCGTGGAAAAGCTGGTCAGCGCCACGCGCCGCGCCATCGACGCCTTCGCGGGCGAGTTCGAGAAGATGGCCGACTTGCGCCGCCGCGCCGTCAAGGTGCTCGGCAAGCGCACGCAGAAGGACAACATCCGCTTCGACGGCCTCTCGCGCGTCTCGCACGTGACCGACGCGACCGACTGGCGCGTGGAATACCCATTCGTCGTCCTGACGCCCGATACCGAAGCCGAGATCGCCGGGCTCATCAAGGCCTGCTTCGAACTCGGCCTCACGGTGATTCCGCGCGGAGGCGGCACGGGCTACACGGGCGGCGCGGTGCCGCTCACGCCGTTCTCGGCTGTCATCAACACCGAGAAGCTCGAGCAGCTCGGGCCCGTCGAGATGACCGACCTGCCGGGCGTGGACCGCAAGGTCGCGACCATTTTCTCGGGCGCGGGCGTGGTCACGCGCCGTGTGACGGAGGCCGCCGACGCCGCGGGCTTCGTGTTTGCCGTGGACCCGACCTCGCTCGATGCGTCGTGCATCGGCGGCAACGTCGCGATGAACGCGGGCGGCAAGAAGGCCGTGCTGTGGGGCACGGCGCTCGACAATCTCGCCTGGTGGCGCATGGTCGACCCGGAAGGCAACTGGCTCGAAGTCACGCGTCTTGACCACAACATGGGCAAGATCCACGACATCGCCGTGGCGCGCTTCGAGCTGAAGTGGTTCGACGGCGAATACGCGCCGGGCGAAAAGCTCTTGCGCACCGAGTCGCTCGATATCGAAGGCAAGCGCTTCCGCAAGGAAGGCCTCGGCAAGGACGTCACCGATAAATTCCTGGCCGGCCTGCCGGGCGTGCAGAAGGAAGGCTGCGACGGGCTCATCACGTCCGCGCGCTGGGTGCTGCACAAGATGCCGGCGCATACGCGCACGGTGTGCCTGGAGTTCTTTGGCCAGGCGCGCGAGGCGATTCCGAGCATCGTCGAGATCAAGGACTACCTGTTCGAAACGTCGAAGCAGGGCGGTGCGATTCTCGCGGGCCTCGAGCACCTCGACGAGCGCTATCTGCGCGCCGTGGGCTACGCGACCAAGAGCAAGCGCAACGCGTTTCCGAAGATGGTGCTGATCGGCGATATCGTCGGCGACGACGCCGATGCCGTGGCCGCCGCGACCTCGGAAGTCATCCGCATGGCCAACGGCAAGAGCGGCGAAGGCTTCGTCGCGGTGTCCGCCGAGGCGCGCAAGCGCTTCTGGCTCGACCGCAGCCGCACGGCCGCAATTGCCAAGCACACCAACGCGTTCAAGATCAACGAAGACGTCGTGATTCCGCTCAACCGCATGGGCGAGTACACGGACGGCATCGAGCGCATCAACATCGAGCTGTCGATCAAGAACAAGCTGCAGCTGGTCGACGCGCTCGAAGCGTTCTTCAAGGCAGGCAAGCTGCCGCTCGGCAAGACGGACGACGCAAACGAGATTCCCTCCGCGGAACTGCTCGAAGACCGCGTGCAGCAGGCGCTCGACTTGCTCAAGCGCGTGCGCGAGCGCTGGACCTTCGTGGGCGAGAAGCTCGACCTGTCGCTGCGCGAGGCGCAGCACTACCTCGTGCAACTGGGCTATGAGGCGCTCGCGGAAAAGTTCGCCGACCGCGTGGATGCGCAGCCGGACGCCAATGTCTTCCACGTGACCCAGGACCGCACGGTGCGCATCTCGTGGAAGCAGGAGATCCGCGCGGAACTGCGCAAGATCTTCAACGGCGGCGAATTCAAGCCGATCCTCGACGAGACTCAGGCGATCCACAAGAAGGTGCTGCGCGGCCGCGTGTTCGTGGCGCTGCACATGCACGCCGGCGACGGCAACGTGCACACGAACCTGCCGGTCAACTCGGACAACTACGAGATGCTGCAGGACGCGCACCACGCGGTGGCGCGCATCATGAAGCTCGCGCGTTCGCTCGACGGCGTGATTTCGGGCGAGCACGGCATCGGCATCACGAAGCTCGAATTCCTGACCGATGACGAGATCGCCGAGTTCCGCGCCTACAAGCAGCGCGTCGACCCGCAAGGCCGCTTCAACGCGGGCAAGCTGCTCGAAGGCGCCGACCTGCGCAACGCCTACACGCCGTCGTTCGGCCTGATGGGCTATGAGTCGCTCATCATGAAGCAGTCCGACATTGGCGCGATTGCCGATTCGGTGAAGGACTGTCTGCGCTGCGGCAAATGCAAGCCGGTGTGCGCGACCCACGTGCCGCGCGCGAACCTGCTCTACAGCCCGCGCAACAAGATTCTCGCGACCTCCTTGCTGGTCGAGGCGTTCCTGTACGAAGAGCAGACGCGCCGTGGCGTGTCGATCAAGCACTGGGACGAGTTCAACGACGTGGCCGACCACTGTACGGTCTGCCACAAGTGCGTGACGCCGTGCCCGGTCAAGATCGACTTCGGCGACGTGACGATGAACATGCGCAACCTGCTGCGCAAGATGGGCAAGAAGAAGTTCAACGCGGGCAACGCGGCGGGCATGTTCTTCCTGAACGCCACGAACCCGCAGACCATCAATCTCGCGCGCACTGCGATGATGGGCGTGGGCTACAAGGCGCAGCGCCTCGGCAACGACGTGCTGAAGAAGTTCGTGAAGAAGCAGACGGCACATCCGCCCGCATCCACGGGCAAGCCGGCCGTGGTCGAGCAGGTGATCCACTTCGTCAACAAGAAGATGCCGGGCAACCTGCCGAAGAAGACGGCGCGCGCGCTGCTCGACATCGAAGACAACAAGATCGTGCCGATCATCCGCAACCCGAAGACGACGAGCGTCGATTCGGAAGCGGTGTTCTACTTCCCCGGCTGCGGCTCGGAGCGCCTGTTCTCGCAAGTGGGGCTCGCCACGCAAGCCATGCTCTGGGAAGCGGGCGTGCAGACTGTGCTGCCGCCGGGCTATCTGTGCTGCGGCTATCCGCAGCGCGGCTCGGGCCAGTACGACAAGGCCGAGAAGATCGTCACCGACAACCGCGTGCTGTTCCACCGCGTGGCGAATACGCTCAACTACCTCGACATCAAGACGGTGGTGGTGTCGTGCGGCACGTGCTACGACCAGCTGGCCGGTTATGAATTCGACAAGATTTTCCCGGGATGCCGCATCATCGACATCCACGAATTCCTGCTGGAGAAGGGCATCAAGCTCGATGGCGTGTCGGGTACGCGCTACATGTACCACGACCCGTGCCACACGCCGATCAAGACGATCGACCCGGTCAAGCTCGTCAATGAACTGATGGGTTCCGAAAAGGACGGCTACAAGATCGAGAAGAACGATCGCTGCTGCGGCGAATCGGGCACGCTGGCCGTCACGCGCCCGGACATTTCGACTCAGGTGCGTTTCCGCAAGGAAGAGGAAATCCGCAAGGGCGCGGCGAAGCTGCGCGGCATTCCGATCGTGGGCAACGGCGCGAACGGAGTGCAGCCGGCAACGCCGCAGGAAGCGGGCGGGCAGGGTACGACGCAGGACGTCAAGATTCTGACGAGCTGCCCGTCGTGCCTCCAGGGTCTGTCGCGGTACAACGAAGACGCCAACATCGAAGCCGACTACATCGTGGTGGAAATCGCCCGGCACATACTTGGCGAAAACTGGATGGCGGACTACGTTCAGAACGCGAACAATGGCGGAATCGAGCGCGTGCTGGTCTAATGGCAGCGCTCAATTTTCCGTGAACCGGTTCGGGGACGACGATGACATGCGTATTCTGCAGTGAGGAAGGCGGCGATGTGCTGTGGCAGGACGAGCGCATGCGCGTCGTGCTCGCGACTGCCGAGGCCGACTATCCCGGCTTTTGCCGGGTCATCTGGAATGCGCACGTCGCCGAATTCTCGGACCTGGGCGTGGCCGACCGGGAACATCTGATGCGCGCGGTGTACGCCGTCGAGCGTGCGCTGCGCCGCGTCATGCAGCCTTCGAAGGTGAATCTGGCGAGCCTCGGCAACCAGGTGCCGCACGTGCACTGGCACGTGATTCCGCGCTTCACGAACGACGCCCATTTCCCCATGTCCGTCTGGTCGCCGCGCCAGCGCACGGTGTCCGAGGCGATGCTGGGCCAGCGCCGCGCACAGGCAACGCTGCTGCGCGACGCGGTGCGCCAGGAAATGGAGCAGGCTTAAGGCCGGGCCAAGCCAGGCCGGGCGGTGGGCGTCCAACAGCAGGAACGATCATGAGTGGACTGAAATCCGATACGCCGGTGCCAACCGGCGTCGTGGTGCACGCGCTTTCGCGCGTGCTCGAACTCCAGTATGCGAGCGGCGAGAGCTACCGCGTGCCTTTCGAGCTGATGCGCGTGTATTCGCCCTCGGCGGAAGTGCGCGGACATGGCCCCGGCCAGGAAACGCTGCAAACAGGCAAGCGCGAGGTGACGATCACGGCGCTCGAAGGGGTCGGCAACTATGCGCTGCAGCCTACGTTTTCCGACGGCCACAACACCGGCATCTATTCGTGGGACCAGCTCTACGAGCTTGCCACGCGCCAGGACGAACTCTGGGCGGAATATTTCGCCAAACTGAAGGCGGCGGGCGTCGAACGTGACGCACCCATGGCGGCGCCCCCTGCCGCGCATGGCCACTGCCACTGACGCTTCCTGTTACGATCCTGCCCCGCCGCTTCTCTGACAGACGCGGCGCAGCACCTCAATAGAACACCCTTCCGCGAAAGGACGAGCGCGATGAGCAAAACCCACTTCGGCTATCAGACAGTCGACGAACAGGACAAGGCGAAGAAGGTGGCCGGCGTGTTTCACTCGGTCGCCTCGAACTACGACCTGATGAACGACCTGATGTCGGGCGGGCTGCACCGCGCGTGGAAGGCGTTCACGATCGCCCAGGCGAACATCCGGCCGGGCGCAAAGGTGCTCGACATTGCGGGCGGCACCGGCGACCTCTCCATGGCGTTCGCGAAGAAAGCCGGCCCGACGGGCGAGGTCTGGCACACCGACATCAACGAGTCGATGCTGCGCGTGGGCCGCGACCGCCTGATCGACAACGGCGTGATCACGCCGGCGCTTTTGTGCGACGCCGAGAAAATTCCCTTTCCGGACAACTACTTCGACGTGGTGACCGTGGCTTTCGGGCTGCGCAACATGACGCACAAGGACGCCGCGCTGGCCGAGATGCGCCGCGTGCTCAAGCCGGGCGGCCGCGTGCTCGTGCTCGAGTTCTCAAAGGTCTGGGAGCCGCTCAAGAAGGCGTACGACGTGTATTCGTTCAAGGTGCTGCCGTGGCTTGGCCGCCGCTTTGCCCAGGACGCGGACAGCTACCAGTACCTCGCGGAATCGATCCGCATGCACCCCGATCAGGAAACACTCAAGACGATGATGGAACAAGTCGGCCTCGACGCCGTCAAATATTACAATTTGTCAGCTGGCGTGGTAGCCTTACACGTCGGCACAAAGTATTAGTGTTTCCAAATCACTGTCTTTAAAGGAATTTCCGTTATGTCTGAGCCCAGAATCGATGCTTCCAAAAAGCTTTCATCATCGTGGGCCAGACGAATCGGTGTTCTGGCCCTCGCCGGCGTGATGATTGCCGGCAGTCTCGCGTCGTTCGACGCCGAGGCTCGCCGCATGGGTGGCGGCCGCAGTTTCGGCAAGCAGTCGTCGGTGGCCTCGCAGCGCAGCACCACGCCGCCGCCCGCCCAGCCCAGCCCCACGAGCCCCACGAGCCCCACTAATTCCGCGCAGCAGGCCGGCGCCCAGCGCGCACCCGCCACGCCGGCTCCCACGCCCGCGGCCGCGCCGGCGCGCAACCGCTGGCTTGGGCCTATTGCGGGTCTCGCGGCCGGTCTCGGCATCGCCGCGCTGCTTTCGCACTTCGGTCTTGGCGAGGCGTTCGCGGGCATGATGGCCAACATGATCGTGATCGCGATCATCGCCTTTATCGCCGTCTGGCTGATCCGCAAGTTCATGAGCCGACGCCGTGCCGCGGAGCCCGCGTACCAAACCGGTGGCGGGTACGGGTCGTCGGCCAGCCTGAACCAGTCGGGCGGGTATCAGCCGCAGGAGCCGCGCTACAGCGCGCCGCCCACAGGGCAGTACCTCGCGTCTGAGGCCAATCCGGTCAGCACCCCGCACACCGATACGGCGCCCACCGTCCCGGCTGGCTTCGATACCGAAGCCTTCGTGCGCAACGCGAAGGTTTACTTCGTGCGTCTGCAGGCCGCTTGGGACGCCGGCAACATGGACGACATCCGCGAATTCACGACGCCGGAGATGTTTGCCGAGATCCGCGTCGATCTCGCGGGCCGCGGCGCGCAGCCGAACCAGACCGACGTCGTGCAACTCAACGCGGACTTGCTCGGCGTGGATGAGCGCGACAACGAATACCTTGCGAGCGTGCGTTTCTCCGGCCTGATTCGCGAAACCATGGGGGCGCCCGCCGTGCCGTTTGCGGAGGTGTGGAATCTCTCGAAGTCGCGCACGTCGGGTGAAGGCTGGCTGCTCGCGGGTATCCAGCAGGTCGAAACTCACTGAGTTTGCAAGGACGTAGTGCGCTTCGTGTGCGCTTCGTGATTTGATAAAGATCACGCAGCGCTGCGCCAGCCAGCCGTTGTGCCTCGTTGGCGAGGGCAGGGTGGCGGCGCGATCCGACGGCTCGAACGTTACAATGGGAACCCGCCCGGGCTTGTGCCCGTGCGGGTTTTCTTATTCCATGCCGATGACTCTTGCCGCCAAGCCCTTCGCTGCTGCCGTCAATCACCTGCTCGCCCGTGAAACGTGGGCACGCGAGCGCCTCGCCCCGTATGCGGGCAAGACGGCGCGCCTCACCTGCCCGCCTGTCGTGCTCACGCTGCTCGTGCAGCCGGACGGCTATCTGGGCGCGGTCGAGGATCACGATGCCGGCGATGTCGACGTGACGCTTTCGCTGCCCGCGGGTGCGCTCTCGTCGTTCGTGCAGGGCGGCCAGGCGGCCGTCATGAAGCACGTCAAGATCGAGGGCGATGCCGAGTTCGCGCAGGTCATCGGCAAGCTCGCCGAGCATCTGCGCTGGGAGCCCGAAGAGGACCTCGCGAAGCTGATTGGTGACGCGCCGGCTTCACGCATCGCCACGCTCGCGCGCGCCGCGGGTGAGCAGGCACTGCGCACCGGCCGCAACGTGCTTGGCTCGGTCACGGAATATCTGCTCGACGAAAATCCGCAGCTCGTGCGGCGCGCCGAGCTCGACGGCTTCAACGAAGACCTGTCGCGCGCTCGCGATGCGCTGGCGCGCGTGGAAAAGCGCATCGAGCGAATCGAACAAAAATCACAGGCCGGCGGCGGGAGCGAGAGCGCTGCCCCGCACGGCTCGCGCTAGTCAACAGGCCCCCCAGACATGCGTTTTCTGCGTTTTCTCAAGATTATCTTCACCGTCATCCGCTTCGGCCTGGACGAGATGATGTTGAGCCGGATTAACGACCGGCGCGTGGCGCTGCTCCTGCGCATCACCACGATCGGCCGTCGTTTCGACGATCCGCCCGGCTTGCGCCTGCGTCTCGCACTCGAAAGCCTCGGCCCGATCTTCGTGAAATTCGGCCAGGTGCTGTCCACGCGCCGCGACCTGCTGCCGCCCGATATCGCCAACGAGCTTGCAAAGCTGCAGGACCAGGTGCCGCCGTTCGATTCGAACGTGGCGATCGGCCTGATCGAGAAGTCGCTGGGTGCGCCCGTCGATGCGATTTTCGACGAGTTCGAACGCGTGCCGGTGGCGAGCGCGTCGATCGCGCAGGTGCACTTCGCCAAGGTGAAGTCCGGCCAGCACGCGGGCAAGCCGGTGGCGGTGAAGGTGCTGCGCCCGAACATGCGTCCGGTGATCGATTCGGACCTCGCGCTCCTGCGCGACATCGCCGTGTGGGCCGAGCGCCTGTGGGCCGACGGCAAGCGCCTGAAGCCGCGCGAAGTGGTGGCCGAATTCGACAAGTACCTGCACGACGAGCTCGACCTCATGCGCGAGGCCGCCAACGGCAGCCAGTTGCGCCGCAATTTCGCGGGCCTCGACTTGCTGCTCGTGCCGGAAATGTACTGGGAATTCAGCACGGCCAATGTGCTCGTGATGGAGCGCATGGTCGGCGTGCCGATCAGCCAGGTGGACAAGCTGCGCGCAGCCGGCGTGGACATTCCGAAGCTCGCGCGCGAGGGCGTGGAGATCTTCTTCACGCAGGTGTTCCGCGACGGCTTCTTTCACGCCGACATGCACCCCGGCAACATCCAGGTGAGCCTCGATCCCACGCATTTCGGCCGCTATATCGCGCTCGATTTCGGCATCGTCGGCGCGCTGTCGGACTTCGACAAGAACTACCTCGCGCAGAACTTTCTCGCGTTCTTCAAGCGCGACTATCACCGCGTGGCGACGCTGCATATCGAGTCGGGGTGGGTGCCACCCAATACGCGCGTGGAAGAGCTGGAAAGCGCGATTCGCGCCGTGTGCGAACCGTATTTCGACCGTGCGTTGAAGGACATTTCGCTTGGCCAGGTGCTGCTGCGTCTGTTCCAGACCTCGCGGCGTTTCAACGTGGAAATCCAGCCGCAGCTCGTGCTGCTGCAAAAGACCATGCTCAACGTCGAAGGCCTTGGGCGGTCGCTCGATCCCGAACTCGATCTCTGGAAAACGGCGAAGCCTTATCTCGAGCGCTGGATGACCGAGCAGATCGGCTTGCGCGGCTGGTACGAGCGCTTCAAGATCGAGGCGCCGCAATGGAGCAAGACGCTGCCGCAATTGCCGCGTCTTGTGCACCAGGTGCTGCTGCACCGCCAGGAGCCGCACGGTTTCGCCAGCGACGAGACCATCCGCGCGATGCTCGCCGAGCAACGCCGCACGAACCGCCTGCTGCAGGGCCTGCTCGTGTTCGGCGTGGCCGTGGGCGTGGGCATGGTGGCGGCGCGCGTGTGGCTCGCGTTCGCGTACGGCGGCTGACGCACCACGAGAACCAGGAGTGAGACGATGAGCGACCCGACCCTGCCGCCGCAACCGGACGACGTGCCCGAATTCGAAACCCGCGACCCGGCGTCGCCCTCGTTCTGGGACGAGCGCTTCGAGCGCGGTTTCACGCCGTGGGACCAGGCGGGCGTGCAACGCCAGTTCGAAGCCTTCGCCACCGCGCATCCTGATGCCGCGGTGCTGATTCCGGGCTGCGGCAACGCCTGGGAGGCGCGCTGGCTCGCCGAGCGCGGGCGCACGGTGCGCGCCATCGACTTCGCGCCCGCTGCGGTCGCGAGCGCGCGCGCGGCGCTGGGGCAGTACGCCGGCGTCGTCGAGGAGGCGGACTTCTATGCCTACACGCCGCCGTTCACGCCAGCCTGGGTGTTCGAGCGCGCTTTCCTGTGTGCGCTGCCCAAGGCGCTGCGCGCGAGCTACGCCGTGCGCATGGCCCAGCTGTTGCAGCCCGGCGCGCTGCTGGCGGGCTACTTCTTCATCGGCGAAACGCCCAAGGGGCCGCCGTTCGCCATCGCGCGCGACGAACTCGACGCCTTGCTCACGCCGTACTTCACGCTCGCCGACGATCAGCCCGTGGCCGACTCGCTGCCCGTGTTCGCCGGGCGCGAGCGCTGGCTCGTGTGGCGTCGCAACGACGCCGCGCCGTCGCACGTTTGAGCGGTGTCAGGCGGGCGCGCGACGCGCTCGCCGCCTTGCATTGCCGCGTGCGCTCTTGATGTGCACGCAAGCTGCCCTCATGTGAATTGAGGCGGCTGCAATCCTTTCGACCCTCCCCGCTGGGCACCCAACCCCGGTAAATGCCAGGGGCGGTCCTGGTTTGCGGCTATAATTCAAGGCTTTGCAAGCAATTATCAGATTTTCATCAGGATAGAGATCATGCCGATCTACGCTTATCGCTGCGAGTCGTGCGGCTTCGACAAGGACGTGCTCCAAAAGATGAGCGATGCGCCCCTGACGCAGTGCCCGAGCTGCGGCGCGGACACATTTCGCAAGCAGGTCACCGCGGCGGGCTTCCAGCTGAAGGGTTCGGGCTGGTACGTCACCGATTTCCGCGGCGGTAACGGCGCCAAGAGCGCTGCGGCGACCGGCGCGAAGGAAAACGCGTCGTCGGAAGGCAGCAAGCCGGCCGGCGAGGGCGCCGCAAGTGGTTCCAGCGAAGCGAGCGCAGCCGCGCCCGCTGCGAGCACACAAGCGAGCACCCCGGCGAGCACCCCGGCGAGCACGCCCAGCCCGGCAGCCTCGACCTGAAAACCTGCGGCGCGATTCCTGCATTCCCGGGAATACGCGCCGCGCCGAAGCCGCGCTGGCAGCCCATTAGCCGTGCGCGGCGCGTTTGGCGGTGTACATGACGATCAAGAAAGCGACGTTCAAATCGGTATTCCTGACCGGCCTGCTGGTGCTGGTGCCGTTGGCCATCACGCTGTGGGTGCTGAACCTCGTCATCGGCACGATGGATCAGACGCTGCTGCTGCTGCCCGAATCGTGGCGGCCGGAGCGCGTGTTCGGCGTGCGCCTGCCGGGTCTCGGCGCGGTGCTCACGCTCGCGTTCATCTTCGGAGTCGGTCTGCTCACGCACAACTTCATCGGCCAGAAGCTGGTGGAGTGGTGGAACGCGCTGGTGCGCCGCATTCCGATCATCGGACCGCTGTACGGCAGCATCCAGCAGGTTTCCGATACACTGCTTTCGAGCAACGGCAACGCATTTCGCAAGGCGCTCCTGATCGAGTACCCGCGCAAGGGTTCGTGGACGATCGCGTTTCTCACCGGCATTCCCGGCGGCGACGTGGTCAACCACCTGCAGGAAGATCATGTGAGCGTGTATGTCCCGACTACGCCGAATCCCACGTCGGGCTTCTTCCTGATGGTGCCAAAGAGCGAGGTGGTCGAGCTGGACATGACCGTCGACGCCGCGCTCAAGTATATTGTTTCGATGGGCGTGGTCGCGCCGGCAACCTCTCCACGCCGCCCCATCGATCCTCCGCTTTAAATACCGGACGACGCGCTTGCACGCGCCGCTCCCGTTCATTCATGCATAACGAAAGACGAACATCATGTCGATGAGATCTGAATACTGCGGTCTGGTGACCGAACAGCTGCTGGGCCAAACTGTTTCGCTGTGCGGATGGGTGCAGCGCCGCCGCGACCATGGCGGCGTCATCTTCATCGACCTGCGCGACCGCGAGGGCCTCGTTCAGGTCGTCTGCGACCCGGACCGCGCGGAAATGTTCAAGGCCGCCGAAGGCGTGCGCAACGAGTTCTGCGTCCAGATCAAGGGTCTCGTTCGCAATCGTCCGGAAGGCACGGTCAACGCCAACCTCACGAGCGGCAAGATCGAAGTGCTGTGCCATGAACTCGTGGTGCTCAACGCGTCGGTCACGCCGCCGTTCCAGCTCGACGACGACAACCTCTCGGAAACCACGCGCCTCACGCATCGCGTGCTCGACCTGCGCCGTCCGCAAATGCAGCACAACCTGCGTCTGCGCTATCGCGTGACGATGGCCGTGCGCAAGTATCTCGACGCGCTCGGCTTCATCGACATCGAAACGCCGATGCTCACGAAGAGCACGCCGGAAGGCGCACGCGACTACCTCGTGCCGTCGCGCGTGAACGCTGGCCAGTTCTTCGCGCTGCCGCAGTCGCCGCAGCTCTTCAAGCAGCTCCTGATGGTGGCGAACTTCGATCGCTACTACCAGATCGTCAAGTGCTTCCGCGACGAAGACCTGCGCGCTGACCGTCAGCCCGAATTCACGCAGATCGACTGCGAAACGTCGTTCCTCGGCGAGCAGGAAATCCGCGACCTGTTCGAAGACATGGCGCGTCACGTGTTCAAGGAAACGATTGGCGTCGAGCTCGACGCGAAGTTCCCGGTCATGCCGTACTCGGAAGCCATGCGCCGCTTCGGCTCGGACAAGCCGGACCTGCGCGTGAAACTCGAGTTCACCGATCTGACCGACGCCGTCAAGGACGTGGACTTCAAGGTGTTCAGCACGCCGGCCAACAGCAAGGACGGCCGCGTTGCGGCGCTGCGCGTGCCGAAGGGCGGCGAACTGTCGCGCGGCGACATCGACGGCTACACGGAATTCGTGCGCATTTACGGCGCGAAGGGCCTCGCCTGGATCAAGGTCAACGAAGTCGCGAAGGGCCGTGACGGTCTGCAAAGCCCGATCGTCAAGAACCTGCACGACGCGTCGATCGCTGCGATCCTCGAGCGCACCGGCGCGCAAGACGGCGACATCATCTTCTTCGCGGCAGATCGCGCGAAGGTGGTGAACGACAGCCTGGGCGCGCTGCGCCTGAAGATCGGCCATTCGGAGTTCGGCAAGACCAACGGCCTGGTCGAGAAGGGCTGGAAGCCGCTGTGGGTGATCGACTTCCCGATGTTCGAGTACGACGAGGAAGAAAACCGCTACGTGGCCGCGCACCACCCGTTCACGAGCCCGAAGGACGAGCACCTGGAATACCTCGAAACGGATCCGGGCCGCTGCCTTGCGAAGGCTTACGACATGGTGCTGAACGGCTGGGAAATCGGCGGCGGCTCGGTGCGTATTTATCAGGAAGACGTGCAGAGCAAGGTGTTCCGCGCGCTCAAGATCAATGCGGAAGAAGCCCGTGCGAAGTTCGGCTTCCTGCTCGACGCGCTCCAGTACGGCGCGCCGCCGCACGGCGGTATCGCATTCGGTCTGGACCGCATCGTCACGATGATGGCCGGCGCCGACTCGATCCGCGACGTGATCGCGTTCCCGAAGACGCAGCGTGCGCAGGATCTGCTCACGCAGGCCCCGAGCCCGGTGGACGAGCGCCAGCTGCGCGAACTGCACATCCGTCTGCGTCAGCCCGAGCAGAAGGCAGCGCAGTAAGCGCTTGATTCCTGCTGCGAAGGCCCTTGGGGCTTTTGCATCGCAACAACAAAAAAGGCGCATCGTGCGCCTTTTTTGCTTTTTGCGTTAAATTACCTTTAGACGCGCCGCAAGCGCGCAGTGCGCGTTCCTCCCCACGCTCCATCGCCATGCAGAAGCCGCCGAAGATTCCGGAATCCGTACTCGTCGTCATCCATACGCCGCAACTGGAGGTCCTGATCATCGAACGCGCCGACCGGCCCGGTTTCTGGCAGTCGGTCACCGGTTCCAAGGACCGGCTCGACGAGCCGTTCGCCGAAACCGCGGTGCGGGAGGTGGGCGAAGAAACGGGGATTGCCGTCGGCGCGGCGGGCGTTCCGCACTCGGCGCTGCTCGACTGGCGTCACGAGATCGAGTACGAGATCTATCCTGTCTGGCGCCATCGCTACGCGCCCGGCGTCACGCGCAACACGGAGCACTGGTTCAGCCTGGAAGTGCCCGCGGGCACAGTCGTCACGCTCGCGCCGCGCGAACATACGGCTTATGTGTGGCTGCCTTACGAGCAGGCGGCGGCGAAGTGTTTCTCGTGGTCGAACCGCGAGGCCATTCTGCAACTGCCCGAGCGGCTAGGCGAAGGTCGCGGGTGAGCCCAACATGAGCGAGACCAGTACCGATCCCGGCATTGAATCGCAGCGCGTGGTGAGGCTGCGCGAGGCGCTGCTTGGCCGGCGCTATCGTTCACGCTATCGCTTCACGAGCGGCAACGACGTGCGCCTGTTTGGCTCGAGCGCCGAACTGTTCGGCGCGATGATCGAACGCATCGACGCCGCCGCGCGCGACGTTGCGCTCGAAACCTACATCTTCTGCGACGACGACATCGGTCGCGCGCTCTCCGACGCGCTCATACGCGCGGCGGCGCGCGGCGTGCGCGTGCGCGTCATCACCGACGGCATTGGCTCGCCGCGCATTGCGCTGTTCGAGACCTGGCCTGGCGCCGGCGTGGAGCATCGCGTCTACAACCCGCATATCTTCGGGCGCTTCGGTTTTTCGCGCACGCACCGCAAGCTTTGTGTGATCGACGACCAGTTCGCGTATTGCGGCGGCATCAACGTGATCGACGACTTCGAGCAGGACGGCCACAAGCTGCCGTATTCGCGCTGGGATTTCGCCGTCGAACTGCACGGCCCCGTGGTCGTGGACGTGCGTCTTGCGATCGAGCAGCAGTGGCGGCGCATCCGGCTTGGCTACCGGCCGCCGCTGCCCCAGCAGGTTTCGCCCGGCGTGCCCGCGAGCGCGGGCTTCATGTCGCCGCATCCCACGGGCCACACGATCGGGCGCCCCACGCAGATCGTCGACGACGCACTGCGCGCGCTCGCGCCCACCGTGGACTCGCCGCGGGCGAAGCGCTTCTTCACGCGGCTGCGCGAGCGTCTGCGCGCGAGCGTGCGCGATCCACGCACGGCGCAAGTGCCCTGCGTGGCGTTCGTCGCGCGCGACAACGTGGTCAACCGGCGCGCCATCGAAAAGGCTTATCTCGACGCCATCGGCGAGGCGCGCAAGGAAGTGCTGCTCGCCAATCCGTATTTCATGCCGGGCCGGCGGTTGCGGCGCGCGCTGGTGAGCGCCGCGGAACGCGGCGTGGCCGTCAAGCTTTTGGTCGGACGAAAAGAATTCAAGGTGCTCGACTACGGGGTGCCGTTCCTCTATCACCAGTTGCTCAGCGCGGGCGTGCAGATTGCGGAGTACGAGAAAACGATGCTCCACGGCAAAGTGGCCGTCGTCGATTCGAGCTGGGGCACCGTGGGTTCCTCGAATCTCGATGCGCTGAGCCTCGTGCTCAACAACGAGGCCAACGTGCTGCTCGTGCAGCATCCGCAGATCGAACAGCTGCGCGGCGAGATACTCACGGCATTCGGCGATGCCGCGCAGATCGACCGCGCGCGCTACGAGGCGCGGCCGTGGCACGTGCGCGCCGTGAACTGGCTTGCGTGGGCGTTCTATCGTGCCCTCATGAAGCTCATTACGGTGGGCGGCTACGACTAGAACGAGAAAGCCGCCTGCCACACGAATCCGCGCACGTGCAATCGAGAGAATGTCGGCTTGCGCGCGGCGCACGAACCCCCAAAATTAGAGTACCGGTTAGAAATCGGTTTCTAATAAAGTCCTTGTTTCGCGGACGGCTGTCCTCAACAATAGTACGGCCGTTCGATTTAATTCAGGCCTTGATGTAAGCAGTTGACGAGCAATTGACGGCAACATCGCGGCCACATCGTTACGGTAAAGAAAGCTATGCGAAAAGGCGAACAGACACGAGCCGCCATTCTGGATGCAGCACTCGACCTCGCAGGACGCGATGGCCTGGAAGGCCTGACCATCGGCCTGCTCGCCGAGCGCATGCAGATGAGCAAGAGTGGCGTCTTCGCTCACTTCGGGTCTCGGGAAGACCTGCAGGTCGAGGTGGTGCGCGAGTACCACCGTCGATTCGAGGAAGAAGTCTTCTTTCCGAGTTTGCGCGAGCCGCGCGGTTTGCCGCGTCTGCGTGCGATGCTGTCGCGATGGTTCGAGAAGCGCATTCACGAAGTCACGACCGGCTGCATCTACATCAGCGGCGCCGTCGAGTACGACGACCGCGCCGACAGCCAGGTGCGCGAACAGCTCGTGGCGAGCGTGTCGATGTGGCGCGCGGCGCTCCTGAGGGCCATTTCGCAGGCAATTGAAGAAGGCCATTTGCGCAAGGAGACCGATCCCGCGCTGATGCTCTTCGAACTGTATAGCGTGACGCTCGGCCTGCACCATGACGGCCGCTTCCTGCATCTGCCGGACGCGGTCGAGCATACGTGGGCCGCGTTCGAGAAGCTGATTGTTTCGTATCAGAGCGAGACCCAGTAGCGCCCAGACCGCAACACGAAGTCGCGGCGGCGCGCGTGGGACCCGTAGCTCAAATTTTGGAGAGAAGACATGGGACAGTACACCGCGCCGCTGCGCGACATGCAGTTCGTGCTGCACGAACTGCTGAACGTGGAAGGCGAAGTGAAGCAGATGCCGAAGCACGCCGACCTCGACGCCGACACCATCAACCAGGTGCTCGAAGAAGCCGGCAAATTCTGCTCCGAGGTGCTGTTTCCGCTGAACCAGGTCGGCGACCGTGAAGGCTGCACCTACGCCGGCGACGGCGTGGTCACCACGCCCACTGGTTTCAAGGAAGCGTACAAGCAATATGTCGAGGCCGGCTGGCCGGCGCTCGGCTGCGATCCCGATTACGGCGGCCAGGGTCTGCCCGCGTTCGTGAACAACGCGCTCTACGAAATGCTGAACTCGGCGAACCAGGCGTGGACCATGTATCCGGGTCTCTCGCATGGCGCCTACGAGTGTCTGCATGCGCACGGCACGCCCGAACTGCAGAAGGCTTATCTGCCGAAGCTCGTCGAAGGCGTTTGGACCGGCACGATGTGCCTGACCGAACCGCACTGCGGCACCGACCTCGGCATCCTGCGCACGAAGGCCGAGCCGAACGGCGACGGCTCGTACGCGATCACCGGCACGAAGATCTTCATCTCGAGCGGTGAGCACGACATGGCCGAGAACATCATCCACCTCGTGCTCGCGCGCCTGCCGGACGCGCCGCCGGGAACCAAGGGCATCTCGCTCTTCGTCGTGCCGAAGTTCATCCCCACGGCCGCGGGCGAAGTCGGTGAGCGCAATGGCATCAAGTGCGGCTCGATCGAGCACAAGATGGGCATTCACGGCAACGCGACCTGCGTGATGAATCTCGACGGCGCGAAGGGCTGGCTCGTTGGCGAGCCGAACAAGGGCTTAAACGCCATGTTCGTGATGATGAACGCCGCGCGCCTGGGCGTGGGCATGCAAGGCCTTGGCCTGACCGAAGTCGCTTACCAGAACTCGCTCACGTACGCGAAAGAGCGCCTGCAGATGCGCGCGCTGACCGGCCCGAAGGCGCCCGAAAAGGCCGCCGACCCGATCATCGTGCATCCGGACGTGCGCCGCATGCTGCTCACGCAAAAGGCCTGGGCCGAAGGCGCGCGCGCGTTCACGTACTGGTCGGCGCTGCAGATCGACAAGGAACTTTCGCACGCTGACGAAACCGAGCGCAAGGAAGCCGCCGATCTCGTCGCGCTGCTCACGCCGATCATCAAGGCCTTCCTCACCGACAACGCATTCGAGAGCACCAACCTCGGCATGCAAGTCTACGGCGGCCACGGCTTCATCTCGGAGTGGGGCATGGAGCAGTACGTGCGCGACGCGCGTATCAACCAGATCTACGAAGGCACGAACACGATCCAGTCGCTCGACCTGCTGGGCCGCAAGGTGCTCGGCGACATGGGCGCGAAGCTCAAGAAGTTCGGCAAGCTCGTGACGGAGTTCGTCGAAGCCGAAGGCATCAAGCCGGAAATGCAGGAGTTCGTGAACCCACTCGCCGACATCGGCGACAAGGTGCAGAAGCTCACGATGGAAATCGGCATGAAGGCCATGCAGAACCCCGACGAAGTCGGCGCCGCTGCGGTGCCGTACCTGCGTACGGCGGGCCACCTCGTGTTCGCGTACTTCTGGGCGCGCATGGCGCGCATCGCGCTCGACAAGGAAAGCTCGGGCGATCCGTTCTACAAGTCGAAGCTGGCCACGGCGCGTTTCTACTTCGCGAAGCTCCTGCCCGAAACGGCCACGGCGATCCGCCAGGCGCGCGCGGGTTCGAAGACGCTGATGGAAGTCGACGAAGCGTTGTTCTAAAAGCCAACGGGCGCGTGCTTTGCAAAGGCGCGCGCCCGCTCAACACGATGTCCAGAGGCGGCGCCCGCTCGGTTACCTGTTGAGGCACGCCGCCCTCACACCTCAATCCGCTCGACATTGCATACCCGCTGGAGGAACAACGTGAGCAACCTCAATATTCGCAAGGTGGCCGTGCTCGGCGCCGGCGTGATGGGCGCGCAGATCGCCGCGCACCTGATCAACGCCCGCGTGCCCGTGCTGCTGTTCGATTTGCCCGCGAAGGAAGGCCCGAAAAACGCCATCGCGCTCAAGGCAATCGAGACGCTCAAGAAGCTCTCGCCCGCGCCGTTCGGCGTGAAGGACGACGCGCAATACATTACGCCCGCGAACTACGAAGACGACATCGCCAAACTCGCGGAATGCGACGTGGTGATCGAGGCGATCGCCGAGCGCATGGACTGGAAGCACGACCTCTACAAGAAGGTCGCGCCGCACATCGCTCCGAACGCGATCTTCGCGACCAACACCTCGGGCCTTTCCATCACCGAACTCTCGCATGGCTTCGACGATGCGTTGAAGGCGCGCTTCTGCGGCGTGCACTTCTTCAACCCGCCGCGCTACATGCACCTCGTCGAGCTGATCCCGACCGCGCAAACGAAGCCCGAAATTCTCGACCAGCTCGAATCGTTCCTGACGAGCGTGGTGGGCAAGGGCGTGGTGCGCGCGAAGGACACGCCGAACTTCATCGCGAACCGCGTGGGCGTGTTCTCGATCCTCGCGGTGATCGCCGAGGCGAAGAAGTTCGGACTGCGTTTCGACGAAGTCGATGACCTCACGGGCTCGCGCCTTGGCCGCGCGAAGTCGGCGACGTTCCGCACGGCGGACGTCGTGGGCCTCGACACGATGGCGCACGTCATCAAGACGATGCAGGACAACCTGAAGGACGATCCGTTCTTCCCGGTGTACGAAACGCCGGCGGTGCTCGCGGGGCTCGTAGCGAAGGGCGCGCTCGGCCAGAAAACGGGCGGTGGCTTCTATCGCAAGGAAGGCCGTGCGATCAAGGTGCTCGACGCGAGTACGGGCGAGTACGTCGACGGCGGCGGCAAGGCCGACGAGCTGGTGGGCCGTATCCTCAAGCGCCCGCCCGCAGAACGTCTGAAGCTGCTGCGCGAAACGCAGCACCCGCAGGCGCAGTTCCTGTGGTCGATTTTCCGCGACGTGTTCCACTACATCGGCGTGCATCTGCAGTCGATCGCGGACAATGCGCGCGATATCGATCTCGCGATCCGCTGGGGCTTCGGCTGGAACGAAGGCCCGTTCGAAGGCTGGCAGGCCGCTGGCTGGAAGCAGGTGGCCGAGTGGGTGAAGGAAGACATCGATGCAGGCAAGGCGCTGTCGAATGCGCCGCTGCCCGCCTGGGTGTTCGAAGGTCCGGTCGCCGCGAACGGCGGCGTGCACGGCGCGGACGGCTCGTGGTCGCCCGCCGAAGCGCGCTTCGTGCCGCGCTCGAATCTGCCGGTGTACGAGCGCCAGGTGTTCCGCGCGGCGCTGTTCGGTGAAACGAATGCACGCGACCCGAAGACCTACGGCAAGACGCTGTTCGAGAACGAAAACCTGCGCGCCTGGGTGGACGACCGCGCGGGCGAGGACGACGTCGTCATCGTCTCGTACAAGAGCAAGATGAACACGATGGGCCCGGGCCTGCTCGACTCGCTCGTGAAGGCCATCGACATCGCCGAAGACGGCTACAAGGGCCTCGTGATCTGGCAACCGACGTCGCTGAAGCTCGGCGCGCCGGGCGGCCCGTTCTCGGCTGGCGCGAACCTCGAAGAGGCGATGCCCGCGTTCATGATGGGCGGTGCGAAAGGCATCGAGCCGTTCGTGAAGAAGTTCCAGGACACGATGCTGCGCGTGAAGTACGCGAACGTGCCGGTCATCACGGCGGTGTCGGGCATCGCGCTCGGCGGCGGCTGCGAAATCATGCTGCAGAGCACGAAGCGTGTGGCGCACATCGAGAGCTATGTCGGCCTCGTGGAAGTGGGCGTGGGCCTCGTGCCCGCCGGCGGCGGCCTGAAGGAAGCGGCGATCCGCGCGGCCGAAGGCGCGCAGGCGATTGGCGCGGTGCCGAGCGATCTGCTCCGCTTCCTGCAGAAGTCGTTCGAAAACGCCGCGATGGCGAAGGTCTCGGCCTCGGCGCACGAAGCACGCGCAATGGGCTATCTGAAGCCTTCGGACACGATCGTCTTCAACGTGTTCGAACTGCTCGACACGGCGAAGAAGGAAGCGCGCGCGCTGAGCGCGGCGGGCTACCGTGCGCCGCTGCGCGCCACGCAGATTCCGGTGGCGGGCCGCTCGGCGATCTCGACCATCAAGGCGTCGCTCGTGAACATGCGCGACGGCCGCTTCATCAGCGATCACGACTTCCTGATCGCGAGCCGCATCGCGGAAGCGGTGTGCGGCGGCGACGTCGAGGCGGGCAGCCTCGTCGACGAAGAATGGCTGCTCAAGCTCGAGCGCCGCGCCTTCGTCGAACTGCTCGGCACGCAGAAGACGCAGGAACGCATCATGGGCATGCTGCAAACCGGCAAGCCGGTGCGCAACTAAGCGGCACGACGCACACCAGATACTGGAGTAAGAGATGAGCAAACAGTTGCAGGACGCCTACATCGTCGCCGCGAGCCGCACTCCCATCGGCAAGGCGCCGCGCGGCGTGTTCAAGAACACCCGCCCGGACGAGCTGCTCGTTCACGCAATCAAGTCGGCCGTGGCGCAGGTGCCCGGGCTCGACACGAGCGTGATCGAAGACGCGATCGTCGGCTGCGCGATTCCGGAGGCCGAGCAAGGCCTGAACGTGGCGCGTATCGGCGCGCTGCTCGCGGGGCTGCCGCAGAGCGTGGGCGGCGTGACCGTCAACCGCTTCTGCGCGTCGGGTCTCACGGCGCTCGCCATGGCCGCCGACCGCATCCGCGTGGGCGAATCCGACGCGATGATCGCGGGCGGCTGCGAGTCGATGAGCATGGTGCCGATGATGGGCAACAAGCCGTCGCTCTCGCCGCATATCTTCGATCGCAATGAAGACATCGGCATTGCTTACGGCATGGGCCTGACCGCCGAGAAGGTCGCGGAGCGCTGGAAGGTGAGCCGCGAGGCGCAGGACGCGTTCTCGGTCGAATCGCATCGCCGCGCGCTCGCCGCGCAGCAAGCGGGCGAGTTCAAGGACGAGATCGCGCCGTACACGATCGTCGAGCGCTTCCCGGATCTCGCTTCGGGCGAAGTGAAGGTGAAGGAACGTTTGATCGAGCTGGACGAAGGCCCGCGTGGCGACACCACGCTCGAAGGCCTCGCGAAGCTGCGCGCGGTGTTCGCGAACAAGGGCTCGGTCACGGCCGGCAACAGCTCGCAGACGTCGGACGGCGCGGGCGCGCTGATCGTCGTCTCCGAGAAGATCCTCAAGCAGTTCAACCTCACGCCGCTTGCGCGCTTCGTGAGCTTCGCGGTGCGCGGCGTGCCGCCGGAGATCATGGGCATCGGTCCGAAGGAAGCGATTCCGGCGGCGCTGAAGGCCGCGGGCCTGAAGCAGGACGATCTCGACTGGATCGAGCTGAACGAAGCGTTTGCCGCGCAGTCGCTGGCGGTGATCCAGGACCTCGGCCTCGATCCTTCGAAGATCAATCCGCTCGGTGGCGCGATTGCGCTCGGCCACCCGCTCGGCGCGACGGGCGCGATTCGCGCCTCGACGGTCGTGCACGGCCTGCGCCGCCGCAACTACAAGTACGGCATGGTCACGATGTGCGTTGGCACCGGCATGGGCGCGGCGGGCATCATCGAGCGGCTGTAAGCACGACTAGCGCTCAGGCGTTATCGACACGGTTCGCAGACTTCACGGTTTGCGGACCGTTTTTCGTATCAGAGCAGGTGGGACTGGAGTCAGCGCTGAAGCGCCAACTCCGGTCGACAGAGGAGACATTCGTATGAGCAACGAAATTCTCGTAGCACGCGAAAACGGCGTGCTCACGATCACCATCGACCGGCCCGCGCGCAAGAATGCGCTCACGCCCGCGATGTATCAGGCGATGGCCGACGCGCTCACCGGTGCGAACGAGGACGCCTCGGTACGCGCGGTGCTGCTGAGCGGCCACGCTGAGATCTTCACGGCCGGCAACGACATCGAAGACTTCCTGAAGAGCCCGCCCGCCGGCGCCGATTCCCCCGTGATCCGCTTTCTCGACGCCATCTCGACGTTCGACAAGCCGATCGTCGCGGCGGTGAAAGGGCCGGCGATCGGTGTCGGCACGACGCTGCTGCTGCATTGCGACATCGTCTACGCCGCCGACAATGCGCGCTTCGCCGTGCCGTTCGCGCAACTGGGGCTGTGCCCCGAGGCGGCTTCGTCGCTCTTGCTGCCGCGCATTGCGGGCTATCAGGGCGCGGCGGAAAAGCTGCTGCTCGGCGAGACCTTCGACGCGGCCGAAGCGCATCGCATGGGGTTCGTGAACCGTGTGCTGCCGGCCGCCGAGCTCGACGCGTTCGTCGCCGGGCAAATGGCGAAGCTCGTGGCGCTGCCCGCGTCGTCGCTGCGCGTGACGAAGTCGCTCATGAAGCGCGCGAGCGACCACGAGATCAAGACGCGCATGAGCGAAGAGTTCGTGCACTTCGGCAAGATGCTGCTCGCGCCCGAAGCGCGCGAGGCGTTCACGGCGTTCCTCGAAAAGCGCAAGCCGGATTTCCGGCAGTTCGATTGAGCCGCGAGCGCAAGCTCAGGTTGAATCAGGCCGTTTCGTAATCGACATAGCCGGACTCGCGGCAAAAACTCACGAGCCGCAGTCCGGCACGCTTCGCAATGGCGATCGCAAGCGAAGAAGGCGCCGAGATCGTCGCGACCATCGGAATGCCCACGCGCGCGGCTTTGCGCACCAGTTCGTAGCTTGCACGGCTGGAGAGGAAGACGAAGCCCTGCTGCGTGTCGGCGCGCTCCATCACGAGCTGGCCGATGAGTTTGTCGAGTGCGTTGTGGCGCCCCACGTCCTCGAAGGCGCGCAGGATCGCGCCGTTCTCGTCGCACCACGCGGCCGCGTGCAAGCCGCCGGTGAGCTTCGTGAGCGCCTGGTGCTGCGGCAGTTCGCGTGCGGCGCGCGCGATGGCGTCCGGCGCCAGGCGCGCGGCGAAGCCGGTGTCGGGCACCTGCTCGGGCTCGAGATCGAGCAAGTCGATGCTCTCGATGCCGCACACGCCGCAGCCGCTGCGCCCGGCGAGCGCGCGGCGCTTTTCCTTGAGTTCGACGAATGCCTGCTGCACGACCGTGAGATGAACCTCGGCATGCGGCAAATCCGCCTCGTCGTGCCAGTACACCTCGATGTCCTGAATGTCGGCGTTGCGCCCGACAATGCCTTCTGAGATCGCGAAGCCCACGGCGAACGCTTCGAGGTCGCGCGGCGTGCACATCATGACCGCGTGCGAAATGCCATTGAAGACGAGCGCGACGGGCCATTCCTGGCCAACGTGGTCCTCACGCGTTTCTACCGTGCCGCCACGGTGCCGGTGCACGCGCAACTCGATGGCGCCGGGCTGGCCATCGGATTCCAGGGGATTCGTCGCCGCGATCTGCGAGCGGGTTGGGGTATTCAAGCGCAAAACTCCATCAGTCCTTGTGCGGCGCGGCACCGCAGCGCCGCCAGGGGACAGCGCAGCCGCGCCGCGCGCGGAAGGTTCTAAAATACCTCAAGCGGGCCGCGCGCGCTTGCCTGCGCCTTTGCCCGCCTCGCGAGGATACCGTCATGGCATTGAACGAAGCTCCGCTGCTTTTCCGGTTCGAGGTCGAGTCGTCCGAAAACCTCACCTATATCCCGATGTGCGTGCGCTTCAACCTGGATCGCTTTGGTCTGCGCATCTCTCTCGCGCAATGGCAGTTGCTGCCCTACGAGGACCGCCGGCTGCTGGCATGTTTCCCCGTCGATGAAGACACGCAGATCGAGCCCAATTTCGACCACGCGCTCTTCGAGATGATGCGCACGCATGCGAACGTCGAGCCCGAATGGTTCGCGCCCGAAGAAGCGCCGGCCTGGCGCGACGTGAACACAGTGCCGGGCGGCATTGCGCTTCAGTCCGAGCTTGCCAGCCTGCAAGCACCCGGCCTCGAAGACTGGGCGCAGCTCGACCCGTTCCAGCGCTATGTGCTTGCGAAGCTCGCGCGCAAGCCCGAGAGCAATCACGACTTCGCGCCGGCGATGCGCGAGTTCGGGCTGGCGGTGCCGCGGTGATTTTCCGGCGCTGATTTCCCGCCAATCCTGCCCACCAGCGGGTCAGTGCCGCTTCTTGTTCGCTTCCAGGCGGACAAATAGCCGATCCATACCCGATTCCTGTTAGCCGCGGCCGCCTCGCGCGCGCCGTCGCGCGTCTTTTTCCGCCTCTTTCTCCCCGTTTGCCCTCAAGACAAGGCCGGCCCTGCCGTTATTTCGGGTTGGCGCGTCAGGCGCCGACCGGTCGCGCGCAGTCGTGACCCATCATCCCGCGCTCACGGCGCGGGTGCGAACGACGCTCGGCATTCATGAACCTTCTTTTTTCGAAGCGCCAACTTATCAATCTGGCCGTCGTTGCGGCGGCCGTGGGCGCGAACGCTTTTGTCGCGTGGACGCAGATCGACGGTCAGCGCCAGATCGACCTGCGCGCGAGCCAGGCGGCGACGATCCGTCACGACCTCGACCGCTATCGCGATGCCCTTGGCAGCGGTGTGAGCGCGCTGGGCCGCTTCGCGGTGCAGGGCGAGCCGGAGTCGGCGGCCGCGCACGATGCGCGCGCCGTCATGCTCGACGAAACCGGCCGCGCACTGCGCGCGGAGCTGGCCGGCAATGCCGACCTCGCCGCCCGTTTCGATGCGTTGGCGGCGCAGGCCACTGCCATTGCGGGCGAGATCGACGTGACGCTCGCGCGCGCCGAGCAGCGCGTTGCCGACGAGCGCGGACAGGCTGCGGCGAACGGGACCGCGCCAGCGGCGGCGGCTCCGGCTGACGGCGCGGCCAACCAGGAATTCGGCACGGCAATGCCAGCCGATGCCGCACGTTCGCCCGCAGCGCCATGGGAATCGCGCGAGGCGCCCGCACGCAATGGCGCCGCCGCGAAAGCGGTTCAACCCGCGAACGCCGCAGACGCGCGCATGGCCGGCCATGTCGTGACCGGCACCATCTTGCCGCTGCACGCCGCGGCGGATGTGGCGGCGCGCGCCGTGACGCTCGATACGCTCACCGCGGCGCCGCTCGGCGCGAGCGTCGCGGCAAATATCGCAGCAAACGGCGTGGCAAATATCGCGGCAAGCAGCACCCAAAATCCCGTCACAGCGACCGCCGCGCCGCCTGCTGCGGCAACACCTCCAACCGCCGCTGTGCCCACAGCAGTACTCACGGCCAGTGTCGAAGCGCCGTCGCCTGCCACTGCCGCGTGGCTCGCCGGCGAATACATCCGCGTCGACAACCTCGTGGACCAGCTCGACGCCCGGCTCGCGGCGCTGCAACGCGCAGAGGATCTGGCGCTCGCCGCCGCGCTCGCCGACTCGGCGCGCTCGGGCGGCCGCGCCCTGTTGCTGCTGATCGTGACGATGCTCGCGGGTGGGACGCTGCTCATCTACACGTTCGGCGCGCGCGAAAGCGCCGCCCGCGAGAAGCTGCGCGCCGTGAGCGGCATGCGCCTGCGCAGCGAGCGCTTTCAGGGGCTGTTCGACGCGCACCCGGTGCCGATGTACGTGTTCGACCGCGAGACGCTGCGCTTTCTCGCCGTGAATAGCGCCGCGATCCAGCAATACGGCTACAGCGAGGAGGAGTTCCTCGCGATGACGATCCGCGACATCCGTCCCGCCGAGGACGTCTCGCGGCTCGAGCAACATCTCACGCGCTCGGACATGCTCACGCAGAACGTGCGCATGATGGCCGGCATCTGGCACCATCGCCGCCGCGACGGCTCGATCATCAGCGCCGACATCTCGCATCACTCGCTCACCTTCCTCGGCCGCGACGCCGTGTTCGTGCTCGCCGACGACGTCACCGAGCAGATCAAGGCCGAGGCGGAGGCGCAGCGCTCGAACCAGATGCTCGAGTCGGTGATCGACAACATCCCGCAGCGCATCTTCTGGAAGGACGCGCAATCGCGCTATCTCGGCTGCAACATGACGTTCGCGCGCGACGCGGGCCTCGCTTACCCCGAGCAGATCATCGGCAAGTCCGACGAAGACCTGCCGTGGCGCGCCTACGCCGACGACATGCGCGAACAGGATCGCGAGGTGATCGAGTCGGGCCTGCCGCGCATCAACTTCGAGGACGACCACACGATCGACGGCCTGCACCGCACGACGCTCACGAGCAAGCTGCCGCTGCTCGATGGCGACGGCCGCGTGATCGGCGTGCTCGGCTCGTACTCGGACACCACGGAAAGCAAGCGCGCCGACCTCGCGCTGCGCCTGCAAAGCCGCGCGCTCGACGCGTGCGTGAACGCCATTCTCATCACCGCGCCGGGTCCGGGCGGCAGCAATCTGATCGAGTACGCGAATCCTGCGTTTCGCCGCATCACGGGCTTCGATCCGGCCGAGGTGGTCGGCCAGGACTGCCGTTTCCTGCAACGCGACGACCGCGATCAGGACGGCCTCATCGCGGTGCGCAAGGCGCTGCTCTCCAATCGCGAAGTGAGCGCCGTGCTGCGCAACTACCGCAAAGACGGCGCGCTCTTCTGGAACCAGCTGCTGATCGCGCCGGTGCCCGATCTCGATGGCCGCATCACGCATCACATTGGCATCATCAACGACGTGACCGAGCTGATCCGCTATCAGGAGCAGCTCGAATACCAGGCGAACTACGACAGCCTCACGCTGCTGCCCAACCGCAACCTGCTGCGCGACCGGCTTCAGCACGCGCTGCTCGCGGCGCAGCGGCACGACACGGGCGTGGCCGTGGTGTTCATCGACCTCGACGGTTTCAAGAACGTCAACGACAGTCTCGGCCACAGCGTGGGCGACCGTCTGCTCGGCGTGGTGGCCGAGCGGCTTCAGCGTTGCACGCGCACGACCGACACGGTCGCGCGCCACGGCGGCGACGAGTTCGTGATCGTGCTCACCGACACCATTGACGAGAAGTCGCTGATCGGCTGGATGGAGCGCGCGCGCGCGCTGATCTCGGAGCCGGTGTGGATCGACGGCACCGAACTGTACGTAGGCTGCAGCATGGGCGCGAGCGTGTTCCCGCAGGACGGCAACGACGCCGAAACGCTCATGAAGAAGGCCGACGTCGCGATGTACCGCGCGAAGGACATGGGCCGCAACACGTTCCAGTTCTTCCAGCCGGAGATGAACGCGAATGTGGGTGCGCGCCTGAATCTCGAGCGGCGCCTGCGCCGCGCGCTGCGCGACAGCGAATTCCTGCTGCACTACCAGCCGCAGGTGGAGATCGAGGGTGGCCGCGTCGTCGGCATGGAGGCGCTCGTGCGTTGGCGCGACCCGGAGGTCGGGCTCGTGTCGCCTGCGCAGTTCATTCCCGTGGCGGAAGAAAGCGGCCTGATCGGCCCGCTCTCCGACTGGGTGCTACGTGAGGCGTGCCGCCAGAACCGGGCGTGGCAACTCGCGGGGCTGCCGCCCGTGCGCGTTTCCGTGAACTTCTCGGCGAAGACGTTCCACCAGCGCGACATTGCGCAGCTCGTGAAGGACGTGCTGCAGGAAACCGGGCTGGAAGCCTGCTGGCTCGAAATCGAGCTGACCGAGAGCACGCTCATGCGCAACGCGGAAGAAGCCGTGTCGATGTTGAACGAGCTGCACGCGCTCGGCATCGGCATTGCCATCGACGATTTCGGCACCGGCTATTCGAGCCTGAGCTACCTGAAGCGGCTGCCGGTGGACCGGCTCAAGATCGACCGCTCGTTCGTGGCCGACATCGGCACGAGCAGCGACGACGAAACGATCACGGCGGCCATCATCGCGCTTGCGCACGAGCTGCAGTTGCAGGTGATCGCGGAAGGGGTGGAGACGTCGGCGCAATTCGCCTTCTTGCGTGATCGCGCGTGCGACGAGCTGCAGGGTTACTTCTTCGCGCCGCCGCTACCCGGCGACGAGGCCGCGGCGCTGTTGCGCGCGAGCGCAACGTACGAGGAAGCGCCGGGGCTGGCGTGGACGGGCTAAGCCCGGCGCAGCGGCCGGGCGTGAGCGTTATTCAATCGGCGGCAGCTGGCGCGGGCGGCGGTCCGTGCCGGTCGCAACATAGGTGAGCGTGGCTTCCGTCACCTTCACGACCTCCTCCTGGAGGCGCATACGCTGCGCGTACACCTCGACCTCGACGGTCACCGAGGTGTTGCCGGTCTTGACGATGTCGGCGTAGAAGCTCAGCAGGTCGCCCACGAACACCGGTTGCTTGAACACGAACGAGTTCACCGCGACGGTCGCAACGCGTCCATTGGCGCGGCGGCTCGCCGGAATCGAACCGGCAATGTCGACCTGCGCCATGATCCAGCCGCCGAAGACATCGCCGTGAACGTTGGCGTCCGAGGGTTGCGGCACGACGCGCAGCGCGGGCGATTTTTGGGGGAGCGGGAAGGAGTCGGTCATCGGGCTTCCATGAAAAGGGATCGAACGGCGGACAGCATTGCGGCGCAGGCTGGAGGCAAGCGGGGCGCGCCCGGCGTGGCGTGCTCAGCGGCGCGCGCCGCCTTCTGCGACAATACGTTGATCAGGAATTGTACGGGAAAGCATAAGGTGCGGCGGCCGGGTCGATTAGAGCCTTCCACCTTCGCGAAACCCGTCGCCGATTACCCCACAAGACTCGCCGTGCCGCTTGCGCCGCGCCAGGCTCCGGTTGCTGAACCGGCTTTCGCGCGCCGCATTGCGCACGTTTCTCGCTGCTCGCCCCATGCGCCGCTTTCCCGCTTCCAACGAACCCGCACTGCCCGCCACCGGGCCGCGCAACGACTGGCAGACGATCGTTTCGCTGCTGCCTTACCTCACCGCCTACAAATGGCGCGTGGCGTTCGCGCTCACCTGCCTGATCGGCGCGAAGGTGGCCAACCTCGGCGTGCCGATCGTGATGAAACACATCGTCGACGGTCTCGCTTCCGTGCACCAGCTCACCGCGCTCGGTCGCGCGGAGCACGCGCCAGGCATCGTGCTCGCGGGCGGCGTCGGGTTGCTCGTGGTGGCTTACGCCATCGTGCGCCTCTCGACATCGCTCTTCACCGAGCTGCGCGAAATCCTGTTTTCGAAAGTGACCGAGAGCGCCGTGCGCCAGCTCGCGCTCAAGGTGTTCCGCCATCTGCACGCGCTCTCGCTGCGCTTTCATCTCGAGCGGCAAACCGGCGGCATGTCGCGCGACATCGAGCGCGGCACGCGTGGCATCACGCAGCTCATTTCCTACTCGCTCTACAGCATCCTGCCGACGCTCGTGGAAGTGGGTCTCGTGCTCGGCTTCTTCGTCGTGAAGTACGAGGCTTATTACGCGATCGTCACGCTCATCGCGCTCGTTGCGTACATCGTGTTCACGGTGAAGGTGACTGAGTGGCGCACGCACTATCGCCGCACGATGAACGAGCTCGATTCGCGCGCCAACGCGCGTGCGATCGACTCGCTCATCAACTACGAGACGGTGAAGTACTTCGGCAACGAAGAGTGGGAGACGAAGCGCTACGACGAGAACCTGCATCGCTACCGCAAGGCCGCGATCAAGTCGCAGCACTCGCTTTCCGCGCTCAACTTCGGGCAGCAGGCGATCATCGGCACGGGGCTCGTATTCATTCTCTGGCGCGCCACACAAGGCGTGATGGCGGGGCGGCTCACGCTCGGCGACCTCGTGCTCATCAACACGTTCATGCTGCAGCTCTACATTCCGCTGAATTTTCTCGGCGTGGTGTATCGCGAGCTCAAGCAGAGCCTCACCGACATGGACCGCATGTTCACGCTGCTCACCGTCGAGCGCGAAGTGGCCGACGTGCCCGGCGCACAGGCGCTTGCGGTGCGCGGTGGCGAGGTGCGCTTTTCGCACGTGAACTTCGCGTATGAGCCGTCGCGTCAGATTCTGCACGACCTGAGCTTCACGATTGCGGCGGGCACGACCACGGCCGTGGTTGGGCATAGCGGATCGGGCAAGTCCACGCTCGCGCGGCTCCTGTTCCGCTTCTACGATCTCGACCGCATGAGCAGTGGCGCGATCACCATCGACGGCCAGGATATCCGCGACGTCACGCAGGATTCGCTGCGTGCGTCGATCGGCATCGTGCCGCAGGACACGGTGCTGTTCAACGACTCGATCTACTACAACATCGCCTATGGCCGCCCGACGGCGAGCCGCGAGGAAGTGATCGCAGCGGCGCGCGCGGCGCATATTCACACGTTCATCGAAAGTCTGCCCAAGGGCTACGACACGCCGGTGGGCGAGCGCGGCCTCAAGCTTTCGGGCGGCGAGAAGCAGCGCGTGGCGATCGCGCGCACGCTGCTCAAGAATCCGCCCATTTTGCTGTTCGACGAGGCGACGTCAGCGCTCGACTCGCGCTCGGAACGGGCCATCCAGCACGAGCTCGACCAGATCGCGCGCGAGCGCACGACGCTCGTCATTGCGCACCGGCTCTCGACCGTCGTGCACGCGCAGCAGATCATCGTGATGGATCACGGGCGCATCGTCGAGCGCGGCACGCATGCGGAACTGCTGCGCGCGGGCGGACACTATGCGCAGATGTGGGCGCTCCAGCAGCAGAAGGCGGGCGATGTGCCGCAGTCAGAAGCTGGGCAAGTGGAGTTGCCGGCGGCGGGCGGAAACTGAAGCGCTCCGCGCGCCGGCGTTTGCAGGTTTTTAGCCGGGTTGCGCGTGAGTCGACGTGCGCAGCGCGGCGTCGAGCGCTTCGAGCTGCGCGGGCGTGCCGACGTTTTCCCAAACGCCTTCGTACAGTTCGCCGCTCACGCGTCCTTGCGCGATGGACTCGCGATAGTACGGCGTAAGCGCGCGCTTCGTGCCCGGCGCGAGATCGCGGAACATACGCGTGTCGTAGAGGCCGATATTGCCGAACGTGTAGCGCGGCGCGCCTTCGAGGGCGAGCCGGCCGTCAGCGTTCAGTGCGAAGTCGCCCTTCGGGTGGAACGGCGGGTTCGGCACCATCACGAGATGCATGCCCGGCTGCGCTTGCGCCGCGAGCGCTTGCGCGTGCGGGTTCAGACGCGCGAAATCGTAGGCGCTGTAGACGTCGCCGCTCACCGCGAGAAACACCTCGGGCGTGCCGTTCGACTCGATCAGCGGCAGCGCCTGTGCAATGCCGCCCGCCGTTTCGAGCGCGTCGTGCTCGGGCGAATAGTGGAGCATCACGCCAAAGCGCGCGCCGTCGCCGAGCGCGGCTTCGATCTGCGCGCCGAGCCAGGCGTGGTTGATGACGATGCGCGTGTAGCCCGCCGCGGCGAGCCGCTCGATCTGCCACACGACCAGCGGTTTGCCGCCCACGGCCAGCAGCGGCTTCGGGCAGGTGTCGGTGAGCGGACGCATGCGCTCGCCGCGTCCGGCGGCGAAGATCATGGCGGTTCGGCCGTGGCGCGCCTTGTCCCGCGTGTGATTCGTTTGGGTCATGACGGCCCGTTTCAGAAGGTGTAGGCGACTTCGACGGCGCTGCCCTGCAGTTCGTCGATGAGCCGTGCGAACGGCACGAGCGGGCGGTAGCGGTGCGCGACCTTGCTCGCGTAGTTGAGAAAGCGCGGCAGGTCTGCCATGTAATGCGGTTTGCTGTCGCGATAGTTGATGCGGCAGAAGAGGCCCAGCACCTTGATGTGGCGCTGCAGGCCCATCCACTCGAGCTGGCGGTAGAACTCGCCGAAGTCGGCGTCGACCGGCAGTCCCGCCTTCTTGGCGCGCTCCCAGTAGTGCGCGAAGCAGTCGAGCTCGAACTCTTCGTCCCAGCTCAGGAACGCGTCGCGCAACAGCGAGACGACGTCGTAGGTGATCGGGCCATACACCGCGTCCTGGAAGTCGAGCACGCCGGGGTTGGGCGTGGCGATCATCAGGTTGCGGGGCATGAAGTCGCGCAGCATGTAGCTTTGCGGCTGTGCGCGGGCGCTTGCCACGAGCAGCGCGAAGGTGCGATCGAGCACGCCGCGCGTGGCTTCGTCCACCTTGCGGCCCAGATGGCGCTCCAGATACCACTCGGGCATCAGCTCCATCTCGCGGCGCATGAAGGATTCGTCGAAGTCCGGCAGTACACCCGGCCGCGAGCTCGACTGCCAGCGGATCAACGCTTCGATGGCGTCGCGCATCAACTCGCGCGAGCGCGTGCCGGGGCCGGCTTCCTGCAGCGCTTTCAGGTAGGGCGCGGTGCCGAGATCGGTCACGAGCATGAAGCCCGCGTCGAAATCGACTTCGAGCACGCGCGGCACGTGGACGCCGGCGGCCTCGAGCATCTGCGCGATCTGGGCGAATTCGCGGCTTTTTTCGGGCGGCGGGGCGTCGACGGCGATCAGCGTCGCACCGTGCGCGCCCGCGCTAGCGAGCCGGAAATAGCGCCGAAAGCTCGCGTCCGCCGAGGCGGGGGCGAGCGTTGCGAGGTCGAGGGCGTACTGCCCGGCGTGGCTGCCGAGCCAGGCGGCGAGCAGGTCGCGGCGAGTGTCGGTCGCGGATGCGGCAGGTGAGTCGGCGGGAGAATGCGCGGCGGAAAAGGTCATGAAAGCCAGAGGCAAAATCAGTGGATCAACGTCTTGCCATATAATACCCCACGACTTTTTTGACGCGACTCGCGCCAAAGCCCGCATGACGGTTCGCTCGCCGCATTCATCGTCGCTCCAGGGTTCGATGAATTGTAATTAATTGTTTGCAGCCCGGCCTCGATCCGGTTTATCGGGAGGCGGGTGCCCAGGCGGGCCACCATCAAGCAGAGGGCAGGCGGCCGGGCCGATTCGCCAAAACCATACATGCCGCCCAGACAGTTTTTCCAGACGATCTCCCCTAGTGACGACGGCGTGCCGGGCAAGCGGCGGCTCATCGCGGCACTCCTGGCCGTACCGGGTCTGGTGCCCGCGCTCGCGCACGCCCAGCTCGCGGGCGCGGCCGCGCAGCCCCAGCAGCTGGACGGCCCGTGGAGCCTGCGGCTCGCGCCGCAACTCGAGGATCACCCCAACGCGACGGGCCAGCACCCGGCAACGTTCGTGCTCGGCGATTCGACGACCGGCACGATCGACACCGACCTCGCAGTGAAGGGCGCCGCGGAACTGCGCCAGGGCACGAACGTGGTGAAGGGCGACGCCCTGCACTACGACCAGGACACCGACATGGCCAATGCGTACGGCAATGTCGTGGTCGTGCAGAACGGCACGACGTTCACGGGGCCCGAGGCGCATTTGAAGGTCGAGGCGAACGAGGGCTTCATGCCCGCGCCGAAGTACCACTTCACGCTCACGGGCGGCTCGGGCAGCGCCGCGCGCGCCGACCTGCTGGACAGTGAGCGCTCGGTGCTCACGACCGGCACCTACACCGCGTGCCACTGCTCGACCAATCCGGCCTGGTACATCAAGGGCAGCGAGTTCGATTTCGACACCGGCAGCGACGAGGGCGTCGCGCACAACGCCGTGCTGTTCTTCCAGGACGTGCCGATCTTCGCGAGCCCGTGGCTGTCGTTCCCGCTTACGGGCGACCGCCGCAGCGGCCTGTTGCCGCCCACGTTCTCGGTCAGCTCGACGAACGGCTACGAAATCTCGCTGCCGTATTACTTCAACATCGCGCCGAACCGCGACTTCACGTTCACGCCGGAAATCATCTCGAAGCGTGGCGTGTTCCTGCAGGGCAACTACCGGTATCTCTCGACGAATTACTCGGGATCGATCACCGGCACCTTCCTGCCGGACGACGCGATCACGAAGACGAACCGCTACGCGCTGTTCATCCAGCACAACCAGAACTTCGGCAACGGGTTCGGCGGGTACGTCTACTACAACAAGGTCTCGGACAACACCTATCCGTCGGACCTGTCGTCGCCGGCCAACCAGTTCCTGAACGGTACGCAGACGCTGTACCAGCAGGAAGCCGGCCTCACGTACAACAACGGACCGTGGTCCGTGCTCGGCCGCTACCAGCACTGGCAGGTGGTCGAGTCGTCGACGCCGCCGTACGGCCGCGAGCCGCAGTTGAACGTGAAGTACGCGAAGTACAACGTCGGCGGCTTCGACTACGGCATGGAAGCCGACTATTCGCGCTTCCGCATCACGGAAGACAACGCGACCGAAGGCGACCGCGTCGTCTTCAATCCGTACCTGTCGTATTCCTTGATGGGGCCGGGTTACTTCGTCACGCCGAAGGTTCAGTGGCACTTCGCGTCGTACAACCTGAGCAACATCGGCCCGGCGGGCACGACCTTCGGTTCGCCCGTCGGTACGCCGAAGAGCTTTACCGAATCGATCCCGACCTTCAGCTTCGACACGGGCCTCGTGTTCGACCGCTCGGTCCACCTGTTCGGTCAGGACTACATCCAGACGCTGGAACCGCGCCTGTACTACGTGTACACGCCGTACCACAACCAGCAGTTCGCGCCCCTTTTCGATACCGCGGAGTCGGACTTCGGCCTCGCGGAGATCTTCACGCCGAACACCTTCGTCGGCAACGACCGGATTGCCGACGCGAACCGCATTACGGCCGCGCTCACCACGCGCTTCATCGACCCGGCTTCGGGCGACGAGCGCGCGCGCTTCGTGATCGCGCAGCAGTACTACTTCCAGGATCAGCGCGTCACGCTGAACTCCGGCGAAAGCACGAGTCAGGCGACGCATTCGGACCTGATTGCGGGTGCTGCGCTGAAAATCGGGGCTGGTTTCGCTTCGGAAACGGCGTTCCAATATAATGCCGACAACAACCAGCTCACGAAGGCGAGCATCGGTTTCGGGTACAGCCCGGGAACGAGCCGCGTGCTGAACGTGGCCTACCGCTACACGCGGGCGAACACCACGCTGGACTTCCAGCCGATCAATCAGGTTCTGATCTCGGCTCAATGGCCGTTCTCGCACCGGGTGTACGCCGTGGGCCGCTTCAACTACGATCTGAACGGCCATCGGATCGTCGACGGCCTGGTCGGCATGCAGTACGACGCCGACTGCTGGGTGCTCGGGATCGGCCTGCAGCGATACGCGAACGGGCTCAATACGTCGGGTACGCCGAATTCGTCAACGCGGTTTCTCGCGCAGCTCACGCTCAAGGGACTCTCGAACGTCGACAACGGGCTGGTGGCGGCGTTCAGGACGGCAGTGCCGGGGTACACGCAGCTGCCGGCCCAGTCGCCGCCGGATTCGCGCTTCACTGATTATCAATAACGCGTGATCCGGAGCGCATTGTTTGCACAAGGCGCCTCGGGGCAACGCGGTGTCGGTTGCATAGAGACGGGCGAAGCGTGCCCGCCAACATTGGAGTATCTGTGGGAATCATGAAAAAGCTTCGCCTGGCAGCGTACGCTGCGAGTCTCTTCGCCGTCGCAGGCGTGTTGCCGGCCGCGCCGGCGCAAGCTCAAGGTCTCCCGGCCGGCAACGGCCAGACGGTCGACACGATCGCCGCAGTCGTCAATGACGGCGTGATCACGCAGCGCGAGCTAGACAGCCGCGCCGAACTCATTTCGCATCGCCTTCAGCAGCAAAACGCGCCGGTTCCGCCCGCGGACCAGTTGCGCGCGCAGGTGCTCAACCAGATGGTGCTCGAGCGCATCCAGCTCCAGAAGGCCAAGGAAGACGGCATCACTGTCGACGACGCCTCCGTGCAACGCACGCTCGAGCGCCTCGCTCAGGCCAACGGCATGGATCTCGCCACCTATCGCGCGCGCATCGAGGCGGCCGGCGTGCCCTGGACCACGTTCATGAAGGACGCGCGCACCGAACTCACGCTCTCGAAGCTGCGCGAGAAGGAAGTGGACAGCAAGGTCACGGTGTCCGACGCCGAAGTCGCGAACTACATCGCGAGCCAGCGCGGACCGAACGCAGGCCAGTCGAGCGATCTGCACTTCCAGCACATTTTCATCAAGGCGCCGCTGAACGCCTCGGAAACCGACATCGAAGCCGCGCAGGCGAAGGCCAACGCGCTGCTCAAGGAAGCCCAGTCGGGTAGCAAGTTCGAGAGCCTCGCGAAGTCGAATTCGCAGGCGAGCGACGCAAGCAAGGGCGGCGACATGGGCTTTCTGCAGCAGTCGAAGCTGCCGCCCGAGTTCGTGACGGCCGCTTCCACCCTGCGTCCGGGCGAAGTGAACCCCACGGTGATCCGCACCAACGACGGCTTTGAAATCGTCCGCCTCGTCGAGCGCCGCCAGGGCCAGGGCACCGCCGCCGACGCGCCCAAGCTCGTGCAAACGCACGTGCGCCACATCCTGCTGCGTGTGGGCGACGGCATGTCCGAACCCCAGGCGCGCCAGAAGCTGCTTGAAATCCGCCAGGAAATCGCGGCGGGCGGCGACTTCGCCAAGTTCGCGCGCACTTACTCGCAGGACGGCTCGGCCTCGCAGGGCGGCGACCTCGGCTGGATCAGCCCTGGCGAAACCGTGCCTGAATTCGAGCGCGCCATGAATACGCTGCAGGACGGCCAGTTGAGCGAGCCGATTCGCACCGAGTACGGCTACCACTTGATCCAGGTGCTGGGCCGCCGCGACGCCGAAGGCTCGATCGCGCAGCAAATGGAACTCGCGCGCCAGGCCATCGGCCAGCGCAAGGCGGAGCAGGCTTACGCCGACTGGCTGCGGCAGCTGCGCGACAGCGCCTACGTCAGCTACAAGATCGCGGGCATGACGCCGCCGCACAACTAAGCAGTCACCCAGGGATCGAGCCATGAACGCCTCCGCATCGTCGTCGCCGGCTCCGCGGAGGGCGGGGCCGATCCGCATCGCCATCACCACGGGTGAACCGGCCGGCGTCGGCCCCGAACTGACCGCCGCCGCGCTGGCGGGCGCCTCGGCCCACTGGCCCGACGCGCAGTTCGTCGTCCTCGGCGACAGCGCGCTGCTCGAAGCACGCGCGAAAGCCGCGAGCGTCGACTGGGCCGCCGTGCTGGCGCACCAGCCTGTGCAGGTCGAGCATATCGCGCTCGCGACGCCAGCCAAGCCCGGCAAGCTCGACGCCGCCAACGGCCGCTATGTTCTCGCGCTGCTCGACCGCGCGATCGACGGCGCACTGGCGGGCGAATTCGACGCGATCGTCACCGCGCCGCTGCAAAAGAGCACCATCAACGACGCCGGTGTGCCCTTTACCGGCCACACCGAATATCTCGCCGAACGCACGCATACGCCGCGCGTGGTCATGATGCTGGCGGGCACCGGCGCGCGCCCGTTGCGCGTGGCGCTCGCCACGACGCATTTGCCGCTCAAGGACGTGTCGGCTGCGCTCACGGTCGAGGGGCTCGTTGAAACACTTGGCATCATCGATCATGACCTGCGTCATCATTTCGGCGTGCCGCTGCCGCGGATTCTGGTGACCGGCCTCAACCCGCATGCGGGCGAGAACGGCTACCTGGGGCGCGAGGAAATTGACACGATCTCGCCGGCGCTGGCCGCCGCCGCTGCGCAAGGTATTGACGCGCGCGGCCCTTACCCCGCCGACACGCTGTTCCAGCCGCGCTACCTGAAGGATGCGGACTGCGTGCTGGCGATGTTCCACGACCAGGGCCTGCCGGTCCTGAAATACGCGACGTTCGGCGAAGGCATCAACGTCACGCTCGGCCTGCCGATCGTGCGCACCTCGGTCGATCATGGCACTGCGCTCGACCTCGCCGGCACTGGCCGCGCGGACGCTGGCAGCCTGATCGCCGCCCTCGACACCGCCGTTTCGATGGCGCGCCACCGGCGCGCTATCTGATTGAATCCAGAGAAGATGTCCAACAGCAGCAGACAGCACCAGGGCCACTTCGCGCGCAAGCGCTTCGGCCAAAACTTCCTCGTCGACACGGGCGTGATCGACTCGATCGTCGACGTCATTCGCCCGCAGCGCGGCGAGCGCATGGTCGAGATTGGGCCCGGTTTGGGTGCGCTCACCGAGCCGCTCATCGAGCGCCTCGCCACGCCTGAATCGCCGCTGCACGCGGTCGAGCTGGACCGCGACCTGATCGCGCGCCTCACGAAGAAGTTCGGCCCGCTGCTCGAACTGCACGCGGGCGATGCGCTCGCATTCGACTTCGGCTCGCTCGCGGCGCCGGGCGAGAAGCCCTCGCTGCGCATTGTCGGCAATCTGCCGTACAACATTTCGAGCCCACTGCTGTTTCACCTGACCACGTTTGCCGAGCGCGTGATCGACCAGCACTTCATGCTGCAGAACGAAGTGGTCGAGCGCATGGTGGCGGAGCCCGGCAGCAAGGCGTTCGGCCGTCTCACGGTGATGCTCCAGTACCGCTACGTGATCGACAAGCTCATCGACGTGCCGCCCGAATCGTTCCAGCCGCCGCCCAAGGTGGATTCAGCGATCGTGCGCATGATTCCCTACGCCCCGCACGAACTGCCGAAGGTGAACGATGCGCTGCTCGGCGAACTCGTGACGGCCGCCTTCTCGCAGCGCCGCAAGATGCTGCGCAATACGCTCAGCGATTACCGCGAACGCCTCGACTTCGACGCGCTCGGCTTCGATCTGGCGCGCCGCGCCGAGGAAGTGCCCGTTGAGGAGTATGTGAGTCTCGCGCAGGCGCTGGAAGGGGCAGGCGGCGCTTGATGAGCGCGTGATGCGCCGCCTTGCCGGTGCGTTAGCTGCTTTTCAGACCGCTTCTCAGACCGCTTTTCAGGCCGCTTCGCTGCGCTGCGCCTCGTAGGCTTTGAGCTGGCTATAGACGACGCGCAGCACCGATAGCTCGTTCGATGCGTGCTGCACCGCGCCGCCGCGCCGGATCAGGTCGCCGAGCACGTGATCGGCCTCGATGCGCGAACCGTTCTGCACGTCGCGCAACATCGAGGCGGTGAGCGCCGAACCCTTGGCGAACAGCATCGAGCGTGAACGTTCGAGGAAGCTGTCGCGCACGGCGTGGCCATGTTCGGCTGCGATCGCGCGGCATTCGGCAAAGAGACGCTCGATGGTCGCGGCGCCGTCGGGCGTGGCGAGAATCACGCCAACGGGCGCACGGAAAAGACACGTGCTGCCCGCGAGCGACGCGAGAAACACCCACTTCTCCCACATTTCCTGAAGGATGTGATCGCTCGCCTTCACGTGGAAGCCGGCATTGCCGAACTGATCCGCTACGGCTTGCACGCGCGGCGAGACGCCGCCGCCGAGTTCGCCGAACGTGATGGCGTGCACATCATTCAGATGCACGATCTCGCGTTTGTCGTTGAGCGTGGACGCGATCAGGCACACGCCGCCCAACACCCCCTGCGTGCCGAAGCGCGCCTGCAGGACTTCCAGATGGCGCATACCGTTGAGCAGCGGCAGGATCAGCGTGTTCGGCCCGACGGCAGCGGCGAACGAATCGATGGCGTTGTCGAGGTCGTAGGCCTTGCAGCTCAGCAATACGAGATCGAACGGTTGGCCACCTTGCGACTCGAGCGCTTCGCGCGTGACGGTCTTGACATCGCGCAGCGTGAGATCGCCCGCCGGACTGCGGATGACGAGGCCCGCTTCGCGCAGCTGCGCGGCGCGCGCCTCGCGTACCAGAAACGTCACGTCACGCCCCGCAGCGGCGAGCCGGCCGCCGAAATAGCCGCCCGTCGCACCCGCACCCACTACCAGAATTCGCATGTCTACTCCTAGTTTCTTGCGTATGGCGAAATTGCCGTGGGCAATTTCAGGATGGCGTTCATGCTAGAGCAAATCGGCGCATCTTGCCGGGCCCGGCAGGGCTGGCGCGTTTTTGGTACAGTCCGGTTTTTGACGACGGCAAAACGGAGTACACAATGCGCCTGCTGCACACGATGATCCGGGTCGGCGACCTCGATCGCTCGATCAAGTTCTATACCGAACTGCTCGGCATGAAACTGCTGCGCCGCGAAGACTACCCCGATGGCAAGTTCACGCTGGCCTTCGTTGGGTACACGGACGAGCGCGATGGCACGGTGATCGAGCTTACGCATAACTGGGATACGGCTTCCTATGATCTTGGGGCCGGATTTGGCCACCTGGCGGTTGAGGTGGATGATGCCTACGCCGCCTGCGCGAAGATCAAGGAGCAGGGCGGGACGGTGGTGCGTGAAGCGGGTCCGATGAAGCATGGGACCACGGTGATCGCGTTTGTGACCGATCCCGATGGGTACAAGATCGAGTTTATTCAGAGGAAGAAGTAAGGTAGTTTGTAGGGCGGCGTCGGAATTCTCTGGCGTCGCTGCTTAAAGCTCGTTGAGTTTTAAATCGAATTAACAGATGTCCGGCAATTAAAAAGAAAATATCGGATGATTTGTGAGAATCAAATATTTTTCATCTTTATCTCACGTGGGATACACGTGCGACCATTTGTCGATTGCACGAGTCATCATCTTTTTTGATCGATCTCGCCTGTCGTCGCTGGGGTGAAATATATCGATGCAAATAATTCGCACTGCAAATTATGCGATATCAAGAACGATCGTATCGCACATTCAGTTGCTTTTCTCTAGTGGATTTGAGATTACTGGAATCCACGGTTGTGATCTCTTACGAGTCCATTTCGGACTCATCCTATATACGCAAAAGTAACGACGGTCGAAACTTTCTCCTCTGTCATTAAACAAGAAACGGACTCGACAAGGCGCTCCCATGCGAAAGCTGGTGCATGGGGAATCCCCCTTTAGGCTGGCAGCGCTGGGTGTGTTTATCCGCGCGAGCGTCTTCGAATTCATTGAGCGAGGGAGTGCAGCGTGCAGGGAAGCAACCAATTTTCGCGTCGTCCGTCTCTTATCTCCGGTGGATCCACGACGTGGCTGGACAGTTCACGAATAAACCTGCAGTAGCTGGCGGCGATCGGTGCACGCCAGCGTTGACAAACCACGTCCGAAGTGACGCGGCAATCAATTCATTCGTGGATACCTCAATGCATCTGCCCGCTCAAGGCCATCGCGCCACATCAGGGCGCCGCTCTGGCGCACTCATGCGCTTGCTTGACGTTATTGTGATCACAGTGTGCGCGTCTGCCGCCCTGCGGCTAGAGGCGACACCAGCTCAACCCGGCTATGACAACGCGCTAGTCGCGTTCGCGCTATTGGCGTCGGTATTCCTCTTCCCGCTCTTCGGTCTGTATCAGACCGTTCGCGGCCACATCTTCTGGCGCTGCGTTTGCGCGCCGGTTGCCGCGTTGGTGCTTGCGCTCGTAGTTGCGTTGCTGGTCGCGATCATTCTGCTAGAGCCGTATCGTCCGGCGGGCGACTGGTTCACGCGGTGGATGTGCCTCTCCGGTCTGGGCCTCGTGACTTGCCGGATCATCGGACGCTTCGTTGATCGGCGGCGGGAGGAGCAGGGCGCGCGCACACGCGCTGTCGCGATCGTTGGCAGCGGGGCGCATTGCCGCCACCTGCTGCGCAAGGTCGAAACCACGCCGAACTCAATCTACGCCGTCTCGACCATCTTCGACACCGGCCCGGAAATTGCCGCGGCACCGGGCGTCGTGCCTGCTTTTCGCGACCGGGAAGGTTTTGCCGATTTCGTGCGCCGTTATCACGTCGTTGAGGTCTGGCTTGCGTTGCCGCTCTCGGAAGAGCGCACGATTCTTCAATTCATCGATCTGTTTCGCAACGACCTCGTGAACATCCGGTTTGTTCCAGACGTCAGTGGCCTGGCGCTCTTCGAAGGCGAAATGGTCAACCTCGACGGCACGTCTGCGATCAATCTCGTGGGCTCACCGCTTTCGTCGGACGCCCTCGTTTCGAAGGACATTTTCGATCGCGTGTTTGCGTTGCTGGCCGTAATCGGGCTGGCTCCGATACTCGCGACCATCGCGCTTGCCGTGAAGCTTTCCTCGCCCGGGCCCGTGCTCTTCACGCAACGGCGCAAAGGGGCGAACGGCAAGATCTTCAACATATACAAGTTCCGCAGCATGCGGGCGCATGAAACGGCGCACGGCGTCGTCAAGCAGGCAACGCGTAACGATCCCCGCATTACGCGAGTTGGCGCTTTTCTGCGCCGCACGAGTCTCGACGAGCTTCCGCAATTCTTCAACGTACTGCGCGGCGAAATGTCGGTAGTCGGGCCGCGCCCACACGCCATCGAACATGACGCGCTCTATCAAAACATCGTGGACGACTATGTTCACCGCTATCGCATCAAGCCGGGAATTACGGGCTGGGCACAGGTGAACGGCTTTCGTGGCGAGACGGATTCAGTCGAGAAGATGCGGGGCCGCGTCGAACACGATCTCTATTACCTCAGCAACTGGTCCTTCGGGCTCGACATGCGCATCGTGGTCGCAACGATGTTCAAGGGACTGGTACATCGCAACGCGTATTGAATAGCTGGAATGTAGAAGTGGTGAAATCATTGACGAAACCGTTTGAGCGCACCCTGAGCGGGGCGCGGCGCACCGCTCCGCGCCTTGCGAGTGCGACTATGGCTGTTGCACTATGCGCTGCGCTTGGCGCGTGCGCGGTTGCGCCTGGCATGCGCATGTCCCTGTCGAAGGGAAGCACCCAGACGCAGGCGCCCGCCGGGAACAGTTCCAACGCTGAGAGGTCGACGGCTGGGGGGGCAGCCGCTCCGACGACCGGCACGGCAGCACAGGTCGCCGATGCGACTTCCGCTACGCCTGAAGTGCCTGTTACCGAACTCAGCGTCGAGACAGTGAAGGGCCTTCAGGAAGCGCGCTTGAAGCAGCAGCAACAACAGGTCGAACTGCTATCGGCGGTGCCTCAGCCGTACACGATCGGCGCCGGCGACGTTCTGCAGATTGTTGTATGGGACCACCCGGAACTCGCAGCGGCCGTGGGCGGCACGCAGTCCCAGGCGTCCACGCGGCCGGGCGATCCGTTCTCCGGTTTCGTTGTCGACCAGGCGGGCGACCTGACGTTCCCCTACGCGGGAACGATGCACGTAGCAGGACTACGCACAGAGGAAGTGCAACGACGTCTTTCGGCATCGCTCGCTCGGTATTTTGTCAAGCCGCAGGTCACGGTGCGCATGGCTTCTTACCGCGCGCACGAAGTCTATGTGGACGGCGAAGTGCGCAACCCTGGCGTCGTCGCCGTGAACGATGTGCCCATGTCGCTCTATGAAGCCGTATCGCGAGCGGGCGGCTTTGCCGACACAGCCGATCAAAGTGACCTCGTGCTCGTGCGCGGCGGGCAATCTCACCGCATCAATCTGACGCAAATGGTGGCAAGCGGTCTAAGCCCATCCCGGCTGTATCTGAAACCCGGCGACATGCTGCGCGTTGTCGCACGCGACGAAAACGACGTCTACGTGATGGGCGAAGTCAACAAGCCGATCTCCGCCATCCCGCGCCGTACCGGCCGCATCACATTGGCCGACGCGATCGCGCAGGCGGGCAGCGTCAACTCGTCGACGGCCGATGCCGCTCAAATGTTCGTGATTCGCGGCGCGCTGAATGGTACGCCGGAAGTGTTCCACCTCGACGGACGTTCCCCGGTCGCCATGGTCGTAGCGAAAGAGTTTGATTTGCAACCGAAGGATGTCGTGTATGTCGACGGCAATGGCCTTGTCCGCTTCAACCGCGTACTGACGTTGCTGATTCCCGCCATCAGTGCGGGCCTGACTGCGGGGTTGGTGGCGAAATGATCGAGCGTGTTCTGGTTGTCTGCGAAGGCAACATTTGCCGTAGTCCCTTGGCATGCGCCATGTTGGCGCACGCGCTCCCGGGCATCGGCTTTAGTTCGGCCGGGACGCATGCGCTCGTTGGCGAGGGCGCGGATCCGACCATTGCGCAACTGGCACTCGAACGTGGTGTACCGCTCGAGGGACACGTGGCTTCGCCATTGACGGACGAGCGCGTTCGCGGTGCAGACCTGATTCTCACCATGACGAAGTCACAGCGCGAGCAGATCGAGAACGCGTGGCCGTTTGCACGGGGAAAAGTCTTCAGGCTGATAGAGGGCGAGGGCATCGATATCGTCGATCCTTATCGCCGACATCGCGCGACATTCGACCTTGCGGTCGCACAGATCGAACACGGCGTTGCACATTGGCGCGACGTCCTTGCAGCACAGCAGCTTCATTGAATCATGACTCTTCTTAAGAAAAACGCGTCATCTGAAGCCGCAGACGACGAAATCGACCTTTCCGAATTGCTTGCCGTGCTTCGAGAGAACATCTCGTTGATCGGTATTGTTACCGCGATCGTCTTCGTGATCGGTGCGCTTTATGCTTTTCTCGGGACGCCTGTCTATCGCGCAGACGCGATGATTCAGGTGGACGACGATTCGGGCATGGGTTCCATCAACGAGAAGCTGGGCGACCTAGCCTCGCTGTTTCAGTCGAAGGCGACCGCCGACGCCGAGATCGAGTTGATTCGGTCGCGCATGGTCGTTGGGGAGACAGTTGAAAGGCTGCATCTGGATATCCGTGCGGTTCCTCATTACTTTCCCTTGATCGGCGCAGCCATTGCGCGTAGCCGCAACGTGACAGACGGGGGTATCCCCACTGCGGTGCTCGGCCTCGACAGTTTTGCCTGGGGTGGAGAACGAATCGGCGTCACGAAATTCGACGTACCGCAAGCGCTTCACGAGAAAAAATTCAAGCTGACGGCATTGGCCAACGAACGCTACGAATTGCGGGACTCAGATAACAACGTTGTGCTGACGGCGCATGTCGGTGAACTCGCTCATGGCGAGACGCCATATGGCCCAGTCGAGTTGAACGTAGCCTCGCTGCTCGCGCGCAGTGGAACACGTTTCGATTTGACGCGTTTCTCCACTCAGCTTACCGTCGCCGATCTGCAGAAAGCCCTCGACGTTGCCGAAAAGACAAAACAATCCGGCATTATCGGCGTGAAGCTGGACGGCGACGACGCGCCTCGCATCGTGGCTACGATCAACATGATCGCGAGCCTCTACGTGCAGCGCAACGTAGACCGCAAATCGGCTCAAGCACAACAGATGCTCGATTTCCTTGGCCAGCAGTTGCCTGAACTGCGCGCTGCACTCGATCAGTCTGAGGCTCGCTACAACGCGTTTCGAGAGAAGTCTGGTGCGATTGACCTCGACACACAGGGCAAGTTGCTATTGCAGTCGATCGTCGATTCAAAGACGCGCTTGACTGATCTACAGCAACAGCGCGCCGATCTCATCCAGCACTTTACGGCGTCACACCCTTCAATTGCGGCGGTGGATGCGCGGATTGCAGAACTCGAAAATCAGCAAGATCAGTATGAAAAGCAGGTAACGGCAATGCCAGAGACGCAGCAGCAAATGCTTCGCCTCCTGCGTGACGTGAAGGTCAACACAGACCTGTATATGAAACTGCTGGATAGCACGCAACAGTTACGCGTGTTGAAGGCTGGCCAACTTGGCAACGTGCGGACTGTCGACTACGCCGTTGTCCCCGAAAAACCGGTTCGCCCGTTGAAAATTCTGGTATTGCCGCTTGCGATCGTAGTCGGCTTGCTGCTGGGCTGCGCGATCGCGCTGGGTCGCCGCATGTTCAACCGTGGCCTGGAAAGCCCCGCTGAAATCGAGCACGCGGTAGATATTCCCGTCTACGCGATCATCTCGCACAGCGACAAGGAGCTGGCGCTGCGTCAATCGGTACGCCGCAATCCCACGAGGCCCGGTGTTCTTGCCGCTGTATACCCGGATGACGTCGCAGTGGAAGGGCTGCGTAGTTTGCGCACCGCAATGCAATTCGGCGTGCTCAAGCCTGAGAACAACGTCGTCATGATTACCGGTCCGCGACCGGGTGTCGGCAAATCATTTGTTTCCGTGAACCTCGCCACTGTCCTTGCAGCAGCAGGAAAGCGGATCTTGCTGATCGACGCGGACATGCGGCGTGGTGATGTGCACTCCTATTTTTCGATCAATAGCAAGCCTGGCTTCTCGGAAGTTCTTGTCGGACGTGACCCTAAGGATGTCATTCATCGCGAAGTATTGCCAAATCTCGACGTGATGATGTCCGGTTCGACCCCCGACCGGCCGGCTGAACTACTGGTCCGCGACAGGCTGGCGGTTGTGCTCAAGGCGCTCGCTTCGACCTATGACATGGTGATCGTCGATTCGCCACCCGTGCTGGCAGTCACGGATGCCGTTGTTATTGGCAAACATGCCGGAGCCACGCTGATGGTCGTGCGGCATGGCCGTCACTCTGCCGCGGAACTGCGCGAATGCACACGACAACTCTCGAGCGCGAACGTTGACGTGAACGGTCTGTTGCTCACGGATGTTCCCGGGCGCGGCGCATCTTACGGCGCTTACTCGAACTACAGCAAGAAACCGGACTGAGGCTATCGGCCATTGCGTGCGGCGCGCCATTTGATCAGGACACGGCATCGATGAAAAAAAATGTACTACTAACGTTTGGAACGCGACCGGAGGCGATCAAGATGGCGCCGTTGGTCAAGCGCCTTCAACGCGAGCCCGGCTTTCGATGCCAGGTTTGCGTGACGGGACAGCATCGCGAAATGCTGGATCAGGTACTTACGCTGTTCTCCATTCAGCCTGACTTCGATTTGAACATCATGAAGCGTGGCCAGGATCTGTACGACGTCACGACGGCCATTGTGACGGGCATGCGCGACGTGCTGGCGCAGGCACGACCGGATCTTGTGCTGGTACATGGCGACACGACTACAACAATGGCTGCAACGCTCGCCGCGTTCTACAACCGAACGCCGGTAGCGCACGTCGAAGCGGGATTGCGCACGGGAAATCTGCTCTCGCCGTGGCCGGAAGAGGCTAACCGCAAGTTGACCGGTGCGCTCGCTTCGCTCCATTTCGCGCCTACTGAAAAGGCGCGCGACAACCTCATACGTGAAGGCGTGCAGGCGCAAACAATCGTGGTGACGGGGAATACGGTGATCGACGCTTTGTTGCACGTGCGCGAGCGCCTGGCAACAGATGCGAGATTGCGTGCGGATGCTCAGCGCATGTTGCCGCAGCTTGATTCCTCGCGGCGCCTCGTCCTGGTCACGGGTCACCGCCGTGAAAGTTTCGGCGACGGGTTCGAGCGCATTTGTGCCGCGCTCGCGCAAATTGCGCGTACACGGCCGGACGTTGACGTCGTCTACCCCGTTCATCTGAATCCGAGTGTGCGCGAACCGGTTAATCGCCTGCTTACCGGCATTGCGAACGTGCATCTGATCGAGCCCCTCGACTACCTTCCGTTCGTCAGCCTCATGGACCGCGCGCATCTGATCCTGACCGATTCAGGCGGAATTCAAGAGGAAGCGCCGTCGTTGCGTAAGCCCGTTCTAGTGATGCGCGAAACAACCGAGCGCCAGGAAGCGGTCGATGCAGGTGTGGTCCGGCTCGTCGGTACTGACGTCCGCGCGATTGTAGAGGGCGTGACACACCTACTCGCAGACCACGCTGCGTACGCAGCGATGAGCCGGGGCGATAACCCCTATGGCGACGGGCGAGCGTGCGAGCGCATTGCAGTCACGTTGAACGATGGGTGGGCTGCTGCGGCGCGCGCAGCGTGAAGTTCCTTAGAACCAAATGATGGCTACTATGAATTTTGAAACGATTTCGGTTGTTGGTCTGGGTTATATCGGACTGCCCACGGCTGCGGCGTTCGCCGCTCGCCGCAAGAAGGTCATTGGCGTGGACGTCAACCAGCATGCGGTCGACACGATCAATCGCGGCGCCATTCACATTGTGGAGCCGGAACTCGACATGCTGGTGCACGCGGCGGTGTCGCAGGGCTATCTGCGGGCGACAACGAGTCCGGAACCGGCAGACGCCTTCCTTATTGCCGTGCCAACGCCGTTCTCTGATGGGCACAAGCCGGACCTTTCGTATATCGAAGCGGCCAGCCGTGCAGTTGCGCCGGTATTGAAGAAGGGCGACCTCGTTGTGCTCGAATCGACCTCACCAGTTGGCGCGACCGCAAAGATGGCGGATTGGATGGCCGAGATGCGGCCGGACTTGACCTTCCCGCAACAGATGGGAGATGCGTCTGATGTTCGCATTGCGCATTGCCCTGAGCGCGTGCTCCCGGGACACGTGATTCGGGAACTGGTTGAGAACGACCGGGTAATCGGTGGCATGACGCCGCGCTGCAGCGAGGCGGCGCAGGAGCTCTACGAGGTGTTTGTGCGCGGACAATGCATTGTGACCGATGCGCGGACTGCGGAAATGTGCAAGCTCACGGAAAACTCGTTCCGGGACGTGAATATCGCGTTTGCGAACGAACTCTCGCTGATTTGCGATCGGCTGGATATCAATGTGTGGGAGCTTATCAAGCTGGCGAACCGACATCCGCGCGTGAATATTCTGCAACCGGGTCCGGGTGTGGGTGGGCATTGCATTGCTGTCGATCCGTGGTTCATTGTCGACTCTGCTCCCGAGCAGGCGCGACTCATTCGCGCCGCGCGCATAGTGAACGATGACAAACCGCATTGGGTGGTTGAGCGCGTGGAGCGTGCTGCAAAGCGCTTTCGGGAGCCGGTGATCGCGTGTCTGGGGCTCGCGTTCAAGGCGAATATCGATGATTTGCGGGAAAGCCCGGCAGTGGAGATCGCGAGAGAACTTGCCGAGCGGTTTCCTGGGCAAGTCGTCGCCGTAGAGCCGAATATACGTACTCTCCCAGCTGAACTCGAAGGTCGCCTTGGGCTTTGCGATTTGCGAAGCGCGATGGCTGAAGCGGACGTGATCGTCATTCTCGTAGATCATGCGCAGTTCAAGCAGTTCGATCCGGTTCGATTGCAGGCGAAGGTGGTGATTGATACACGCGGGGTTTTAGCGTGAGCGAAGCACCAGTGTTCTCAGCGCGGAATCAAGCCACAAATGGATAAGGTTCGAAGCGCGCCGCGAATCCAGGGCGCAGTGGCACTGATGGCGCGCGCGCCACGCCTCGGCCGCAACTTGTTCGCGATGATCGCGTGGCAGGTCGGCAACTACCTTGTGCCGCTGGCGACATTTCCGTATCTCACGCGTGTGCTCGGGCCGACCCATTTCGGCATCCTCGGCTATGCGTCGGCCATTGCTGTCTATGGCGTGCTGTGGACGGACTGGGGTTTCAACCTCAGTGGGCCGCGCGCGATTGTCGAATGTCGCGGAAGTAAGACCGACATCAACGAATTGATCTGGTCAGTCATCTTTGCGAAGGCGCTGCTCTGTGTCGTTTCGCTGCTCGCTTTGGGTGTCGCGATGCACTTCGACAGGCAGGCCGCCGCCGTGCTACCCGTCGCGCTGATGTCGTGGATTGCCGTAGTGAGCAACGTGTTCACGCTCAACTGGGTACTGCAAGGCTTGGAGCGATTCTCGCTGTTCGCGACAGTATCTCTGCTGGGACGCTTCGTGACTCTTCCGCTGATCTTCGTGTTCGTTAAGTCAGCTGACGACATCGCGATCGCGGCGGCGATTCAGGCGTTTGCCCCTTGTCTGACGGCTCTCTTCTCACTGTTGATGGTACGTAGACTCGGGTTCCTAGGCCAGCCGGGGCGAGCATGGTGCTCGGCGGTGCGACGCCTCGCGCAGGGGGCGGACATGTTCGTGTCGACGATCTCGGTGAGCCTGTTTGGGGTGAGCAATACGGTCCTACTCGCAGCGCTTAGCGGTCCCTACCAGGTTGGGCTCTACGCGGCGGCCGATCGCATCAAGACCGTGGGAAACATGGTGCCCGCCCAGATCAATACCGTGCTGTATCCGCGGGTGTCGGCGCTGATGCTGGACAGACCGAGGTCCGCGGCGAAGCTTACGGCGCTTGGCGCTGCCGCAACGCTCGCTATCACAGGCGCGGGCGTGTTTGCCGTTACCGCGCTCTCTGGGTACGTAACGAGCGTTATTCTCGGGCGCGGATTCGGTGCGGCGGCGCCGGTGTTAACGTTGCTGTGCCTCGCGACAGTGTTCGGCAATCTCGCCTACATGCTCGGCCTCCAGGTGCTGGTGCCGTTCGCGAACGGCAAGTTGAGGTCGATCGTCATGCTGTTCGCCGGCATTCTCAACATTGGCCTGTCGTTCGCGCTGATTCCGCGCTTTGGTGCACGCGGTGCCGCATGGGCGTTTCTGATCGCCGAGGCAGTCATCCTTATTGTGTTCGTCTTGGTCATCGTGGGATCACCCCGTATGCGGGCGCACTTCACGCAATTGCTGAGGGTATGAATGGCAGCGCGATTTCCGGTCATGATTGTTTCGCTCGCGCGCTCCGGGCGGCGCGAGCGCATTGCGGAAGTGATGTCGAAGCATGGCGTAGATTTCTCCTTTGTCGACGCGATCGATGCACAGCGTTTCAAGAGCAGTGAGTTCGCCCGCCTCTATGACGACTCGGCGGCGCGAGCGCGCTACGGGCGGTCGCTGACCCAAGGTGAGGTGGCGTGCTTTCTCAGTCATCGACAGCTTTGGCAGCGTGTGCTGAGTGACGGCAGGAGCATGATCGTGCTCGAAGATGACGCCCTTTTGGACCCCGCTTTCTTTACGAAGGTGCTGATTTGGCGTGAAGACACACTCGCACGCATGGGTGACATCGTGCTGCTGGGGCAGTCTAAGTTGAGTCGCTCGCGCGAAGCTCGAGAGTATCTCTACGAGCCGCTCAAACGCTCCAGTCGCATCGATGGTATGCGCATAGGCACGCCGTTCAAGCAATGGACATCGGGTGCGGTCGGCTACTGGATTTCCCCGCGTGGAGCGACGCTCGCACTAGCACATACGGAAGGGCCAGTGCGAGCTCTACTCGACGACTGGCCGTGGCATCGTGACGACGGCGGAATGGTCATAAGGGAACTGCGGCCTTACGTTGTGTGGGAAGCGTTCGAATCGCTCGCGAGCGACCTGGAAGGCGAGCGCAGCCGTCTCACGCCCACGAGTGGCCGGTGGCGCGATTGCCTGCTTGAGCCCGTGCGTGTGGGGCGGCTCATCGTGCGCTGGGCCGTTGTGGCCGCGATTTGCATCGCCGAGTCGGCCAGCAGTGGTGGTGACCAGAAGGGCGGCGCGCGATGATTGACTCGGCAATCCGGATGCGTGAATCACGTGCCAGTGCGAGCGCATGGGACAGATCGTCGCGAGCTATGATCTGGCTCGTCCTCTACGTCGGTATCGCGCTGTCGCCGCTCTCTGACTTCATGTCGGTTTACGCGCTGAAAGGGCAGGTGGGCGGCGACATCGGCGCGCGCTATTCGCTATTCGTGCGCGGCGCGATGGTTGTCGGGTTATTAGCTGTGATGTTGTTCAGCGGACGGGTGCGGCTCTCGAACTGGCGCATCTGCTTGTTGGCAATGGTTGTGGTGAATATGTCGTTCGCCTCGCTGGCGTTCAACGCAATGTCCAACGGAGAGTTCCTCGAGCAAATCGTCGTGATCGCGAAGGTCTTTTCGCTCTTCGTCTATGTAGCGGCGTTCTCTGAACTCAAGGACGCTCAGCTTGAGAAAGTCGAAGCTCTGATGCGTGCGACATTGCTAATGTACGCCCTAGCGATCGTTGCGGGCGCGGTGTTCTCGATCGACATTTTCCGGAGCTACCGGGGGGACACACAGATCCGAGCAGGATACAAAGGCATCATCTACGCGCAGAATGAGGCGTCGGCGCTATTGCTCTCTGGGCTGGCACTGGTGTATCTCCATATCGTCCGGAATGGCTGGAGTGCCAGTCGTATTGGACTCATTGTGGCGCTGTTCGTGGCGGCGTTCCTCTTGGGTACGAAGGGGGCGCTAATCGCCGGTTTCGGGGTCATCGCGGCATACTCCTTTGTGCGATACGGCGTTGTTAAGGCGACGGTCCGGCTAGTCGTCGTCATCGTGTTGATGCTGATTGCGGCGATCGCGGTCTATTACCTCGTGCCGTCTGTGCGCCAGGCAGTCGATCTCAGCGTTCAGTACTTCACCTATCAAAGCGATCACGCGGGTGGCGGTAAGATCGCGACAGTGCTCATGTCGGGTCGCAACGTGAAATTCTCGAACGTATGGGGCGAGCTCGCAAGTCGAGACTTCCTGCCGCTGCTAACTGGCGGTTATCCGATCGTTCGATACCTTATTGAAATGGATGGGCCTGACCTCGCGTTGGTCATGGGAATCCCGGTGTTCTGCTGGTACCTGCGGGACGTTTTCGGACTATATGCTCGGCGTGGCGATGGTGATATTTCGCACTACGGGAGATACTTTTTTATCTTGCTAATGACGATCGCATGCTCGGCCGGTCACGTGCTGACGTCTGCGATCGTTGCGCCCTATCTCGCCGTGATTGCGGACCTTGTGCGTAGATGGTCCGACGAGGAGCGCAGGGTGATTGCCGGCAGGCGATAAACATATGAAAAGCGAGTACCAGTTTCATGAGTAAAACAATGCACGTGCTTCACGTGGGTCCGGGATTCGGCCAGCGAGGAGGTGTCGCCTCCGTGCTCGATGAACTGCGAGCCGCGAAAGCTCTGTTCGAGGAGAGTGCAATTCGTGTCGAATTCTTCGAGACACGCGGTTTCAAGGCAATTAAGGACAGACTGTTGTTCTTCGTGCTGGATATGCCGCGATTCTTCCTGCGTGTGTTGAACGGAGTTGACGTCATCCACTTCCACGTTTCGGCGCGCGGCTCAGCGCTCAGGAATCTGATGCTTTATCGACTCACTCGTATGCTTCGACGAAAGGTGATTTTTCACTGGCACTCGAATGATCTTCCCGATTGCATCGAGCAGGCTAAGGGATGTATCAAGTCGGGATTGAGAAATTTCATCGAGTCAGCCGACGACGCCATTGGCGTGTCGACCGCAACGGCCGCGGATATCCGTAGATTCAGAAAAGGGGCAAGCGTTCGGGTAGTCGGTAACTGTGCGCTAAATGCGGAACGCGTTGCCTTGCTCGGGCCGGCGAAGGCGATGAACGCACGTGATTCCCAGGCATATGTCGCATTCTCAGGTAGCTTCTCCGACGAAAAGGGGTTGTCAGAGTTGTTCGCCGCTATTGCGATCCTAAAGAAGAAGCAGGTGCGCATTAGCGTGAAGCTTGCCGGAACGGGGGAGACGGATCGATGGCTCGAGTTTGCACGGCAGTTGGATATAGAGGATTGCATTTCGTTTATCGGTTGGCTGCGCGGCGACGAACTGATGAACTTCTATCGCAATGCACGAGCGTTGTGCTTGCCCAGTCATCGTGAATCGTTCGGCATCGCAACCCTCGAGGCAATGCTTTGTGGTCTTGCGGTCGTAGGTACGAGGACGGGTGGATTCTTCGATCTCGTCAAGGAAAGGGAAACGGGATTTCTGGTCGACGCGGGCAATGCCGGGCAACTCGCTGAGGCTCTTGAGCAGGTCTGTGGCGATCCCGGCATTGCTTGGCAACTGGGCGAGGCCGGGCGACGGTACGGCCTTTCGCGTTTCTCGGTAAAAAGTGTGTGTGCAGAGTATGTACAGTGTTACCGAGAACTACGAGAACAACCGACTCGAACGCCAATTTAAGTCACTTAGTTAAGCGTATGAAATGTGTATCGTTGCAATTGCTGCGCTACGGTTTGTGTGGTGTGACCGTGCTGGCTTGCGCATTCATGGCGACGGAGCCAGCGAATGCGGATCAGGTGCCGGTCAGCGCCGCATTGACCCAAATGGCTCACGTGGATTGGCACGCCGGTACAAGTGGAGCGGTGTCGGTACAGGCGAATCCCGGAGATATTGAGATCGCGTCAAATCCGGAAGATGCTTCGCGTAAGGTATTGCGGGTGAAAATTGCGCGCCGAGAAAGCTATGTGGATGTAGCGAATGGCACGCCGCGAGCCGAGTTGTTGTTCCGCGAGCCGGCAACATTCGCACAAGGCTCAGACTACCTTGTCCAATGGAGCACGTACATTCCGCGTGATTTCGAATTCGATGGTAAGCAAATGGTGATCATTTCGCAGATTCATCAATCGGCGAGGGAAGGAGGGCCGACGGTTGCGCTAACCTTGCTCGGGACAAGCTATTACGTCTCGACGCGTGGTGGAATACAGGTGCAGAAGACAACCGCCGGTGCAAAAATTTGCTGCGCTGACAGCGACAAAGGGAAGTGGGTTCATTGGATGCTTCGTTATATCCCAGACGACTCCGGCGTACGATCGTTTACGCAGCTTTGGAAGAATGGTGAATCGGCATTTCGTTCCGAGCACGTCCCCAATGCATATTCGGGCGATCAACATGCCTATTTGAAAATCGGATTGTACAAGGCTGGATGGGAGAAAGAGGCATCCGATGCAGAAACGCAAACTTTGTTCTATGGACCTGTTTCAATCTTTAAACGATAAGTCGATTATGAATATATCGCAGATGGAGGAGCAGGATCAGATTAGGGCGATCTGTAATGGCTTACTGCATAGAATCAGACACGACGATTACTGCGGTTACGATCCCTACGACGCGTTGAACAGCAGCCTCTTCTCAAAGATCGGAGGCGTGCGAAGTCGGATTGCCCGGATTGCTTGGCAGCAGCTGCACAGGCGCAGCCCGGTCAATTTAAGGCCGCTCTGTGGAATTGAAAAATCTAGAAATCCAAAGGGAATCGCGTTAATGGTGCTCGGATTGATTGAGCGCTTTGAGCAGCAGCGAAGCAACGCCGACTTGGACGAGGCGATCAGGCTGGGCGACTGGCTCTTGTCACAACGAGCCAATCCCCAGGCTTGGCCGCACAGCGCTTGGGGATACAACTTCCATTGGGCTGCGAGAGCGTTCGATGTACCGCTTGGCAAGCCAAATGCGATTACGACGTGCTATGTCGCGCGAGCGCTTCTCGCGCTATGGCGCGTGACGGGCCATCGTCGGTTCGTCGAGAGCGCGCTGGATGCAGGAAGATTCCTGCAAACCCTGTACACGATTCAGGGAGACACCGCTTTCTATCGCTATGTGCCAGGCGAGAGTGCGATGGTCCACAACGCTAACCTTTGGACGGCTGCGATCGTGGCGTTGACTGCAAGGCACGCAGGGGATGACACCGCGTGCGAGCAGGCGTTGCTGGCAGCACGTCATTCGGTCCGTGCGCAGGGCGAAGATGGTGCCTGGCAGTACGGCGAGCGTAGTCATCATGGGTTCGTCGACGGATTCCACACTGGCTATAACCTAGAAGCGCTGTCTACGCTGCAGGGCGCATTGGCGACACGAGAATTTGAGAAAGTCGTAGCGCGGGGCATGGAGTTCTACCGAAAAGCATTTTTCGAGGAGAACGGCGATGTGAGGTACTACGCCAACCGGAAGTATCCACTCGACACGCATTCGGTCGCGCAAGCGGTTATCACGTTGCTGCGTGTCGGTAGATCCGACGAAGACCATGGACTTGCGCGACAAGTCATCCATTGCGCAATCGAACGCCTCTATCTGCGACGCGAGGAGCGCTTTGTCTATCGACGAGGGCGTTATTTCTCCAACAAGGTGAATTACATGAGATGGACACAGGCGTGGGCCTTCTACGCACTGAGCTTGTATAGCTCCGAAGCCGAGCGGCGCACGCGAGATGCACAATGAAAAGAATAGAACTGTTTTCTTGTCCGATGGACGTGGCTACCGGCCGCGAGACCGTAGAGTTGATCAGGAACCGGATTGAGGCCAGGCAGTTTACCCAGCATGTTGTCGTTAACGCGGCCAAGATCGTACACATGCAGCACGATGTCGTCCTTGCAGCGTCGATTCGCGCTTGTGACATCATCAATATCGACGGCATGGGCGTCGTCTGGGCCGCGCGCATACTCGGCGTTGACGTGCCGGAGCGGGTTGCAGGTGTCGACCTCTTCGACGACTTGCTTGCGATGGCTGCCGAGCGTGGCCTTCCAGTCTTTCTGCTTGGCGCCACGTCCGAGGTGGTGCAGGCGACTGCGGAGAACATCTGCCAGCGTCATCCTCGGCTTATCGTGGCAGGCTATCACCACGGCTACTTCTGGGACGATGAGCCCGCGATCGTCGAGAAGATCGGTGCGTCTGGCGCGCGGCTTTTGTTTGTTGCGATTACGTCTCCGAAGAAGGAGAACTTCATCAATCGCTGGCGCGCGCAACTTGGCGTGGATTTCGTCATGGGAGTGGGGGGCACGTTCGATGTCGTCGCGGGGAAGGTACGCCGGGCGCCAGTGTGGATGCAGCGCTACTGTCTCGAATGGCTCTATCGTGTCATTCAGGAACCGGGGCGCATGTGGCGCAGATACCTTACTACGAACTTGCAATTCGCGAGGCTGCTTTTCAAGGCGATCCTGCGCATGCCGCGAAGTCAGGTGGATTAATCAGGGACTTGTGCAGCGCGACGTCTGGTGGTCGGGCGAAGGGCAGCAACGACGCTCGCACTCGAGATGTGAATCGGGCTATGCACCAAATGGATATACGCGTTCCACTTCAATAGATCTTCGAGGCTCTTTCGACCAGCTTTCCGTCTTTTTTCAGAAATGGGCAATCAAGGTCTTGAACTGAATCCTTTTCTTCGTATCGCTTCGACAGTTGGTGAAGGTAATTTGTAATGCGACCATCAACTACTAAGGGGTTGGAACCGTGGCGTTTCGTTGCGCGGTGATTGTGGGACAAAGTGATTCCAACGTTGTCATCGGCGGCAGGGGTAGGAGACCTTGAGCGCCCATCATCGGCAATGACACCATGATCTAGCCGTGTTTGCCGGTGATCCCACGAACGTGACGGTGGTAGGCATTCAACTGTGAATCTGTGCAGTAGCTTCCCGCTGACGGCCCCCGTCACATCTCCACCGGATGCTGCTTCAATTGCTTCCTGGCCTCCCGAAACTCCGGAAAAATCGACTCCACCGTCTGCCAGAACCGCGGACTATGATTCATCTCACGCAAATGCGCGAGCTCATGCGCAACGACATAGTCCACGACCGAAAGCGGAAAATGAATCAACCGCCAGTTCAAGCGAATCCTGCCTTCGCTTGAACAGCTTCCCCACCGCGTAGCCGCGGAAGAAAGCGCATAAGACCGAAACGTAACCCCAAGCCTCTCCGCATAAACCTCAAGTCGCTCACCAAAAACCCGTGTCGCTTCGCCCTGAAGCCACCCAGTCACGCGATCCTTGATCTGCTGCGCTTCAGCATGCGGCGGCAACGGCAACGCAAGAACACGGCTCGCTTCATCAAACGCGAGCACAGAAGCCCCAAGCCTCACCGTAATCGGCTTGCCAAGAAACGGCAGTTTAGCCCCATCGCGCCATTCCACACGCGGCAACGCGCGTTGCTCCGTGCGCGTCTGCCACTCCGCGAGCTTCGCAAAAATCCACCGCTGCTTCTCAGCGATAGCGGTCTCAATATCGGCAATCGTGACCCATCTGGGCGCAGTGATGCTAAGCCCCGTCCCATCGATCACGAACCCAATCGATTTACGCGAAGAGCGCTTGAGCCGGTAATGCAGCGTGCGCGCGCCAAGGGCGACAGTACGCAGGCGCGTGCCATCGGGCGCGAGCGGCGCCTTGCCGGGCTTTTCAGGCGATAGCAAAGGAGCGGGCTGCGGTGTGTGTAAGGGAGAGGACGCATCAGGCGCCACAACAGGCGCCGGTTCAGCAAAGAGCGGCAAGTCGAGCTGCCGGTTGTCGAGTGCCGCGTTTGGGCGCGGCGTGGGGGACTTCTGCATCGTCAGGCCTGGTGCGGATGGGCGTGCGCGGCGTGGGCGTTTGCCGCTTTTCGCGGGGCGCTTGCGTAGGGCTTCCGGCGCAGTGTTGTGCGGCGTGCTCAGCCGTGCGGCGAGCAGCGCCAGCACTCGCGCGCCAACCCTGCGTGCAACGCGAGCCAGCACGTCAAGCGCCGACGCCTCAAATCCCCGCTGCTTTCGCCGCTGCGCCATCCGTTTCGCGATACGCCTCAGGATCGATGCGTCGCATTTCCGCTTCGATCCACTGTTCCACGCGCGTGTTCACTTCGTCGGGCGTGAGTCCGGTCGTCTCGATCGGCTTGCCGATCGACACCGTGACTATACCCGGATATTTAATGAACGAGTTTCGGGGCCAGACGTGGCCCGCGTTGTGCGCGATCGGCACCACGGGCGCGCCGGTTTCAATGGCAAAGCGCGGGCCGCCGGTCTTGTACTTGCCCTGCTTGCCCACCGGTATGCGCGTGCCTTCAGGGAACATGATCACCCAGGCGCCTTCGGCCATGCGCTGCTTGCCCTGGCGTATCACCGAGGTGAAGGCGTTCTTGCCTTCCTTGCGGTTGATGTGAACCATCTTCAGCATGCCGAGCGCCCAGCCGAAGAACGGCACGAACAGCAGCTCGCGCTTGAACACATAGCACAGCGGTCGCGGCATGAGCGCAGGGAACGCCAGCGTTTCCCATGCGGACTGGTGCTTCGAGAGCAGCACGGCCGGCCCGTTGGGCAGGTTCTCCATGCCTTCGATACGGTAGCGAATGCCATTGAGGTGGCGCGCGACGAAAAGCGTGGAGCGGCACCAGCCCACGGCCATCCAGTAGCGTCGCGTTGCGTTCAGGAACGGGAACGCGATAAAGCACGCCGTTGCGTACGGCATCGTGTAGACGATGAAGTAGATGAACAGCAGCAGGGAGCGGAGAAAGCGCATCGGTCGAGCCGGGTTAATGTACGCGGGAACTGTCTGCGCCTTCACGCAGTGGCGTTCGCGAGAAAATCGAGCGCGAAAGCGCGCAGGTCGTCGTGGATCATCGTGCCTTCAGGCAAGCCGCCGGCGGCGAGCGTTTTCTCGCCTTTGCCCGAGCGCACGAGGTGGGTGCGAAAGCCGAGCGCCGCGCCCGCTTGCAGGTCGCGCAGCGAGTCGCCCACCACCGGAGTATCGGCGGGCTCGATCTCGAAGCGCTCTGCGATCATCTTGAGCATGCCCGGCAGCGGCTTGCGGCACTCGCAATGGTCCTGGGCCGTGTGCGGGCAGAAGAACACGGCGTCGATGCGCCCGCCCACGGCCGCAGCCTGGCGGTGCATCTTCGCGTGCATGGCGTTGAGCGCGGCCATGTCGAACAGTCCGCGCCCGATGCCCGACTGGTTCGACGCCACCGCGACGCGATAGCCCGCCTGGTTCAGGCGCGCGATCGCTTCGAGGCTGCCGGGAATCGCGATCCATTCGTCCGGCGACTTGATGAACGCGTCGGAGTCGACGTTGATCACGCCGTCGCGGTCGAGGATCACGAGTTTTCTGGTGGTGCTGTTCGGCATGGCGTCTTGCTCAGTTCCGCTTTTTTCCGCTTATGCAGCGAGTCGCGAGATGTCCGCGACGCTGTTCATCTGGCGATGCAGCGCCTTGAGCAGCGCGAGGCGGTTCGCACGCAGCGCCGGGTCTTCGGCGTTGACCATCACGTCGTTGAAGAACGTGTCCACGGTTTCGCGCAGCGCCGCGAGCGCGGTGAGTGCGCCCGTGTATTCACGTGCGGCGAGTTGCGTTTCCACGCGCGGCGCGACCTGTTCGAGCTGCGCGTAGAGCGCCTTTTCTGCGGCTTCGATGAAAAGGGCCACTTGCACGCCGGCGTCTTCCGCGCCCTCGGACTTCTTGAGGATGTTGGAGATGCGCTTGTTGGCCGCCGCGAGCGAGGCCGCTTCCGCGAGCGCTGCGAATTCGCGCACCGCGTCCAGACGCGAGACGATGTCGTCAAAGCGCGTGGGGTTCAGTGCGAGCACGGCGTCCACTTCGGTCGCCGCAAAGCCGCGTTCGCGCAGCATGCCGCGCAGGCGGTCCATGCAGAACTCGTAGATGGCCTGGGTCGATTCCGTCACCGCCTCGATGCCGGCGAATTGCGCGTACGTGGCGCGCAACAGCTCAACCAGGTCGAGCGGCAGTTGCTTCTCGACGAGAATGCGCAGCACGCCCAGCGCGTGGCGGCGCAGCGCGAACGGGTCCTTCTCGCCCGTGGGCGCAAGGCCAATGCCCCAGATGCCGACGAGCGTTTCCAGCTTGTCCGCGAGCGCGACGATCGTGCCCGTCGCGGTGGCGGGCAGGGCGTCGCCCGAGAAGCGCGGCTGATAGTGCTCGGAGCACGCAATCGCCACTTCTTCGGGCTCGCCGTCGTGGCGAGCGTAGTAGGTGCCCATCGTGCCTTGCAGCTCGGGGAACTCGCCCACCATGTCGGTCAGCAGGTCGGCTTTCGCGAGTCGCGCGCCGCGTTCCGCGAGCGCGATATTGGCGCTGCACATCAAGGCGATCTGGCCGGCGATCGCTTCGAGGCGCTCCACGCGCTGCAGCGTCGAGCCGAGCTTGTTGTGATACACGACGTTCGCGAGCAGCGGTACACGGTCGGCCAGCGGCTTCTTCTTGTCCTGCTCGAAGAAGAACTTCGCGTCGGCCAGACGCGGGCGCACCACGCGTTCGTTGCCTTCGACGATCTCGTCGGGCGTTTGTGTTGCGATATTCGAGACGATCAGGAAGCGCGAGCGCAGGCGGCCCTGGTCGTCGGTGAGCGCGAAGTACTTCTGGTTCGTCTGCATCGTGAGGATCAGGCATTCCTGCGGCACTTGCAGGAATTCGTCCTCGAACTTGCATGCATACACAACCGGCCATTCGACGAGCGAATTTACTTCGTCGAGCAGCGACTCGGGCATCACGACCTTGTCGCTGCCGGCCTGTTCGATGAGTTGCGCGCGAATCGACTCGCGGCGGTCGGCGTAGCTCGCGATCACGAAGCCCTTGTGCTGGAGCGTGTGCGCGTACTCGTCGGCGTGCTGAATGGCGATCAGGCCTTCCGAGAGGAAGCGGTGGCCGCGCGTGGTGTCGTCGGCGTCGACGCCGAATGCCGTGACCGGCACGATCTGGTCGCCGTGCAGCACCGTGAGGCGATGCACCGGGCGCACGAACTGCACGTTGCTGCCGTCCGGGCGCTGGTAGGTCATGACCTTCGGGATCGGCAGCTTGCCGAGCGCTTCGTCGAGCACGGCTTGCAGGCCGTCGGCGAGCGTGGCGCCAGGCGCCGAGTAGCGCAGGAAGAACGCTTCGTTCTTGCCGTCGCTTGCGCGTTCAAGGTCGTTAACCGGGAAATCGGGGAAGCCGAGCGCCGCGAGCTTCTTCGCGAGCGGCGCGGTGGGCTGGCCGCTCGCGTCGAGCGCGACCGAAACGGGCAGCACTTTTTCGCGCACCTGCTTTTCGGGCGCGACGCTGCGCACGTTCTTGATCGTGACCGCGAGGCGGCGCGGCGTGGCGTAACGTTCGAACGCGAGATCGCCTTCGATCAGGTCGCGCGCGGCGAGGCGCTGCGCAATGCCTTCGGCGAACGCGTCGCCCAGGCGCGCGAGGGCCTTGGGCGGCAGTTCCTCGGTCAGCAGTTCGACGAGGAGAGTGGCGTGATGAGCTTGCGTCATTGTTCTGGAGATCCGGTCATGCCTCGTCGAACTTGCGTTCGACCTTCAGCGGCGGCGCCCAGGCGGGCATCGCGGCGTCCTGTTCGTCGGTGGTGAGGCCAGGCACGCCGTGCACGGGGTTGCCGAGCATCGGGAAGCCGAGCTTCTCGCGCGACTCGTAGTACGACTGCGCCACGCTGCGCGACAGCGCGCGAATGCGGCCGATGTACGCTGCACGCTCCGTCACGGAGATCGCGCCGCGCGCGTCGAGCAGGTTGAACGTGTGGCCGGCCTTGAGCACGAGTTCGTAGGCGGGCAGCGCGAGCTGCAGATCGATCATGCGCTTCGCTTCGCTTTCGTACGCGTTGAAGAACGTGAACAGCAGGTCGACGTTCGCGTGCTCGAAGTTGTAGGTCGATTGCTCGACTTCGTTCTGGTGATAGACGTCGCCATACGTGAGGCGGCGCAGTTCCGGGCCGTTCGGGCCTTGCTCTTCCCACTCGGTCCACACGAGGTCGTAGACGTTCTCGACCTTCTGCAGATACATGGCGAGACGCTCGAGACCGTAGGTGATTTCGCCGAGCACCGGCTTGCAGTCGATGCCGCCCACCTGCTGGAAGTAGGTGAACTGCGTGACTTCCATGCCGTTGAGCCACACTTCCCAGCCAAGGCCCCAGGCGCCGAGCGTGGGGTTCTCCCAGTCGTCTTCGACGAAGCGCACGTCGTTCTGCTTCAGGTCGAAGCCGAGCGCCTCGAGCGAGCCGAGGTACAGGTCGAGAATGTTCTCCGGCGCGGGCTTGAGCACCACCTGGTACTGGTAGTAGTGCTGCAGGCGGTTCGGGTTCTCGCCGTAGCGGCCGTCCTTCGGGCGGCGCGAGGGCTGCACGTAGGCCGCGCGCCATGGCTCGGGGCCGATTGCGCGCAGGAAGGTGTGGACGTGCGAGGTGCCGGCGCCGACTTCCATGTCGATCGGCTGGAGCAGTGCGCAGCCCTGCTTGTCCCAGTAAGACTGGAGCGTCAGGATGATTTGCTGAAACGTGAGCATGTGTGCCTGCAGTGTCTTTCGGGCTTGCGGGAGCGGAATGCAGCGGGCCCGCCTTAAGCGAGCGCGCCGGCGGGGCGGCGATTCTCCGCCTTGCCCCTTCCCCTTGCGTGGCCCGGGCCGGAGGCGGCCAGGTGCTAAAACGTTGAATTTTACCGGATTGCCGGAGCCTTGAGACCTGGACGGGGTTCCGGCGGCCGGCAGCGGTGTGGTTGCGTCGTTGGCGCGATGTTGCGTGTGCCTTGCGCGCGCCTTATTTTTCGTCCGCCGGCTTGCGCGTCTTCGCGCCCTTGAAGGCCGGTCCGAACGCGAAGCCGAGCGCGAGCAGCAGCAGCGAAATGGCGATGACGGTGTTGTTGCCGCTCGTCACGTAGGGCGTGAAGCCGCTCGTGCCTTCCACCTTCACGTCGAGCGAGCCCGCCGTGAACGTTGGCAGACGCGCGATCACGCGGCCTTTCGCGTCGATGGCGGCGGTCGCGCCCGTGTTGGTCGCGCGCAGCATCGGCCGGCCGGTTTCGAGCGAGCGCATGCGTGCGATCTGCAGATGCTGGTCGAGCGCGATGGTGTCGCCGAACCACGCGAGGTTCGTCGAGTTGATGAGGATGCCCGGCGAGGTGGGGCTCTCGCGCACAATGCGCGCGATTTCCTCGCCGAAGATGTCCTCGTAGCAAATGTTCACGGCCACGAGTTCACCGTGCACGCGGAACGGCGGCTGCACAGGCGCCCCGCGCGCGAAGTCGCCGAGCGGGATGTTCATGAGATTGACGAACCAACGGAAGCCCCAGGGCACGAACTCGCCGAAGGGCACGAGGTGGTGCTTGTCGTAGCGATAAAGGCCGTTCTGGCCCGGCGTGATGCCGAACAGGCTATTGGTGTAGTCGGTCACGCGTCCGTCGGGCGTGATCGTGCCGCCCACCGCGCCGAACAGGATGGCCGTGTTCGTGCCGTCGGCGAAGGCGCGGATATCGCGGCCGAACTTCTGGGGAATCTCCTGCACCAGCACCGGCACGGCGGTTTCGGGCGTGACGACGAGATCGGCGGGCTTTTCGGTAATGAGCTTCTGGAACTCGTTGAGCGCGTCGGTAAAGCCGGCCTCGGAGAACTTCATGTCCTGCTTGACGTTGCCTTGCAAGAGACGCACGTTGAGCGGTGTGCCGGACGGTTGCGTCCACGAGACGAGCGAGAGCAGCAGGCCGGCTGCGATCACGGCGACAGCGAGCAGCGCCGGCGTCGCGACTGCGCTGCGCGAGGGCGCTGCGGGCTGGCGATTCACGTCGCGCACGCGCAAGACCGCCTGAGCGATGAGCGCCGCGACGAGCGCGAGCACCCAGCCCACGCCATACACGCCGACGATCGGCGCGAAACCGGCGAGCGGGCCGTCCACCTGCGCGTAGCCGCTCGAAAGCCAGGGAAAGCCGGTGAACACGTAGCCGCGCGCCCACTCGCCGAGCGCCCATGCGCTTGCGAACGCGAAAGCGCCGTGCCACGTCGGCGAAAACGGCAACTCGCCGCTGCGTCCATTTTTCGCATGCCCCGCGCAGAACGACCAGATGAGCGCGGCGAGCGCCGGATACATACCGAGATAGAGCGAGAACAGCACGAGCGCTGCGCCCGCGAGCACCGCAGGCATGCCGCCGTAGAAGTGCATGCTCACGTAGAGCCACCACACGCCGCTCACGAAGTTGCCGAAGCCGAATGCCCAGCCGGTGAAGAGCGCGCTCTTCCAGCCGGTCGTGCGCGTGAGCCAGCAGTAGAACAGCGCGAAGATCGCAATGGCGAGCCAGCCGCCGTGCGGCGTGGGCGCGAATGACAGCGTGTTGAGCGCGCCCAGCGCGGCGGCCGCGAGATAGTGCCAGAAGGGCAGCGCGCGGCGCGCGGCGCCGTTGGTGGCGCTGGTGGTTTCCGTCGCGCGCGTCTCGGTGCGCGTGCGGGTATCGATCGGTTCGGCCATGCGGTGCTGTGGAATGCGATGAAATGCGCGATGAAAGGCGCGAGCGCGGATTGCGCGACGAGCGCAACGATAGCACTTTCGTGCGTCGTTCCCGGGAAGCTCTGCTGGGGACGGATCGGGACATCCGCGCGCTCGAAGCAAAAACGCCAGCCCAAAGGCTGGCGTCATCGGCGCATACGAGGCGCGCTCGCGCGAGCTCAGGTGCCCGGCGGCTGCAGCGCGGCTTCGCGCTGTCCTGCCATCGGGTCGCGGCGCACGAGCAGCATGTGGACCTGGCGCGCGTCGGCGCGCAGCACCTCGAAGATCAGGTCGTCGATGCGGACCTTCTCCCCGCGATGCGGCACGTGCCCAAAGTGGTTCGTGACGAATCCGCCGATCGTATCGACTTCCTCGTCCGAATAATGGGTGCCGAACGCCTCGTTGAACTGTTCGATTTCGGTGAGCGCGCGCACGCGGAAGCGCCCGTCGGGCGAGGCGATGATGTTGCCGCTTTCCTCGTCGAAGTCGTACTCGTCTTCGATGTCGCCGACGATCTGCTCCAGCACGTCCTCGATCGTGATGAGACCGGCCACGCCGCCGTATTCGTCCACGACGATCGCGATGTGGTTGCGGTTCTGGCGAAAGTCGTGCAGCAGCACGTTCAGGCGCTTGGACTCGGGAATAAATACGGCCGGGCGCAGCATGCCGCGCACGTCGAACTCTTCTTCGGCGTAGTAGCGCAGCAGATCTTTCGCGAGCAGCACGCCGATCACGTTGTCGCGATTGCCGTCATACACGGGGTAGCGCGAGTGCGCTTTCTCGAGCACGAACGGAATGAATTCGTCAGGACTGTCGGCGATGTTGATCGCGTCCATCTGCGCGCGCGGGATCATGATGTCGCGCGCGCAAAGCTCGGACACCTGGAACACGCCTTCGATCATCGAAAGCGAATCGGCGTCGATCAGGTTGCGCGCGTGCGCGTCCTGGAGGATTTCGAGAAGCTCGGCGCGCGAGTCGGGCTCGGGCGAGATGAAGTCGGTCAGCCGCTCGAGTAGGGAGCGCTTTTCCTGCGGTTTGTCGGTCTGGCGTCGACTGGGATAGGAGTCGTTCATGGTGGTGCGCCCTTTGCCGCTTGAGGGCAGGGCGCGCTGTTGCGGAGGGTTAAGGATACAACATGCCTGTGGCGCGACCGTGTAATGGCACACACGCGGCACACGTTCGGTACACACCGGCAGATCAATCCTAACGCAGATGCGGTGCGGCCGCCCGCTGAAACAAAAAGACTCGAGCCGTGACGCGAGGCTTACGCGCAGCGCGTGAGCAGCCGCTCCAGCGCGCGGTCGCGCATGCCGCTCTCGCGCAGCGCGTCCACGGTGCGGCGCACGTAATCGAGCGTCGTGCCATAGCGGCCCGACGCGCAGCCGAACACGGTGCGCACCGTCGCTTCGGAAAGCTTGCCGGTGTAGGACGCCACATCGCGCCGCATGACGAAGGCGAGCGCGTCGACGCGGCGGCCGTCGGCGAGCACGCAGGGCAGCCAGGCCGGGCGGTACGAGCCCATCGGCATTTCGCGGCGCCAGAGCGCTTCGAGGTGCGGCATCACGCCTTCGGCGGCGAGACGGAACGCGACGCCCGCGCACGAGCCGCCGCGGTCGAGTGCGAGCACGAGGCCCGGTTGCTCGGGCGTGCCGCGGTTCACGCGCGACCACAGGTAAAGCCCGCGATGGTAGCCGTGCACGCGCGAACGCACGTTCTCGGCGGTGGGCAGGCCTGGGTTCCAGATCAGCGAGCCATAGCCGAAGAGCCAGATGTCGCTTGCGCCGTCCCAGCCTTTCGACTTCAGTGTGCAGTCGAGCGAGGTGCGCAGCTCGTCTTCGCTCAAAAGTCGTGACTCGCCAAGCGTCGGCGGGTAGCCGGGGCAGGGCACACTCGCATCGCCCGCCTCGGGCAGGGCTGAGGGTTCGGCGAATTCGGGCGTGCGCTTGTCGTTCATGGCGGGGACTTACTTGTACGGATCAGGAAAGCCTAGCGAACTGAGCACCTCGGTCTCGATGCCTTCCATCTCTTCGGCTTCGGCCTCGTCTTCGTGATCGTAGCCCTGCGCGTGCAGCGCGCCGTGCACGAGCAGGTGCGCGTAGTGCGCGGCGAGCGGCTTGCCCTGCTCGGCGGCTTCCTTCTCCACCACGGGGCAGCACAGGATCAGATCGCCCGTGACCGGATCGTCTTCGCTCTCCGCATACGCGAAGGTGAGCACGTTGGTCGCGTAGTCCTTGCCGCGATACGTGCGGTTGAGCGTGCGGCCTTCCTCGGCGTCGACGAAGCGCACGGCCAGCTCCGCGTCCGCGAAGAGCGCGGCCTTGAGCCACGCCGCCACGGTGGCGCGCGGCAGCGCGGCCTTGTGCTCGGGGAACGCCTTCGCGGCGGGGAACTGCACAGTCAGTTTGAGTTTCGGTGCGCGGGGCATGGGGCTAAAGCAGTGATACGACGCAGGCGGCGGCGTTAGCGCGCGTCGCCCACGCCTTCGTCCTTTTTCGAATGCGCGTCATAAGCCTCGACGATACGCGCGACGAGAGGGTGGCGCACGACGTCCGCACTCGTGAAGTGCGTGACGGCGATGCCGCGCACGTCCTTCAGCACATGCTGGGCTTCGATCAGGCCGCTCTTGTGGCCGCGCGGCAAGTCGATCTGCGTGGTGTCGCCGGTCACGACCGCCTTCGAGCCGAAGCCGATACGCGTGAGGAACATCTTCATCTGCTCGGGCGTGGTGTTCTGCGCCTCGTCGAGAATGATGAACGCGTGATTGAGCGTGCGTCCGCGCATGTACGCGAGCGGCGCGATTTCGATCATCTGGCGCTCGAACATTTTCGCGGTCTTGTCGAAGCCGAGCAGATCGTAAAGCGCGTCGTACAACGGGCGCAGATACGGATCGACCTTCTGCGAGAGATCGCCCGGCAGGAAGCCGAGACGCTCGCCCGCTTCCACGGCCGGACGCGTGAGCACGATGCGCTTGACCTGATCGCGCTCCAGCGCGTCCACGGCGCAGGCCACGGCGAGATAGGTCTTGCCGGTGCCCGCGGGCCCGATGCCGAACGTCACGTCGTGCGAGATGATCTGCTTGAGGTACTCGCGCTGCGCGGGCGTGCGGCCACGCAGGTCGGCGCGGCGCGTGTAGAGCTTCGGGCCCAGTTCTTCGACATCGACGCCTTCGCGCGCGGGCTCGTCGAACGGATGATCCGGGTCGCCGCGAAAACGCGGGTCGATCTCGCTGGCGTCGTTACCACCGCCGTTGACACCACCCGCATGGCCGCGCACGCCGCCGTTGCCGTTGCCGCGCGGATCGTTGGCCGAGTTGCCGCCGAAGCTCGCCGGGTGTCGTGCTTCGACGAGCGCGAGCTGAATGTCGTCGACGGAAAGCGGATCGCGCGCCCGGTTGTAGAAGTTTTCGAGCGCCGTGAGCGCCAGCCTGGCGCCGCGCCCGCGAATGCTGATGCGATGGCCGCGCCGTGCGAGCGTCACGTCGAGCGCTTGCTCGATCTGCCGCAGGTTTTCGTCGAGCGGGCCGCAGAGGTTGGCAAGCCGCGCGTTGTCGTCGCGCGGCGCGGTGAATTCCAGATGCTGCTGATTGGGCTTCAAGGTGTCTCTGAACTCCTGAATTCCTGGCTGGGTGCGTCGAGCCGATTAATGCACGATTAATGCGCGAGCGTCGAGGCTTCTTCGTGCGCGAGCACGAGTTCGCCGCGCAGCGAGTGCGGGTACGCGTGGTTGATCTTCACGTCGATCATCTGGCCGATCAGGCGCGCGTGCGAAGCGAGCGGCGCCGGGAAGTTCACCACGCGGTTGTTTTGCGTGCGGCCCGACAGTTCGCTCGGGTCCTTGCGCGAAGGGCCTTCCACGAGAATGCGCTCGACTCGGCCAACCATCGACTGGCTGATGCGCGCGACGTTCTCTTCGATCGTGGCCTGCAGGTGCTGCAGGCGCTTGAGCTTTACCTCGCGCGGCGTGTCGTCTTCGAGATTCGCGGCGGGCGTGCCCGGGCGCGGGCTGTAGATGAACGAGAAGCTCGTGTCGTAGCTCATCTCCTCGACGAGCGCCATCATCTTCTGGAAGTCCTCTTCGGTCTCGCCGGGGAAGCCGACGATGAAGTCCGTGGAGAGCGACAGGTCCGGGCGGATCGCGCGCAGCTTGCGGATGATCGACTTGTACTCGAGCACGGTGTAGCCGCGCTTCATCGCCATGAGCACGCGGTCCGAGCCGTGCTGCACCGGCAGATGCAGGTGGCTCACGAGCTTGGGCACCTTCGCGTAGGTGTCGATCAGGCGCTGCGTGAATTCCTTCGGGTGCGAAGTCGTGTAGCGGATGCGTTCGATGCCCGGGATGTCCGCGACGTATTCGATGAGCGTGGCGAAGTCGGCCACGTCTTGCGCGCCATTGGTCAGCGCACCTCGATACGCGTTCACGTTCTGGCCGAGCAGCGTGACTTCACGCACGCCCTGGTCGGCGAGACCGGCGATTTCGGTGAGCACGTCGTCGAGCGGTCGCGAGACTTCTTCACCGCGCGTGTACGGCACGACGCAGTAGCTGCAGTATTTCGAGCAGCCTTCCATGATCGAGACGAACGCGCTCGGGCCTTCCACACGCGCGGGCGGCAGATGGTCGAACTTCTCGATTTCGGGGAAGGAGATGTCCACCTGCGCGCGGCCCGAGGCGCGGCGCGCGTCGATCATCTGCGGCAGGCGGTGCAGCGTTTGCGGGCCGAACACGAGGTCCACATACGGGGCGCGCGCGACGATCGCCGCGCCTTCCTGGCTCGCCACGCAGCCGCCCACGCCGATCAGCAGGTTCGGGTTCGCTTCCTTCAGCTCGCGCACGCGGCCGAGGTCGGAAAACACCTTCTCCTGCGCCTTTTCGCGCACAGAGCACGTGTTGAAGAGAATGACGTCCGCGTCTTCGGGGGTGTCGGTCTTCACGAGACCTTCGGCGGCGCCGAGTACGTCGACCATCTTGTCGGAGTCGTACTCGTTCATCTGGCAGCCAAAGGTCTTTACATAAACTTTCTTGGTCATCGGGTTTCGCCGTTCGCAGTGGTTGACCTGGGGGCGTCGTCCGCTTGATGCACGTGCGGGAGGCACGGTCTGCACGTCAGGACTACGGTGTTTTATGGGGCTGAATCGGGGTGCGGGAGACCGGCTACGAGACCGGCGTTGGCACCCTGTTTCTGGCAATGCGCGTTTTGCCATTCTTCGGACGTTCCGCTTTGCTTTTCACTTCATTTTGCCGACGCGCATTGGCCAACGATTGGCCCATGCGGTTGCGGCTGCGGATCGCTTTCTGCGCAATCCAGCATTATATCCGTTTGCGCCTTCGGCTTTGCGTCGCAACGGCTGGATCGGTGCAGGGCACCAGCGCCTCCAGTTCGCCCGAAGTCTGCGCGAAACGCTCGGTGAGGAAGTCGAGCAACACCCGCACGCGCGGCGCGAGAAAACGGTTGCGGTGATAGAGCGCGTGCAGCGGTGCGTCGGGGTAGCGCCACTCGGGCATCACCGTCTTGAGCCGCCCGGCGCGCAGGTCGTCGGCGACATCCCAGATCGACTTTACCGCCAGTCCGTAGCCGCACAGCGCCCACTGGCGCGCCACTTCGCCATCGGTGGATTCGAGCGCGCCGTCGAGCGGCACCGTGAAGGTCTGCGTTTCGTCGCCGCGCGTGAAGCGCCATTCGTTCACCGGCCCCGCCGCCGAGCCGATCACGATGCAGTCGAAACGGGCCAGATCGTTCGGCTCACTCGGCTCGCCGCAGCGCGCGAGGTAGGCGGGCGAGGCGCACAGCACGCGGCGGTTCGGCGCGAGCCAGCGCGCGACGAGCGAGCTGTCCTGCGGCGTGCCGAAACGAATCGCGAGGTCGATGTCTTCGAGCACAAGGTTCGAGAGCGAGTCGGTCAGCATCAGCGCGAAACGCACGTCGGGGTACAGGGCGCGGAATTCGTCGAGCCAGGTCATCAGCAGGTTGCGGCCGAAATCCGAAGTCGCCGAAATGCGCACCTTGCCGCGCACCGCGTTCTGGCCCTCCTGCAAGGCCGCCTTGGCGTCGTCGAGCGAGCGCAGCGCGTGCTCGCTGCAGGTGAGGTAGATACGGCCTTCGTCGGTGAGGCGCAGCTGGCGGGTGGTGCGGTCGAACAGCCGCGCATGCAGCTCCGCTTCGAGCCGCGCGAGCCGGGCGCTGGCCGCCGCGGGCGTGAGGCCGAGCTTGCGCCCGGCCGCGGAAAGGCTGCCGAGGCGGGCGGCTTCCACGAAAAGGCGCACGTCACCGAGATTGTCCATCGCGCGATTATTAGAAAGCGATTGAAAATGATTCAAATGCTACGCCAATTATCAAATTTGAGCGTAGCCGCGACAATGCGCGTGTTTTCAGGACAACCGCCCCGGCCCGCACGCCATGCAACTCGATCACGTCACCCTCGTCACGCCCGACCTCGAAGGCACATGCCGCTTCTTTCGCGACATCGTCGGCCTCGACGACGGCCCGCGTCCGCCGTTTCGCGTGAACGGTCACTGGCTCTACGCGAACGGCCGCGCGGTCATCCATCTGGTCGATGCGACCGTGCCCGCGAGCTTGGCCGGCGAGTCGTCTGCGCTCGTGGCGCCGCGCATCGATCACGTGGCGTTTCGTTTGGCGTCCGCTGCTGAGTGGCGCGCGCTCGTCGAGCGGCTTGCCGCGCACCGCGTGCCTTACCAGGTGGCCGAGGTGCCCGCGAGCGCGGAAGTGCAGCTTTTCGTGGCGCTCGCGCCGGGCGTGGTCGTCGAGTTCGTGACGTCGATGCCCGCTGACGCGGCGGTCTAGCCGTTGCCTGATTTGCCCTAAAGCCAATTTGAATTCCGGCTGATTTTTGGAGATTTCGATGCCTATCCCCTTGCTCGCGCTGGCCATCAGCGCCTTTGCCATCGGCACCACCGAGTTCCTCATCATGGGCCTGTTGCCCGACGTCGCGCGCGATCTGCACGTGACGATTCCCGCCGCGGGCCTGCTCGTGACCGGCTATGCACTCGGCGTGGCCGCCGGTGCGCCGCTGCTCGCCGCGCTCACGAGCCGCATGCCTCGCAAGCTCGCGCTGCAACTGCTGATGGGCGTGTTCATCGTCGGCAACGTGATGTGCGCCGTCGCGTCGAACTACTCGCTGCTGATGGTCGCGCGCGTGGTCGCTTCGTTTGCGCACGGCTCGTTCTTCGGCATCGGCGCCGTGGTGGCGGCCTCGCTCGTGCCGCAGGAAAAGCGGGCGAGCGCCATCGCGCTGATGTTCACCGGGCTCACGCTTGCCACCGTGCTGGGCGTGCCGTTCGGCACGGCCATTGGACAGCAGTTCGGCTGGCGCGTGGCGTTCTGGATCGTGAGCGGCTTTGGCGTGATTTCGCTGATCGGCGTGACCGCCCTGGTTCCCAACCATCACGACAGCGGCCCCGCGGGTCTCGGCCACGAAGTGCGCGTGCTGCGCGACCCGCAGGTGTGGCTCGCGCTCGGCATGACGGTGCTGGGCTTTGGCGGCGTGTTCGTCGTGTTCACCTACATCGCGCCGATTCTCGAACAGGTCGGCGGCTTCTCGCCGCGCGGCGTGACGCTGATGCTCGTGCTGTTCGGCGTGGGGCTCACGCTGGGCAACACGCTCGGCGGCAAGCTCGCGGACCGCGCGCTGATGCCTTCGCTCATGGGCATTCTCGTGATGCTCGCCGTGGTCATGGCCGTCTTCACGAAGACGAGCCACGCCATGTGGCCTGCCGCGATCACGGTGTTCGTGTGGGGCATCGCTGCGTTCGCGACCGTGCCGCCCTTGCAGATGCGCGTGGTCGCGAAGGCTGCGGCGGCGCCGAATCTCGCTTCTACGCTGAACATCGGCGCATTCAACGTCGGTAACGCAATGGGCGCATGGATGGGCGGTCTCGCCATCGCGCACGGCGTGGCGCTCGACTCGCTGCCGTGGGTGGCCGCGGCCGTTTCGGTGGCGGCGCTCGTGCTGACATGGGCGGCGGCGCGGCTCGATACGCGCAACGCGCCGGTGCGCCATGCGAGTGTGCCTCAGCAGCAAAATACGTGAGCGCTCGCGAGGGCAATGCGCAAAGGTAATGCGCCTTATGCGCAGGGCGCGAAAGCAATCCCGGATTGGCGCTCTGCAATGCTGATAACAGTGTGAAGATAACTTCGTTGGGCGCGGCAAATCGCGATGCTAGTCTTGCCTCCATTCATGCTCTTGCGCCGCAATGACGCGGCGCGCCTGGAGGCAGCCATGCATTCACCCCTCGCGCTCGTGCGCGAAGCACAGCCCAATATTGCGCACACCGAAGGATCTTACGAGGCGCTCGAGCATCTCGTCGGCGTGAACCTCGCCCGCCTGCGTGCCGAACGCCAGCTATCGCTCGATGCGCTCGCCCGCGCCTCGGGTGTCTCGCGGGCGATGCTCGCGCAGGTCGAGTCGGCGCGCAGCGTGCCGTCGATCAAGGTGCTCTGCAAGGTGGCGGCGGCGCTCAAGGTTTCGGTCTCGGCGTTCCTGCGGCGGCATGCGGTGAACGGCTTCGAGCATTTGCCTGCCGAGCGCGCGTCGCGCGTCGTGTCCGCCGACGGCCGCTATTCGGCGCGCGCGCTCTATCCGGAAGGGGAGCCCGCCGCAGCCGAGTTTCACGAGTTGCGCATTGCGCCGCTGCACACCGAGCCCGGCGTGCGCCGCCCGCCCGGCACGACGGTGAACCTCGTGGTGAGCGAGGGCACGCTCGAAGTGAGCGTGCACGATCGGCGCCAGCTGCTCGCCACCGGCGACGCGATTCTTTTCGACGCCGACCAGCCGCACAGCCTGCGCAACCCGGGCGACACCGAGGCGCGCGTGTTTCGCGTGACGCTCAACGCCGAGACGCCGCCGCGCTGGGACGTGCCCGCCGCGCCGGCTGGCGGCGATGCGGCGTCGCACAAAACGCGTTTCGAGCACATTGTCTAGTCGTGCTTTTTCGCGCTGCACGGTTTTGCAGCCTGTTGTATCCTTTGCCCGCCGGTTAATCCGGTAATCAGTGCGTCTTCAGGGCGGGGCGAAATTCCCCACCGGCGGTATGCCGGCCGCGCCGAAAGGCAACGCCGACGAGCCCGCGAGCGCCTGCGCGAGCTTCATGATGTGATGCGCAGGGTCAGCAGATCTGGTGTGAAGCCAGAGCCGACGGTCATAGTCCGGATGGAAGAAGATGTGCAGATGGTCATGTTTGCCCATCCGCCGCGGTGTTTCGGCCGATGCGCGTGCGTCCCCATTTTTCGGGGCGTGGCGCATGTCTGCCAAATCACGCGTGCCGGGGATTCCTGTCTGTTTGCAATGCCCTGAAACGTTTTTCGCCTAACTCTCGCGAGGAGCGTTTCACATGTCCAGTACTACTCTCGCTGCATCCCAAGGCGCGCCGCTCGACGCCGCCGCCGATCTCCCGTTCATCGATTCCGAGCCGGTGCCGCCGCGCATTGCCGCCGCGTTGCAAGCCATGCGCGAAGGCCGCCCGGTCGTGCTGCAAGACGACCACGATCGCGAGGACGAAGCCGACCTGATCGTCGCCGCCGAACGCCTGACGCCCGAAACGATGGCGCTTTTCATCCGCGAATGCAGCGGCATTGTCTGCCTGTGCCTCTCCGACGAGAAAGTGCACGCGCTCGAACTGCCGCCGATGGTGGCCCACAACGAAAGCCGCAACCGCACCGCGTTCACGGTCTCGATCGAAGCGCGCGACGGCGTGAGCACGGGCGTTTCGGCCGCCGACCGCGTGACGACGATCCGCGCTGCGATCGCTCCAAACGCGAAGCCTGACGATATCGTGCGTCCCGGCCACGTCTTCCCGCTGCGCGCGCAGCGCGGCGGCGTGCTGGCGCGTCGCGGCCATACCGAAGGCACCGTCGATCTGGCGGTGCTCGCGGGCCTCGCGCCAGCCGGCGTGCTGTGTGAGCTGATGAACCCCGACGGCACGATGGCGCGCGGCAAGCAGGTCGACGACTTCGCGAAGCTGCACAACCTGCCGATGCTCACGATTGCCGAGCTGGTGGCGTTCCGTGAATCGATCGCTGTGGCGCGCGAGCGCTGCGCCGAACCGGCCTAAGGGTCGCTGAAGTAGCGAGATGAGAAACGCGGCGCCGACAGGCGCCGAGTCTCGCTTTCTTTAAGGCTCGTGCGGTCTGCGCACGCGCCGCCTCAAGACTGCACGTCGCCGAATTCGCCGCGCACGCCCGCCTCGACGAGCGCCGGCAATTCTTCCATGTGCGCCATGATGCGCGTGATGCCCATCTCGCGCAGCACGTCGGTGTAGCCCGAAGGAATGTGGCTCGCGCCGACGAACGCGATCGTCTTCATGCCCGCCGCGCGCGCGGCGTTCAAACCCGAAATGCTGTCCTCGACGACGATGCAGCGCGCCGGCTCCACGCCGAGCTGCTTCGCCGCGTGCAGGTACACGTCCGGATAAGGCTTGGGCCGCGCGACCTGCTCGGCGCTGAAGATGCGCTCGCCGAAGATCGTGTCGAGCCCGGCGCGCCGCACCGAAGCGTGCACGCGCGTGAGCCGGCTGTTCGACACGACGGCGGCGGGCAGCGTCACCTGGCGCAAGGCGTCGCGCACGCCGTTGATCGGGCTCACCGACTCGGCAATGGCCGCTTCGCAACGATGTTCGATCGTCTCGAGAAAGTCCTCGGGCATCGTGAGGTCGAAGCGGGCGGCCACATCGGCGAGAAAGCGCGAGGTCTGCTGGCCGAAAGCCGCGTTCACGGCGGCGTGAAAATCGATGCCGGGAAAGGTGCTGCTGAGCGTGTCGAAGAGAACGCGGTCGGCAATGACTTCGCTGTCGACGAGCACGCCGTCACAGTCGCAGATGAGATGGTCGATCATGCGTGAAACGAGAGGCCGGGTAACGCGCGGCCGGGGCCGATGCGCGCGCCCGAGCCAGGCAGGCGGGAAGGTGGAAACCCCCAATCATACGTGCTTTTGCTTTTTGGACGCAGCGCACTCGCGGTGCACGGCGCGGTGCGAGAATAGCCGAGTCGGAATGCAGTCGTTCCAACCCGTCGAAAACGATAACGAGGCAATCATGCGTGCAATTGCAATGATCGGTGCGGCCGTGCTGCTCGCGGGGTGCGTGGGCGCGCCGCCGGGCCCGGAAGGCGGCGGGCGCGCGCCGTCGCTGGCCGCCTTGCAGCAGATGTGCGGCGGCCAGGCGGTCGATTTCGGCGCGTATGCGCCGGGCGTCTACGCGGCCATGTTCGACGCCTGGGTCGCCAATCGGCGCGGCAGGCTGCCCCAGGACCAGTTTTGCGGCTTCCAGGCTCAACTCGCGCAGCAATACACCACGCTCGGCAAGAGCGGTAACGCTCAGGCGCGGGGCGAGTGGGTGAACTTCCTCAATACCCAGCGCGCGCAGGCGCTGAGCTGGCGCTCGGCGGTCGACCCGACGCTGCGAGCGGGGTAGGCGGATAGCGGTGTGGCAGGGCGCGTGTCTACGCGCGTGCGAAGAAGCACGCGTCGCGCGAAACAACGCGCGCCGTGCGGGAGGGCGTGCCAGGGCGCAAAAAAATGGTCACGCGGGCATGAAGCGCGCGGGTCCGCGTGACCATGCACTGCAGGCGCGTACGTCTACTGCCGTGCGCCTGCATCGGGGACGTGCCCGACAAGCCGGGCTGGCGGACGATCCATACGTCCGCGCAAATCGATAGAGGGCAATGGAGCCTGTGGCTGGGCGGGCACCGGGCCCGCCGGATCAGGCTACGAACACCGTTTGATGGCGCGCAACGCAGAGTCGCCGATTTCGGTTAGTCGCCATTGCTGAAGGCCGGATGCAAGGCGCTCCAGTTGGACGAGCTGTCGTTCGAGCAAGGCGTCCAGTTCTTCTCGTTCCATGTCAAGCTGGTTGGGGGCGTCCTGTACTAGCAGCAGGGTGGCGAATTCATGCGGACTCAGCATCGTTCTCTCCGTGTTGCCGCATCAGAGGTCGCCGGTTGCAGCCCGCAGGGCGGCGCAGCGACAGGAATGCGGTGGTGTGAGCGAAAGCCTGCGACCGGGGAGAATCGTCTGGCCGGAGGGACCGGCCGCCCGGGCAGCCTGTGCGCGGCCCAAACGGCATCCAGCCCGGGATCTACCTCGGGGAACTGGAGTGTAGTCAACGCCGCTGCGTTGTACAAACCACGCCCCAAAAATATTCCCTTTGACATTCGAACCCGCTTGCAGCGGTGGCACGAGCCGTCCTGATTCGCGAAATCACTTGAAGTTCGTACTGCACCGCGGCACGCCGCGGGCGAATCCGCCTCGATCCGCCATGCATCGCGGGCCGGTATTTCCAGTGGGTATTCCGTTTGCGCCGCGGCCAGTCCCGGTCAGTCGCGGCCAATGCGCGTCACATGACGTAATGAGGAGAAGTCGTCCATTCCCGGAACTGTGAGGGTCGGGCCCGGTCTGTGCTGTGTGACTGCAGCTACGCGAAACTACGGCTAAGATTGAATTAGGGATGGCCGGTAATGTTCGCCGCGCGTGACTGGCGCCGCCCGCCGGGCCTCGGGGCTTCCGGCTTCGCGCTGCGCGTCGTGAGCGAAGATACCGCTTCGGGAGTAGGACACAATGCGTAACGAAAACGAGCCTCGCCATGAGATGCCCTGGCGCATCGAAGACATCGATCTCACACGTATCGACCGTCAACGTGCCGCCGCCAACGAAGACCTGATGCTGCTCCTCGCCGCCTCGTCTTTCATCGAAAGCGGTTCCGACCTTTACACCAGTAACCTGAACGTGTTCTTCAAAGGCGACCCGGAAGTCTCCGAGTGGCTCAACCGCGAATGGGAGCCCGAGGAGCTTCAACATGGGCGTGCGCTCAAGACGTACATCCAGTACGTGTGGCCCGAGTTCGATTGGGACGCAGCGTATGCAACCTTCATCGAAGAGTATTCGAAGACCTGTTCGTTCGAGGAGTTCGAGAAAACGCGCGCGCTCGAAATGGTCGCGCGCTGCGTGGTCGAAACCGGCACCGCCACGCTCTACCGTGCGATTGGCGAGTATTCGGACGAGCCCGTGCTCAAGGAAATCACCGACAACATTCGCAGCGACGAAGTGCGCCACTACAAGCACTTTTTCAGGTATTTCAAGAAGTACAACCAGATAGACGGGCACGGGCGTCTCGCCGTGCTCGGCGCGCTCATGCGCCGCGTGATGGAAATCAGGAACGAGGATTCCGCAATCGCGCTGCGCCACGTGTACGCGGGCCGCTACCCCGACCGCGTGCGCGACGAGGCCTATAGCCGCGAACTCACCGCGCGCGTGAACAAGCTGGTGCGCCACAATCTTTCCGCCGACATGTGCGTGAAGATGCTGCTCAAGCCGCTCAATCTGCCCGCGAAGATCCGGCCGGGCGTGCACTATCCGCTCGCGAAGATCACGGAACACGTCTTCTTCCGCTAAGACGTTCGTGCGTGAAAACAAAAAGCCCGCTGCTAGAGCGGGCTTTTTCGTTGCTGGACGCGAAGATCAGCGATCGCGCTGGCCGTTGCCGTCGCGGCGCGAATTGCCGCCGGGGCGGCCACCGAGCAGCGCGCCCGGGTTGCCCTGCGGCTTGCGTTGTTGCGGGCGGCCCAGCGCGCTTTCGTGCGAAACGCCGCGCTGGCTTTCGCGACGCGTATGCTCGCCGCGCGCGCCTTGTGCGCCGTGATTCGCGCCTTGCTGTTTCACGGGCTTGGCGGTGCGCACGCCGCCGCCATTCGATGCCGGCTTGGCCGGGCGCTGGCCGTTGTTGCCGCCGCCGTTGGCTGCATGCGCGCGGTTGTTTTCACGGCCACCGTCACGGTTGCCTTCGCGGTTGCCTTCGCGGCCGCCTTCGCGATTACCACCGCGCGGCTCACGCGATTCGCGCGCCTGCGCGGGCCGTCCGCCGTTCGCGGCATTTGCGCCATTCGACGCACCGCGGCCCTGGCCTTGCCCCTGGCGCGGCGAGCGGCCTTGCGGCTGGCTGCGGCGCTGGATCGGCTCAGGCTTTGCGTTCGGGTCCGGCTCGAAGCCCGGAATGACCTCTTGGGGCACTGCACGCTTGATCAGCTTTTCGATGTCCTTGAGCAACTGATGCTCGTCCACGCACACGAGCGACACGGCTTCGCCCGTCGCGCCCGCGCGGCCCGTGCGGCCGATGCGGTGCACGTAGTCCTCGGGCACGTTCGGCAGATCGTAGTTGACGACGTGCGGAAGCTGGTCGATATCGATGCCGCGCGCGGCGATGTCCGTGGCGACGAGCACCTGGAGCGTGCCGTCCTTGAACTCGCTCAAAGCGCGCGTGCGTGCCGACTGGCTCTTGTTGCCGTGAATCGCGAGCGCGCTGATGCCGTCCTTCGTGAGCTGCTCGGCGAGGCGGTTCGCGCCGTGCTTGGTGCGCGTGAACACGAGCACCTGAAACCAGTTGTGCTGGCGGATCAGGTGGGTGAGCAGGTCGCGCTTGCGGTCGCGGTCGACGGGATAGATCTTCTGCGCCACGGTTTCGGCCGTGGTGTTGCGGCGCGCGACTTCGATGAGCGCGGGCGAGTCGAGCAGGCTGTCGGCGAGCGCCTTGATCTCGTCGGCGAAGGTGGCCGAGAAGAGCAGGTTCTGGCGCTTGGGCGGGAGCTTCGCGAGCACGCGCTTGATGTCGTGGATGAAGCCCATGTCGAGCATGCGGTCGGCTTCGTCGAGCACAAGAATCTCGAGCTGCGAAAGGTCGATCGTCTTTTGCTGCATGTGATCGAGCAGACGCCCCGGCGTCGCGACCACGATATCCACGCCGCGCTTCAGGGCGTCGATTTGCGGATTGATGCCCACGCCGCCGAACATCACCGTGGACTTGAGCTTCAGATACTTGCCGTAGGCGCGCACGCTCTCTTCGACCTGCGCAGCCAGCTCACGCGTGGGCGTAAGGATCAGCGCGCGCACCACGCGCTTTCCGTTCGCAGCCGGCGGCATGTCCGTCAAGCGTTGCAGGATCGGCAGCGTGAAGCCGGCGGTCTTGCCGGTGCCGGTTTGCGCGCCGGCGAGCAGATCGCCGCCGCCGAGCACGGCGGGAATCGCTTGCGCCTGGATCGGCGTGGGCGTGCTGTACCCAAGTTCGTTGACTGCGCGGACCAGCGGTTCGGACAAGCCGAGAGAATCGAAAGACATAAACACCTGTTGTATTGCAGTAGCGCGGGCGTCGCTTCGCGGCCCGGGGGCGCGCTGCGCAGCCAAAGCGGTGTTGCCGGGTTCACATGCGCCAGGCGTTGCCGCTTCTTCGCGTTGTTCGGACGGCGCGCCAGTGCGCGCGCCGCGTTTTTTCTTCATGGAACGGACGGGTCTAAGAAGACACGTCGTCTGGCGTTAAGTTGCATCGTGCGGCCGCGGACACTGCGGCGGCCGTGCGATGCCTTCGCATTGACGCGTCACGCGACGTAGCGCGCGACGCTCACGAATTGACAGACGCTCCCGGCGAGCACGAACAGATGCCAGATTCCATGTCCGTGCCGGATGCGCTCGTCATTGACGAAAAAATAAATGCCGACGCTGTATATGACGCCGCCGGCCAGCAACCACGCCGTGCCCGCGGCCGGCAAAGCCTCGACGAGCGGCCGAACCGCCACCACCGCGAGCCAGCCCATCACCACATAGAGCACCATCGAAAGCACTCTCGTGCGCCGCCCGAGCGTGAGTTCCTGCACGATGCCAAGCGCCGCGAGCCCCCAGCTCACGCCGAAGAGCGACCAGCCCCAAGGCCCGCGCAGCGTCACAAGCGTGAACGGAGTATAGCTTCCCGCGATGAGCAGATAGATCGCCGCGTGGTCGCACTTTTGCAGCACCGCCTTCAGACGAATGCCGCGCACGCCGTGATACAGCGTCGAGATCGTGTACAGCGCGCACAACATCGCCCCGTATACCGCAAAGCTCACGACTTTATACGCGTCGTGATCCAGCGCCGCGAGCGTCACGAGCGAGACGAGCCCCGCTACCGACAACATCGCGCCCACGAGGTGAGTAATGCTGTTCAGACGCTCACCGGCGTGCATGACGACCACTCCTTGTTCTTCTTGAGCGCAACGCGCACCGTTGGAACAGGGTTCCACCCCGTACGGCGCCGTGCTCGAGCGCAGCGTTCAAAACCCGGCCTGACGGGCCACGGAACCGTTTTCACCACACGGCCCGGCGCCAAATAGCGAAGGGCGCAGCCCGCGCTTTCGCGGACTGCGCCCTTATCAGGCAACCGCCACTATAACAGTAACCACTTGCGTGGGACCGCCGTAAGGGCTGAAGCCCTTACGGCGGTGGGCTGCTCTGCATGGGACCAGAGTAAGCGCTGAAGCGCTAACTCTGATCGACAGTGCGTCAGTCGAGCGGAGACGACCGCAGGTCGGCAACCTGCTGCGGGGAGACCGGCGTGCCCTTGTTGCCCCAGGACATGCGGATGAAGGTCACCACGGCTGCCACCTCCTGGTTCGAGAGCGACTGCGCGAACGGCGGCATGCCGTACGGGCGCGGGTTGCCCCCCGTGCTCGGCGGATAGCCGCCGTTGAGCACCATGCGGATCGGATTCACGGCCGAATGCATCTGGATCGACTGATTGTTCGCCAGCGGCGGGAAGTTCGGCGGCATGCCGAGACCATTCTCCGCGTGGCACTTTGCACACTGGTCATGGTAGATCTTCTGACCTTGCTGCAAGAGTTCGCCACCGAACGCTTCCGAAGTCTCCATCTGCATCGTTTCGGGCGCTTCCTTCTTCTGCGGGATGGTCTTCAGATACGAGGCCATCGCATGGATATCGTCGTCCGAGAGGTATTGCAGGCTGTTGTGGATCACGTCCGCCATCGGGCCGAACACGGCGCCGCGCTGGGAAACGCCGGTCTTCAGCAGGCTCGCGATGTCCTTGATGTCCCAGTCGCCAAGACCGCCTTCACTGCCCGTGAGCGACGGCGCGTACCAGTTCTGCAGCGGGATCAGGCCGCCCGCGAAGGCCGCCGAATTGACCGGGCCGCCCACCGCGTTGATGGACGTGTGGCACATGCCGCAGTGGCCGAGGCCTTCCACGAGATACGCGCCACGGTTCCATTCGACCGACTTGGTCGGGTCGGGCTTGTATTCGCCTTCGCGGAAGAACAGCGTGCGCCAGCCGATCAGCAGGTTGCGGTTGTTGAACGGGAACTTGAGCTCGTGCGGACGGCTAGGCACGTTGACCGGCGGGACCGAGCGCAGATAGGCGAAGATCGCGTCGGCGTCGGCGCGCGTGACTTTGGTGTAGCTCGCGAACGGGAACGCCGGGTAGAGCAGGCTGCCGTCTTTCGAGCGGCCCGTGTGCATGGCGCGATAGAAGTCGTCGGCGCTCCACTTGCCGATGCCGTACTGGTCGTCGGGCGTGATGTTGGGCGTGTAGAGCGTGCCGAAGGGCGTAGCCATCGGCAGGCCGCCCGCGAACATCTGGCCGCCGCGCACGGTGTGGCAGGCGATACAGTCGCCGGCGCGCGCGAGATACTCGCCCTTCTTGATGAGATCGGCCTGATCGACGGGCGTCGCGGCAAGCGCTGCGCCATTTTGCAGATAGTGGGTGCCCGACCAGAGCACGGGCACGAGGGCCGCCGCAGCGGCCACGACGACGGCGGAAAGTGCGAACAGGGACTTGCGGTTCATATTGGCTGTCTCCCCCGGCGCCTTATTGCGGTTCGCTGCCGCAGGCAAGCGGCGTCTTGAGTGAGCCAGCCGGCGCCGGCACGGGGTTCTGCGGCGCGCTCTGCGTCGAGAGCCAGGCCGCGACCGCGTTCACGTCCTCGTCGGTGAGGCGTGTGGCGATCGTATGCATGCAGTCGGGCGCCTTCGCATGCCGCGAGCCCGAGCGCCAGGCGCCGATCTGCGCGCTGATGTAGTCCATATGCAGACCGACCAGACCCGGAATGGCCGGCTCCATGCCGGTGAGCTTTGCGCCGTGGCAGGCCGCGCAGGCGGGCACCTGCTTGGCCGGGTCGCCGTGCAGCACGATTTGCTGGCCGCGCGCGAGCGTGTCGCTGCCGACCGAAGGCTTCGCGGGCGCCGGGTAGGGCGGCCGCTGCTGCGAGAAGAACGTCGCGATCTCGTGCAGGTAGTCGTCGGAGAGATAGGTGACCAGATAATTCATCGGAGGGTACTTGCGGCGACCCTCGCGAAAGTTCATTAGCTGGTTGAACAGGTACTCGGCCGGTTTGCCGGCAAGACGCGGGAAGTAGTCGTTGTCGGTGCCCTGCCCGTGCGAGCCGTGGCACGCGGTGCAGCCTTGCACGCGCGAGGCAATCGTGTCGGGGGCGCTGGGCTGCGGGGCCGAGGCCGCCGTCTGGGCATAGGCAGCGCTGAGAACGCTGGTCGACCCGAGCAAAAGTGCTGCTGCCAGAGGCGCGACGAGCGGAATGAGCGGTCGGAAGATACGTCTTGGGGACACGCGTAACTCCATCTTTATCGTGGACCTGACCAGGCTTCGAACGGCCCGGCTTCCAGGCTGCGCGCGATGAAAGCAGAAGACCGGGCGCGCTGCGGCGACGCAGCAGATTCTAGCATCGGGAACTTATAGTGACCATTTGCCGCATGCGCCACAAGAGCCCTCCGACACCTTCGTGGCGACATCGCGACGTGCTTGCGGCCGATCGTCGCGGCGGCGCCGGTTATGATTCTGCACCTGTTCGCCGATCGGTGACACGGGGTTGTCCCGCACCCGCGCCACACTCGCCGAGCCGCTCGCTGCTGGGCTCGTGTACGAGTTCATGCCGGGCGCATGCGGCAGCCGCATTCCGTCGCGAGCGCGGACTCGATGCTCGCGCATGGAATCCGCGTTGAACCTGCTTCGAATCCGTACTAAAGCCGCAGCGAACCCGCACGCAACCGGCATTGAACCGATTGGTGCGGCGGCTATCGAACGAGGCACGCTTGCGGGCGTGCGTAGCGTTGCGATGTGCTGCGTCGGTGTCCTGCCGTTGCTGTTTTCATGTTGTTTCCTTGCCACTTGTCTCGATGACTCCAATTGCACTTTCCCTATCGTTGCATCAAGCGTTGCATCAAGCCGACCGATCCACTCCGCGCGAAGTCCGCGCGACCCGCAACACGCGGGAGGGCGAGGTCCGATGAAAGCTGACTGGCTCTGGATCGGGCAGGTCGCCATGGCGGCCATTGTCAACATTGCTTACGCCTTCGCGCTCGGCTCGGCGTTCTACAGCGCGTGGCTCGACAAGGACGGCCGCACGGCCGTCGCGCCCGCGCGCCTTGCATGGCTGCGTGCGCAACGCTCGCTGCGCGCCTCGGCGGTCGTGCTCGTCGCGGCGCTCATCATGTGGATGCTTTACGAAAGCGCGTCGGTCAGCGGCGAGCCGTTGCCGAGCGCGTTCGGCGTGGTCGGCACGGTGCTTTCGCAAACGCATGTCGGCCACGCGTGGTCCGTGGCTTTCGCGGGCGCGCTCGTGCTGCTCGGCTGCGCGTTCGCGGCCTCGAGCGTGGCGCGTGACGGCGTGCTGTGGCTCGCGCTCGTCGCCATCGCCGCGGGGCGCGCGGGGCTTGGGCATGCCGCCGATGCGGGCTTCGCCTCGGCGGCGCTTGGCCTTCATACGTTGCATGTGCTGAGCGCCAGCGCGTGGAGCGGCATCGTCATGGCGGGCGGCCTGGCTGTCCTGCCGGCACTCGGCGCGTCGACGGCGCGCGGCGTGCTGATCCGCACGGCGGGCCAGGTCTCGAACGTGGCGTTCTTCGCGGTGGGCTTCGTGATCGCGACTGGCGTATTCAACACCCTGCGCGGCAGCGGCGGCTCGCTCGACGCCATCATGAACAGCGAGTGGGGCCGAGTGCTGCTGCTCAAGACTGCGCTCGTCGTGCTCGCGCTCGCGATGGGCGGCTTCAACCGGCTCGTCGCGATGCCGGAGCTGCGGCGCGCAGCGTCGACAGCGGCGGCGCGACGCTTCGTCAACGTGATCCATCTCGAAGCGATCGTGATGATCGGCGTACTGGTGACTGCCGCCGCACTTGCGCACACCGTGCCGGGCTACGTGTTGCAGGGCTGAAACGTCGCGCATTGGGCTGCGCCGGAACTTACTCGTAGCCGAGCCGGTGACTAAGGATCGGTGCGAAGAAGAGGGCGATGGCGCAGCCTATGGCGTTGCCTTCGAGGTCCGCGAGCGCGGCCGCAGACGTTGGGTTCGCGATCAGCGCGAACAGTTGCGGCGCGCACCACAGCGCTGCTGCGCCGATCGCGGCGTACTCCACCCAGCCTATGCGCCAGCCGCGCATGAAGGCAATGGCGCCAGCGAGCACGCGCATGAAGCCGAAGGCGACGAGTGCGCCGACGGCGGCCTGTTCGCGAATGAGATAGTCGGGTAGTGACGCGTCCATGGAAACCTTTGCAATACCAAGATTGGGTTGCAAAGGAATCTGCAAGGAGCAGGCCAGCGAGTGGCGTTCGCTGGCGGCGTAAGCACGCGATGATGGCCGCGCCTTGAGCGGCGCGGCTTTCCATGAACTGGCTGTGTGCGCAAACGACATAAGCCGCTCGCGCGATTCACTAGCCTGCGCGCCCAAGCGCGCAAAGCCGCGCGAAATGTTACGCCGCCGAAACGTGCGGCGTTGAGCGCTTCACGCTGCGTTGCGTGCCGCGCATTTGACGTTCATCCTCGCATCACCATTCGGCGACGCTGCCATCCTCGTGACGCCACACCGGATTGCGCCAGCGGTGACCGGTCTTCGCCATCTCGCGCACCTTCTCCTCGTTCACGTCGATGCCAAGACCCGGGCCTTGCGGAATCGAAACGAAGCCGTCTTCGTACTTGAAGACTTCGGGATTCCTGATGTAGTCGAGCAGGTCGTTGCCCTTGTTGTAGTGAATGCCGAGGCTTTGCTCCTGGATGAACGCGTTGTAGCTCACCGCGTCGATCTGCAGACAGGTGGCGAGCGCGATCGGGCCGAGCGGGCAGTGCAGCGCGAGCGCGACGTCATAGGCTTCGGCCATCGCGGCGATCTTGCGGCATTCGGTAATGCCGCCCGCGTGCGAAGCGTCGGGCTGGATGATGTCGACGTAACCGCCCGCGAGAATGTGCTTGAAATCCCAGCGCGAATAGAGACGCTCGCCCAGCGCGATCGGCGTGCTGGTCTGGTTGACGATGTCGCGCAGCGCCTCGACGTTTTCGGAGAGCACCGGCTCTTCGATGAACATGAGCTTGAACGGATCGAGTTCCTTGGCGAGCACCTTGGCCATGGGCTTGTGCACGCGGCCATGGAAGTCCACGCCAATACCGACGTTCGGGCCCACGGCCTCGCGCACGGCCGCGACGTTGTTGATGACGCCTTGCACCTTGTCGAACGTGTCGATGATCTGCAGCTCTTCAGAGCCGTTCATCTTCACGGCCTTGAAGCCGCGCTCGACCACGGCGCGCGCGTTGTTGGCGACGTCGCTCGGACGGTCGCCGCCAATCCACGAATACACCTTGATCTTGTCGCGCACCTGGCCGCCGAGCAGCGCGTGAACGGGCACGCCATGATGCTTGCCCTTGATGTCCCAGAGCGCCTGATCGACGCCCGCAATCGCGCTCATCGAGATCGGACCGCCGCGATAGAAGCCCGCGCGATACATCACCTGCCAGTGGTCCTCGATCAACAGCGGGTCTTTGCCGATCAGATAGTCGGCGAGTTCATCGACGGCGGCGGCCACCGTGCGCGCGCGGCCTTCGACGATCGGCTCACCCCAGCCGACGATCCCCTCGTCCGTTTCGATCTTCAGAAAGAGCCAGCGCGGCGGGACGACGAAGGTTTCGAGCTTGGTGATTTTCATGCGGTGTCTCCAGATAGGGCGCACGGCACGGACGGATGCCCGGCGCGTCTCGGAGCACATCCTACTGCAAAATTCGCCTTAAAGTGCTATTAATAGTATTATTTCGCGTCGATTCCCAATATCCAGGAGAACAGCCATTCAGCGCGATCTGCACGGCACGGTGGCCTTCGAACTCGGCAGCGCGATCCTGCGCGGCGACCACGCGCCCGGCGCGGTCCTGCCGCGCGAGGCTGAGCTCATGGCGCGCTTCGACGTGAGCCGCACGGTGCTGCGCGAGGCGTTGCGCACGCTCACGTCCAAAGGGCTCGTGGAGTCGCGGCCGAAAGTGGGCACGCGCGTGCGCGAGCGCGCCGCATGGAACCTGCTCGATGCCGACGTGCTCGACTGGTACGCGCGCGTGGCGCCGCCGCTCGCGTTCGCGCTCAAGCTCCAGGAAATGCGCGAAATGATCGAGCCATTCGCGGCCGGGCTGGCCGCGAGCGCGCACGATGCCGATGCGCTGGCGTCGATCGCCGCCGCGCACGCGGCCATGGCCGAGGCGCGCAATGTGGACGAATGGGTGCGCGCGGACCTGCGCTTTCACCTTGCGGTGCTGGGGGCGTGCCGCAACGAATTGCTGGTGCCGCTCGGCACGCTGATCGAGCGCACGCTCGAAGGCCAGTTGCGCGTGAATGCGAAGCGCGCCGACGTGTTCAACGCGGCGCTGCCCGACCACACGCTCGTATACGACGCGATCGCGCAGCGCGACGCGCTTGCGGCGAGCCGCGCGATGGCGGCGCTGTTGCGCGTGACGCGCGAGCGTATCGAAGGCTGAGTGGATGCGCCCGCAACGAATTGCAGCAAGGCGCCGCGAATCGAAGATGTGAAACGTTTGCGCTGGCGCAATTAACAACGTTTGCTATGCTTTAGCACGATCCAACGGCGCTTCGGCTTTCAGCGCCGTCAGCAAGTCAAAGGCACGGCTAACGGTCAAGCGATGAAGAACAACGAAGCGAAAGACACGCAACTGGACAACGCAACCCTGCTGGAAATCATCAAGGCGCAGTCGGACATCGCGAAGCTCGGGCTCGATCTCGGCGGCGTGATGGCCTACGTGGCCGAGCGCACCGAGCAGCTCACAGGTGCGCACGGTGCCGTCGTCGAACTCGCCGAAGGCGAGGACATGGTGTACCGCGCGGCTTCGGGCAGCGTCGCGAACCTGCTCGGTTTGCGCCTTGCACGCGAGACGAGCCTGTCGGGCATGTGCGTGCGCGAGGGCGAGATCCTGCGCTGCGACGACGCCGAAACCGACCCGCGCGTGGACCGCGAAGCCTGCCGCCGCGCCGGCCTGCGCTCGATGATCGTCACGCCGCTCAAGCACCTCGAGACGACCGTTGGCGTTTTGAAAGTCACGCATGCAGAAGTGAATGCTTTCAACGACGAGGACATCCGCACGCTCTCGCTGATGTCCGAGCTCATCGCCGCGGCCATGTTCCATGCCGCGCGGCACGAGACGAGCGAGCTTTATTTGCGTGCAACGCACGACGCGCTCACAGGGCTGCCTAATCGCGCGCTCTTTTACGATCGCTTGCGCCAGTCGGTGGATCTCGCCGTGCGTTCGTCGGGCGGACTCGGCGTGCTCAATCTCGACATGGATGGCCTCAAGCCGATCAACGACTGCTACGGCCATCGCGCCGGCGACGCGGCGATCCGGGAGACCGCGACGCGCATCGCTCGCCACAGCCGCCGCGTGGACACGGCCGCGCGCGTGGGCGGCGACGAATTCGCAGTGATCTTGCCCGGCATCGCGGGGCGCGGGGATGCGGAGGCATACAGCCGCCGGCTTGTGGACACGGTGGGCGAGCCATTCGAGTTCGAAGGGAACCGCATCGATCTCGGTGTGAGCGTAGGCGTGGCCATCCTGCCCGAAGACGGCACCGAGATGACGGCGCTGATCGAATACGCCGATCGTTCGATGTACGAAACGAAGCGCGAGCGCAAGCGCGTGCGATGAGCGCCGCAGTGGCGCTCGAAACTCGCTAAGACGATATAGCGGCCGTTAGCGGCAGCTAACGCCCGCCGACAGGCATCCGCGAAAGGCCGAGCACCCCTTGCAGGATGGCCGCGCGCGACTGGCCGAGAATCTGCCCTTGCCAGAGCGGGTCATCGAAGCAGAACGCCGCGCGGATCTGCTCGCGAATGCCTGCGGCTTCCGGCGCGTCCGGATGGCGGCGCACCCACACATCGGCGCGCAACATATGCAGCATCGGCACTAGCGGCACGGTGCCGAACTCGATCGCGATCGCCGTTGTCTGCGCGCGCGGGCAGGTCGTGCGCAGCGTGTCGAGAATCGGGCCTCCCACGTTCGACGCGATCGTCGAGCCGTCGAGCGGGCTTGCCACGTCGGCGCCCCACCAGGCACGCGCACGCGCCAGCTCGGCTGCATCGATGCGGCCCACGCAGATCTTCTCGCCATGTCCGGCCGGACCGAGGCCGGTATGAAAGTCGATCCAGCCGATCTGCTCGCACTGGCTCGCGTGTTGCGCGAGCAGCGTCTGCAGCAGGCGGGTGCTCCATACGTGCCGCTCGCCGCCATAGAAAAGGCCGTCGGCATGATGGTACTGGCCGGTTGTCAGCGCGCGTTGATAGGCCGGTTCGCCGTGGCTCGCAATGTAGCTCGCGATTGCCTCGGCGTTGCTGTCCGAAGGCGGCCATTGCGCAGGCACCAGCAGCGTGTGCAGCGCCTCATAATCCTCGTTGTACGGCACCGCACGCGTGAAATCGATGCTGTTGCGATTGAGGTCGACGTTGTCCTCGTTCGTGCGCGAGAGCCACGAGAAGCCATACGGGTTGATCGCATGCACGACGAGCACCGCCACGCCGAGCGCGGTGAGGCGCGCCTGCAGCGCGGCATCGCCGAGCAAGGCCGTTTGCGCCGCGCTCCCGCAAAACCCTTCGACGCCATGCGTGCCGGACGTCAGCACGAGCAGGCGCTTCGCGTTCGCGGGGCCGAGCCGGACGACGTCGGTTGCGAGCGCCTCGCCTTCGCGTCCCTCCATTTCAGGGATGACGTGGCTCGCGAGCGCCAGGCCGCGTGAGGCGGCGGCGCCCATGAACCGGGCGCGCGCCTCGCTGTAGGTGGTGGAGAACAGGGAAGGCATGAGCGCTTATTTCGTGAGGAAGGCCTCGACGAGGCGCACCCAGTACGTCGATCCCAGCGTGAGCACGTCGTCGTTGAAATCGTAGCTCGTGTTGTGCAGCATGCACGGGCCGAGGCCGTGGCCATGCGCGCGATGGTCGCCGGTGCCATTGCCGATATACGCGTAGCAGCCCGGGCGCTCGAGCAGGAAGAACGAAAAGTCCTCCGCGCCCATGGTCGGGTCGATATTGCGCACCACATGGTTCGCCCCGACGACTTCCTTCATGACGTCGAGCGCGAAGTGCGTCTCGGCCTCGGTGTTGACCGTCGGCGGATAGTTGCGGTGGAACGAAAACTCCACCGTGCAACCGTAAGCGGCCGCCGTCGCCTCCGAGAACTCGCGCATGCGCTTCTCGATCAGATCGAGCACCTCGAGCGAGAACGTGCGCACCGTGCCGGCCAGCGTCGCCGTGTCGGGAATCACGTTGACGGCCTCGCCGGCCTGCATCTGCGTGATCGAGAGCACGGCGGCGTCGATCGGGCGCTTGTTGCGCGTCATGATGCTTTGCAGGCCCGTGCCGATCTGCATGGCGGTCAGCACAGGGTCGATGCCGTCTTGCGGAATGGCGGCGTGCGCGCCCGTTCCCTTCACGACGATGCGAAACTCGTTGCTCGACGCCTGGGTCGCCCCCACGCGCGCGCCGAAGCTGCCCGCGGCGAGGCCCGGCCAGTTGTGCAGGGCGAACACCGCGTCGACGGGAAACTTCTCGAAGAGGCCGTCTTCGAGCATGGCCTTCGCGCCGCCGCCGCCTTCCTCGGCAGGCTGGAAAATGAACACCACGGTGCCGTCGAAATTGCGATGCTGCGACAGATGCTGTGCCGCGCCGAGCAGCATCGCGGTGTGGCCGTCGTGCCCGCACGCGTGCATCTTGCCCGCGTGCTTCGATGCGTGCGCGAACGTGTTGAGCTCCTGGATCGGCAGCGCATCCATGTCGGCGCGCAGGCCAATGGTTTTCGCGCCGGTGCCGTTGCGCAGCACGCCGACGACGCCGGTCTTGCCGAGACCGCGCGTGACCTCGATGCCCCACGATTCGAGCCGTTCGGCGACGAGCGCGGACGTGCGATCTTCTTCGTAGCGCAATTCGGGGTGGGCGTGGATGTCGCGGCGAATGGCTTGCAGTTCGGCTTCGGCTGCGGCGATTTCGGCGATGATGGTCATGAGACTCCCTTCGTTTCGGTAATGACGCGCAGCGGTCGTACGCGGGACGGCTGCGCGATGGATGATGAATGCGCGGCCTATAGCAAAGGCTGGCGCGAGCGGTCTTTCAGCAAGAGCAGGGTGATGAGGCCGACGGCTGCGCCGAAGAGGCCGTAGTAGACGACCGAGAGCTTGTCGCCGGTCCAGCCGATCAGCAGCGTGGCGATCGCGCCGGCGAAGCCGCCGAAGATCATCACCGCAAAGTTGTAGCCAATGGCGAGCGACGTGGCGCGCACGCGCGCCGGAAACAGTTCGCAGACGAAGGCGCAGTACGCGCCCTGAAAGAGGCCGAGCGAGAGCATCAGGCAGCACTGCACGAAGATCAGCACAGGCAGCGTGGGCACGGCGCTCACGAGCCGGAAGAGCGGATACGCGACGATCAGGCTGATCACCGCCGAGGCCACCATCGGCTTCTTGCGGCCAACGGCGTCCGAGATGCGGCCCGAAGCGAGCGTGCCGACGATATACGCAACCGCGGCGCACAGCGAAGCGATCACCGAGCTTTGGAACGACACGCCGAGTGAGCGCGTGGCATAGCTCGGCATGTAGTAGTAGAAGAGGTACGTGCCGATCGTGCCGTATATCGTCAGGCCGAAGCCCGCGAGCACCTGACGCCAGTGCGAAACCAGCGATTCGAGAAAAGGCGAGCGATTCGGGCGCGTCGCGTGGCGCGCGTCGCTGAAGACAGGCGACTCATCGAGGCGCGAGCGCACGTAAAGGCCCACGGGCACGATAAGCAGGCCGATAGCGAACGGAATGCGCCAGCCAAACGCGCTGATCTGCTCGGATGTGAGCGTCTGCGTGATGATCACACTGACCGTCGCGCCGAGCAGCATGGCGCAGGCTTGGGCGATCATCTGGAAGCTGCCGTACACCCCTCGACGTTCCACAGGCGCGTGCTCGACCAGAAACGCCGTCGCGCTGCCCACTTCGCCGCCCGCCGAAAAGCCCTGCAGAAAGCGCCCGACGAGCATGAGAATCGGCGCCGCGAGGCCGATCTGCGCGTAGGTGGGCGCGAGCGTGATGACGGCCACGCCGAGCGCCATCACGAAGATCGTGATGAGCAGGGCGGCCTTGCGGCCGTGCCGGTCCGCATAGTTGCCGAGCACGATGCCGCCGAGCGGGCGCGTGAGGAAGCCGACGCCGAACGTGGTCCACGTTGCGAGCAGCGCGGCCGTGGGATTCTCGCTCGGGAAGAACTGCTTCGCGATGACCGCGGCGAAGAAGGTGAACACAGTGAAGTCGAACCACTCGAGCGCATTGCCGATGGTTGCGACCGCAATCACACGCAGGTCGATACGGCGCGCCGCGCTTTGGGTGTGTGCCGGCGTGGCTGCACCGGCCGTTTCAATTGAGAACCCCATCCGGACGTCTCCTCCAGTTGTTGGTCTGACTGGCTTTCGTGTGGAATCATTCTGGTTGCGCAGACAATCAAAAAAAAGTGATATTTTCTGAAATGCGACTTCAGAAATTTTGATGAATTGGGGGACATGAACCCGTGAGTACGTTGCGAATGCTGCGCACGTTCGACGCCATCGCCCGATACGGCTCGTTTGCGCTCGCCGCCGAGCACCTGTCGCTGACCCAGTCGGCGATCAGCATGCAGATGCGCTCGCTCGAGGAAACCTTCGGCCAGCAGCTGTTCGACCGGGCAGGGCGCACGGTCGTGCTCAACGCCATGGGCAAGGCGCTGCTGCCGCATGCCCAGGCGATGCTCGCGCAGTACGAGGCGATGCGCATGCTGGCGGCGGGAGTCGAAGCGCAGACGGGGCCGGTCACGATCGGCGCGGTGGAGTCGGCCGTGAGCGCGCTCGCTCAGGCCGTGGCGAAGCTCAAGACCGCGCGGCCGAGCCTGGAGATCCGCATCGTGACGGCGAGGTCGATCGAACTCGCCGCGCAACTCGACGCGGGCGAGATCGATTGCGCCGTGCTCGTCGATACGCCGGGGCGGCGCTTGGCGCGTGTGCGCTGGACGCCGCTGTACACCGAGCCTGTTGTCGCGCTGGTGCCTGCGAGCCTGAAATCGGGTTCGGTAGCGCAACTGCTGAGCAACGAACGGTTCCTGCGCTTCGACAGCACGCAGCGAACAGGCATCCTGATCGACCGTGCCTTGCGCAAGCGGCGTTACAAGGTCAACGTGTTTCTCGAACTCAGTTCACTGGAAGGCGTAGCGGCGCTGGTGAGGCAAGGTGTGGGCGTGACTGTCGTGCCGCTCTTGCGCAACGCCAACTGGACGCACGATGAGGCCCTGCGCGTGCTGTCCTTGCCGGGCGAGACGGAATTTCGCAGCGTGGGGATGCTCGAGCGCGCGGAGCACGAGAAGCAGCACATCACGGCGTTGATCGCGCAACAGCTCGTGGCGGCGGTTTGATGGGGGGATTGGTGGGGGATTGGGCGGAGAAAAGAAAAAAGCCGCTGTCCTTGTGGGACAGCGGCTTTCTTTTGCAACTGGTGGCGAATCAGGGATTCGAACCCCGGACCTGCGGATTATGATTCCGTCGCTCTAACCGGCTGAGCTAATTCGCCGAAGAAAAGAATTATCGCTACTCGGCCCGAAGCTGTCAACCCCCTTCGTCATCTTTTTTGCAGAGAAGGCAGTCGCCGGGCGAGAAGCCCCGCCCGGCGGCGTTCACAGCCTCAATCCTGCGCGTAGATATCCGAGTCCTTGGTTTCCTTCACGAACAGCATGCCGATCACGAAGGTGCCCAGCGCGATGATGATCGGATACCAGAGGCCCGAGTAGATATCGCCGCGCGCCGCCACGATCGCGAAGGCGGTCGCCGGCAGGAAGCCGCCGAACCAGCCATTGCCGATGTGATAGGGCAGCGACATCGAGGTGTAGCGGATGCGTGTCGGGAACATCTCCACCAGCATCGCCGCGATCGGCCCGTACACCATGGTCACGAAGATCACGAGGATCGTCAGCATCACCACGGTCATCGGCCAGTTGAGCTGCGCCGGGTCGGCCTTGAGCGGATAGCCCGCCGCTTTCAGCGTGGCCGCGAGCGTCTTCTCGAACAGCGCACCGGCTTCCTTGGCGCCCGGCGCCCGGCCGTCAAACGTGTCGATGGTCGTGTCGCCCACCTTGATCTGCGCGAGCGTGCCAGCCGGAGCGGCCACGTTCTCGTAGTTCAGGCCAGCCTTCGAGAGCGCGCTCTTGGCGATGTCGCACGAGCTCGTGAACTTCGAGGTGCCAACCGGGTTGAACTGGAACGAGCATTCGGCCGGATTCGCGATCACGACGATCGGCGCGCGCTGCGTCGCGGCTTCGAGCGCCGGGTTCGCGTAGTGCGTGATTGCCTTGAAGATCGGGAAGTAGGTGAGCGCCGCGATCAGGCAGCCAGCCATGATGATGGGCTTGCGGCCGATCTTGTCCGAAAGCGCGCCGAAGAACAGGAAGCACGGCGTGCCGATCAGCAGCGCCAGCGCGATCAGGATGTTGGCGCTGGCGCCGTCCACCTTCAGCGTTTGCGTGAGGAAGAAGAGCGCGTAGAACTGGCCCGTGTACCAGACCACGGCCTGGCCAGCCGTGAGGCCGAAGAGGGCGAGCAGCACGACCTTGAGGTTCTTCCACTGGCCGAACGCTTCCTTGATCGGCGCCTTCGAGACCTTGCCTTCCGCCTTGATGCGCTTGAACGCCGGCGATTCGTCGAGTTGCAGACGGATCCACACCGAAACGGCGAGCAGCAGGATCGAGGCGACGAACGGAATGCGCCAGGCCCATGCGGCGAACTGCTCTTCGCCGACGAACGTGCGCACGCCGAGGATCACGAGCAGCGAGAGGAAGAGGCCAAGCGTGGCGGTCGTCTGGATCCACGCGGTGTAGAAACCGCGACGTCCGGGCGGCGAATGTTCAGCGACATACGTCGCGGCGCCGCCGTACTCGCCGCCGAGCGCGAGACCCTGCAGCAGACGCATGGCGATGAAGATCACCGGCGACGCAATGCCGATTGCGGCGTAGCCGGGCAGGAAACCGACCACGAAGGTCGAGAGACCCATGATGACGATCGTGACGAGGAACGTGTGCTTGCGGCCCACGAGGTCGCCGAGCCGGCCGAACACGATCGCGCCGAACGGGCGCACGGCAAAGCCGGCAGCGAAGCCGAGCAGTGTGAAGATGAAGCCGGCCGTGGGATTGACGCCGGAAAAGAAGCTCTTGCTGATGAAGGCCGCGAGCGAGCCGGCCAGGTAGAAGTCGTACCACTCGAACACGGTGCCGAGCGACGACGCGAAGATCACGCGTTTTTCGTCGCGGGTCATCGGCGCGTGCGAGACTTGTCCGCCAACGGTTGCCATAGATGTCTCCAGTATTGATATGCGTGTGGTCCGTCGGGCAGGCGACGCTAAAGACCCGCGGTCCTGCGGAGCATTATTGGAATGGAAACTTACGGGCTTCTGACGCGCGTGTGGGTTTCTGAGGGAGGTGTCGGAGTGGGGTCTAATCAGTTATGTTCGGCAAACTATTCGATAAGTTCGCGCATTGATGGTCGAATGTCTTTTAACGCGCGAAATTGAGTTTGCGTATTGCGTATCGGATAAGGGTAAGTCCCATCCCGCTTTTCTGACGTGATCCGTCAGTTTCCGGGTGGTTTTGCCGCCCAAGCGGCGGCGATGCCGCTCAAGCTTTCGCGCGCAGCCGCAGCGTCACGCGCACGAGCGTCCCGGCGAGTCGCGGCGTGTCTTGATAGACGTGATCGTCGATGGCGAGCGTGCCGCCGTGCATCGTGGCGATCTCGCGCACGATCGCGAGCCCGAGACCGCTGCCTTCGCCGTCGCGCCCGAGAATGCGGTAGAAGCGCTCGAACACGCGCTCGCGCTCGGCGGCAGGAATGCCCATACCCGTGTCTTCCACTTCGAGATGGACCACGCCCGCCGCGGGTTCCGGCCGCACGCGCACGGTAATACGCCCGCCCGCAGGCGTATAGCGGATCGCGTTGTCGATGAGGTTCGAGAGCATCTCGCGCAGCATCACCGGGTTGCCGTCCACTTCGACGCGCGCCACCGCTCCGTCCTCGTCCTGCTCGCTCCCGTACGCCGTTTCGGGGCCTTCGTAGCCGAGGTCCATCTGTTTGGCGAGCGCCGGCTGCACCCAGTCGCGCACGGCGTGGCGCGCCACGTCCGCCACGTCGACCGGCGTGAAGATCTGCCCGGACATGCGGTTTTCCGCGCGAGCGAGCGCGAGCAGCTGCGTGACGAGCCGCGCGGCGTGCTCGGAGCTTGTCGCGATCTGCTCGAGCGAGCGGTGCACTTCGGCAGGCGCGTCCTGGCGCAGCGCGAGTTCGGCCTGGGTGCGCAGGCCCGCGAGCGGCGTCTTCATCTGATGGGCGGCGTCGGCGATAAAGCGCTTTTGCAGCTCCATGTTCTGTTCGAGCCGCGTGAGCAGGTCGTTGAACGAGGTGACGAGCGGCTCGATTTCAGGCGGCGCGCGGCGCGCTTCGAGCGGCGAAAGATCGTCGGGGCGGCGCATGCGGATGTTCGACTGCAGCGCGTGCAACGGCGCGAGGCCCCGCGAGAGACCGAACCACACGAGCAGGATCGCGAGCGGCAGGATCACGAACTGCGGCAGGATCACGCCCTTGATGATGTCGTTGGCGAGCTGGCGGCGCTTGTCGAGCGTTTCCGCGACCTGCACGAGCACCGGTTGACCCGGCCGGTCGCCGGCGCTCAGGTGCGTCGGCTCCACTGTCGTATAGGCGACGCGGATATCGATGCCACGCAGCGTGTCGTCGCGGAACTCGACGAGACCGGGCGGCGGGCGGTCGTCGTCGTGCGGCAGCGGCATGTCGCGATCGCCGCCAATCAGCTCGCCGCGGCTGCCGAGCACCTGGTAGAACACGCTGTCTACGTTGTCGGCGCGCAGGAAGTCGCGCGTGGAGGCGGGCAGTGTGAGTTCGGCCACGCCGTTGACGGGCTGGATCTGGCGCGCGAGCACATAGGCGTCGGTTTCGAGCGCGCGGTCGAAGGGGCCGTTGGCGATCGACTTCGCCACGAGATACGTGACCGCGATGCTCATCGGCCAGAGCAGCAGCAAGGGCGCGAGCATCCAGTCGAGAATCTCGCCGAAAAGCGAGCGCGGGCGCGCCTCGGCGGCGGCTTCGGCTTCGTCGGGCGGGGCGAACGGGTTGGCGTAGCGGGCGTCGCGCGCGTCGTCGTCGAGGGCGTCGGCCGTGAATGCGGACGCGCCCGATGTGTTTTCGCCGGCTGTGCTCGCGGCGCCCTTGGGCGGCACGGCGCGCGCGATGGGAGGACGCCCGGCCATCTTCGACTCCGCCTATTTGAAATAGTGGCTGGCGGGCATCGCCGGCGTGGCGTCGGGTGTGCCGGTCTCGGCGCGTGTGCCTGGCTGGCTCGCGCCGGCGTGCGTTTCCTTCGCCTCCTTTTCGAGGCAGTAGCCCAGTCCGCGCACCGTCACGATGCGCACGCCGCCGGTTTCCAGCTTCTTGCGCAGCCGGTGCACGTAGACTTCGATGGCGTTGTTGCTGACTTCCTCGCCCCACTCGCACAGGTGATCGACGAGCTGCTCCTTCGAGACGAGCCGCCCGAGCCGCTGCAGCAGCACTTCCAGCACACCGAGTTCGCGCGCCGAAAGATCGAGCACCTGGTCGTTGATGCGCGCAATGCGCCCCACCTGGTCATACGAGAGCGCGCCATGCCGCACCACGGTCGGGCCGCCGCCCGCGCCGCGCCGCGTGAGCGCACGCACGCGCGCTTCGAGTTCGTTGAGCGCGAAGGGCTTGGCCATGTAGTCGTCGGCGCCGAGGTCGAGGCCTTTCACGCGCTCGTCCACGCTGTCGGCGGCGGTGAGGATCAGCACGGGCAGGTTGGAATTGCGCGCGCGCAAACGGCGCAGCACTTCGAGGCCCGGCATTTTCGGCAGGCCCAGATCGAGGATCAAGAGGTCGAACGACTGCATCGACAAGGCAGTATCGGCATCCACGCCGCTACGCACGTGATCAACGGCATAGCCCGATTGGCGGAGTGATCTCACGAGCCCGTCCGCGAGTATGCTGTCGTCTTCGGCAATGAGGATTCGCATGTTGCGCCAACGTCGCTTTCGAGGCCCTTTGACCTCGTAGCACCGGCGCCGCGCCGCGTCTTTGAAGGCGCGGCCAGGCGACGCGCGGCGGTCTCCCGAAATTCGCGGTTCTGGATCGCCGGAAAGGCTTGCCAAAACCACTGTTTTTTTATACAGTGTCTGCGTTCGTGTGCATTAGCCCGAATGAGGCGTGCGCATGGTCACGAGACGCCGTTCATCATAGCAAAGGACGATTCATGGAAGATAGCAAGAAAGGCTCGGCTGGGCTGACTGCTGAAAAGAGCAAGGCGCTGGCCGCCGCGCTCGCGCAGATCGAAAAGCAGTTCGGCAAGGGGTCGATCATGCGACTCGGCGACGGCGAAGCGGTCGAGGACATCCAGGTAGTCTCCACCGGTTCGCTCGGCCTCGACATCGCGCTTGGCGTGGGCGGTTTGCCGCGCGGCCGCGTGGTCGAGATCTACGGTCCGGAATCGTCGGGCAAGACCACGCTCACGCTGCAGGTGATCGCCGAAATGCAGAAGCTCGGCGGCACGGCGGCGTTCATCGACGCGGAACACGCGCTCGACGTGCAATACGCCGCCAAGCTCGGCGTGAACGTGCCTGAACTGCTCATCTCGCAGCCGGACACGGGCGAGCAGGCGCTCGAAATCACCGACGCGCTGGTGCGCTCGGGCTCGATCGACATGATCGTGATCGACTCGGTCGCGGCGCTCGTGCCGAAGGCCGAAATCGAAGGTGAAATGGGCGACTCGCTGCCGGGTCTGCAGGCGCGTCTGATGTCGCAGGCGCTGCGCAAGCTCACCGGCACGATCAAGAAGACGAACTGCATGGTGATCTTCATTAACCAGATCCGCATGAAGATCGGCGTGATGTTCGGCAACCCGGAAACCACCACGGGCGGCAACGCACTCAAGTTCTACTCGTCGGTGCGTCTGGACATTCGCCGCATTGGCTCGATCAAGAAGAACGACGAAGTCATCGGCAGCGAAACGCGCGTGAAGGTTGTGAAGAACAAGGTCTCGCCGCCGTTCCGCGAAGCCGTGTTCGACATTCTGTACGGCGAAGGCATTTCGCGTCAGGGCGAAATCGTCGACCTCGGCGTGCAGGCCAAGATCGTCGACAAGGCGGGTGCGTGGTACAGCTATAACGGCGAGCGCATTGGCCAGGGCAAGGACAACGCACGCGAATTCCTGCGCGAGAACTCGGACATCGCTCGTGAGATCGAAAACCGCATCCGCGAATCGCTGGGCGTGAGCACGATGCCGGCCGGCGTCGACAATTCCGGCGAAGTCGAAGTCGCCGACGAAGAGTAAATTCTTCAGGCTCTCGTAGATAAGGCAAGCTGATGCGCAAGGGCGGGTCACCTACGTCCTCGCCGTCCGGCGATCAGGCTAACTCGCGTGCGGGTTCGCCTGCTGACCGGGGTGCCGAGCGGCGCCCCGCCGTGAAGCCTGCCGACGCACACATGAGCCGTTCAAGCCGCGACGCCCAGGCGGGCGATCGCGGCTTTGCGCATTCTGGCGCGCCATATTCCGCGCCCGCCGATCTCAGCGACGATGGCGGCGCGGTCTTCGAAGTGCCGTTCGAGGCTTTCTTCGGCGGGACCAATGAGTCGGCGGAAAACGCGTCATCAGAGCCGCCGCCGTTCGAAACATCATTCAAGCGCTCGCGCCGTGGGCCTGGCGAAACCGCTCGCGAATCCAGCGCACCGCAAGCCGATCAATACGAGCGCAGCTCGGCCACCCGTGCCGCACGCGCGAGCGAGCGCGAAAAAGCATCCACGGCAAAGCAGCGGCCCGAGCGCTCCCTCAAGGGTCGCGCGCTCGGCTATCTTTCGCGCCGCGAATACAGCCGCGCCGAACTTTCGCGCAAGCTCGTGCCGTACACCGAAGACGCCGACGCACTTGAAGCGCTGCTCGATTCGCTCGAGCGCGAAGGCTGGCTCTCCGACGCGCGCTTTGCCGAAAGCGTCGTGCACCGGCGTGCGGCGCGCGTGGGGGCAGGGCGTATCGTCAGCGAACTCAAGCGCCACGCAGTGGGCGACGCGCTCATCGAAGAGGTGAGCACGCAACTGCGTGAGACCGAACTCGCGCGCGCCCGCACGGTCTGGCAGAAGAAGTACGGGCAGTTGCCCGAAACGCCCGCCGAACGCGCGCGCCAGGCGCGCTTTCTCGCGGCGCGGGGCTTCTCGATGTCGATCATCGGGAAGATCCTCAAGGGAATCGAGGAAGACTGGCCCGACAATTGAGCCGGCCGTCTCGAAAAATCCGTACAGACATGTCCACGCCAGGCCTGTGTGTTCGCGGCTGTCTCAAATACCCGGTATGTTAAAATCGCGAGGTTTTCCAATCCGGTCTTACCTTTAGCATGCCGCTTTCTCCGCCCGTGCCCCGCCAGTTGCGCCACCAGCGCGCCATTCGGGCGGTTGCCTATGAGCGCGAAGACGGCCTGTGGGACATCGACGCGTGCCTGACCGACCACAAGCCACGCGACGTGCCGCTCGCCGCCGGTGTCCGGCCCAATGGTCTGCCGATCCATGAACTCTGGCTGCGCATTACGATCGATCGCAAGCTCAACGTCGTCGACGCAGAAGCGTCGTCTGACTGGGTGCCTTACGACGGTCAGTGCCAGAACGCTCATCCCGCCTATCGGGCCCTTATCGGGCTCAATCTCCTCCAGAACTTCCGCCGCGAAGCGGGCCGGCTCCTCGCCGGCACGGTTGGCTGCACGCACCTCACAGAAATGTTGGGCGTATTGCCGACCGCAGCGATCCAGGCGTTCGTTGGAGAAGTGTGGGACACATCGAATGGCTCGCCGGGTGAAGCGCCCGGACCGGAACACGGCAAGACCGCCGGAGGCATTGAGGCCGACGGTGAAAAGCCGCCCTTCCAGCTTGGCCGCTGCCATGCGCTGCGGTTCGACGGGGAGGCGGTGAAGCAGTTTTATCCGCGCTGGTATGGCCATGTGCCGCGTTCAATAGAGCGCGGCGCTGAAACCCCCAGCGTGCGCGACAGCCGGAGCCCGGGCCAAGAGGGCAGGGCCGACGCCGTCTCGCATGAATAACAACAGCGGAATCGAAGTTCACTCCAACTCTCAGACTGAAGGAATCACGCATGAAGATTCACGAGTACCAGGGTAAGGAAATCCTGCGGAAATTCGGAGTCGCCGTCCCGCGCGGCATCCCGGTGTTTTCGGTGGATGACGCGGTCAAGGCCGCTGAAGAGCTGGGCGGTCCGGTTTGGGTCGTCAAGGCACAGATCCACGCAGGTGGCCGCGGCAAGGGCGGCGGCGTGAAGGTTGCGAAGTCGCTGGAACAGGTCCGCGAATACGCGAACCAGATCCTCGGCATGCAGCTCGTTACGCACCAGACCGGTCCGGAAGGCCAGAAGGTCAAGCGTCTGCTGATCGAAGAAGGCGCTGACATCAAGCAAGAACTGTATGTCAGCCTCGTCGTCGATCGCGTGTCGCAGAAGATCGTGCTGATGGGTTCGAGCGAAGGCGGCATGGACATCGAAGAAGTCGCCGAAAAGCACCCGGAGCTGATCCACAAGGTCATCGTCGAGCCGTCGACGGGTCTGCTGGACGCCCAGGCTGACGACCTCGCCGCGAAGATCGGCGTGCCGGCTGCTTCGATTCCGCAAGCGCGTGAAGTCCTGAAGGGCCTGTACAAGGCATTCTGGGAAACCGACGCGTCGCTGGCCGAAATCAACCCGCTGAACGTCTCGAGCAACGGCACCGTGACCGCACTCGACGCGAAGTTCAACTTCGACTCGAACGCGCTGGCACGTCACCCGGAAATCGTCGCGTACCGCGATCTGGACGAAGAAGATCCGGCTGAAATCGAAGCGTCGAAGTTCGACCTCGCGTACATCTCGCTCGACGGCAACATCGGCTGTCTCGTGAACGGCGCGGGCCTCGCCATGGCCACGATGGACACCATCAAGCTGTTCGGCGGCGAGCCGGCGAACTTCCTGGACGTGGGCGGTGGCGCCACGACCGAGAAGGTCACCGAAGCGTTCAAGCTCATGCTCAAGAACCCGGACCTGAAGGCGATCCTCGTGAACATCTTCGGCGGCATCATGCGCTGCGACGTGATCGCAGAAGGCGTGATCGCTGGTTCGAAGGCCGTGAACCTGAATGTGCCGCTCGTCGTGCGCATGAAGGGCACGAACGAGGACCTCGGCAAGAAGATGCTGGCCGATTCGGGCCTGCCGATCATCTCGGCAGACAGCATGGAAGAGGCTGCGCAGAAGGTTGTCGCAGCTGCCGAAGGCAAGTAATTTTCACCGGACACGAATGGCGTGATGCCGGCGCGAACACCGCAACGCAAGAAGCGGTCTGGCGCGACGCATAACGCCAAACGAACAGAGGTCAATACATGTCGATTCTGATCAACAAAGACACCAAGGTCATCACGCAGGGCATCACCGGCAAGACCGGTCAGTTCCACACCCGCGCTTGCCGTGAGTACGCGAACGGCCGCGAAGCGTTCGTCGCTGGCGTGAACCCGAAGAAGGCCGGCGAAGATTTCGAAGGCATTCCTATCTACGCGAACGTGCGTGAAGCGAAGGATGCTACCGGCGCGACCGTTTCGGTCATTTATGTGCCGCCGGCAGGCGCTGCCGCTGCGATCTGGGAAGCCGTCGAGGCTGACCTCGATCTCGCGATCTGTATCACGGAAGGCATTCCGGTTCGCGACATGATCGAAGTGAAGGACCGTATGCGCCGCGAAGGCCGCAAGACGCTGCTCCTCGGCCCGAACTGCCCCGGCACGATCACGCCGGACGAGCTGAAGATCGGCATCATGCCGGGTCACATCCACCGCAAGGGCCGCATCGGCGTCGTGTCGCGTTCGGGCACGCTGACGTATGAAGCCGTTGCCCAGCTGACCGCGATCGGCCTCGGCCAGTCGTCGGCAGTCGGTATCGGCGGCGACCCGATCAACGGTCTGAAGCACATCGACGTCATGAAGATGTTCAACGACGATCCGGATACGGACGCCGTGATCATGATCGGCGAAATCGGCGGTCCGGACGAAGCCAATGCCGCCGAGTGGATCAAGGACAACATGAAGAAGCCGGTGGTTGGCTTCATCGCGGGCGTCACGGCGCCTCCGGGCAAGCGCATGGGCCACGCCGGCGCGCTGATCTCGGGCGGTGCGGACACGGCCGACGCGAAGCTGGAAATCATGGACGCGTGCGGCATCAAGGTCACGCGCAATCCGTCGGAAATGGGTCGTCTGCTGAAGGCGATGCTGTAAATTCGAAATACACTGGCGCTTGTGCATCATGCATGCGCGGGCGGCCAGCGTTTTTTGATATGCTTGCGGAATCCTTTCACGAGGTTTCCGAACAAAAAGCGAGGGAGCCAGTCATGGCCTCCTCGCTTTTTTATTTGGCTCGATATCTGAGCCCATCCTGAATTCCGGCTGAGTTTTCGTTTCCATGCTCGAGTTTTTCGCGACGCTCCACTGGGGCGCGGTCATCCAGATCATCGTCATCGACATCCTGCTCGGTGGTGACAACGCCGTGGTGATCGCGCTCGCCTGCCGCGACCTGCCTGCGCAGCAGCGCATGCGCGGCATTCTGTGGGGCACCGCCGGCGCGATCGCGCTGCGCGTGGTGCTGATCGCCTTCGCTGTCGTGCTGCTCAACGTGCCGTTCCTCAAGTTCACGGGCGGCCTGCTGCTGCTGTGGATTGGTGTGCGGCTGCTCGCGCCCAGTCATCTCGAGCACGCCAACGTGAAGCCCGCCGACAAGCTGGTGGGCGCGATCAAGACGATCATCGTCGCCGACGCGGTGATGAGCCTCGACAACGTGGTCGCGATTGCGGGCGCCGCCGAATCCGCCGATCCGCAACACCGCATTGCGCTCGTGATCTTCGGGCTGATGGTGAGCATTCCGCTCATCGTGTGGGGCAGCCAGCTTGTGCTCAAGCTGCTCGACCGCTACCCGGTGATCATCACGCTCGGCGCGGCGCTGCTCGGCTGGATCGCGGGCGGACTCATCATCAACGATCCCGCCGGCGACCGCTGGCCGCTGCTCGATACGCCCGCGGCCGAGTACGGCATGTGCGTGGCCGGGGCGGTGTTCGTCGTTGCGCTCGGGACCTGGCTCAGGCGCCGCAACGCGCGGCGGGCCGCGGCGCAAGGGCCGCAATCCCACTGAGCACTGAGCGCGCATGGCTGTGCCATTGCGCCTAGGCCATCTGGCCGACTGATGGGCAAACCGGGCCGCCGATACGATCAAGACGCCTGTTCACGACTGTGAGCAGGCGTTTCTTGTTTCAGGAGCCCTGACGATGACCGTATCTGCATTTCCCTTGAGCCCGCCGCCGGGCAACCACTGCGCGTGTTTCGCCCGTCTCTCGCGCCTCGCAAGCCTTGCCTCCCGCTGGACCGCACGCGGCTTCACGCTGATCGAACTGATGATCGTGCTCGCGATCGTCGGCGTGATCGCCGCTTACGCCATTCCCGCCTACCAGGACTACCTCGCGCGCAGCCGCGTAGGCGAGGGCCTCTCGCTCGCGGCTTCCGCGCGGCTTGCCGTGGCGGAGAACGCCGCGAGCGGCAACGCGTTCGGCGCGGGCTACACGGTGCCGCCCGCCACGCGCAACGTCGAGTCGCTGCATATCGACGATACGACCGGTCAGATCACCGTCGCCTTCACCTCGCGCGTGGCGCCCGAGGGCAGCAATACGATCGTGCTCGTGCCTTCGGTGCCGGACAACGCCGATGCGCCCACCGCGCGCGTCGCGCTCGCGCAGGGCAGCGTGCAGGGCGGCACGCTCACGTGGGAGTGCTTCGCAGCGGGCAAGACGGCTTCCTCGCTCGGCGCGCCCGGAGCGGGCCCGTCGCCGGCGGACGCCGCAACGCTGGCGGGCAATCTTGCACCGCCGGAGTGCCGCGCGTAGGGGTTGCGCGTGGGTGCGGGTGCGGTCGAACCGGCTGCACCCGCACAGCGGGGGAAAAGTTTTGTATAGTGCCCGGTTGCTGAACGGCCCCGCCCAACCATGCCTTCCAATTTTGCGCGTTACCTTACGTTCGTCTTGCTGGCCCTCGCGTTGACGCTGCCTTATGCGGTCGTCAACCACACCTATCCGATTCCCACGTTCTATGCGGAATTCGTTGCACTGACACTTTATGTGCTGATGGGTGCTGCCACGTTGTTGCTCGTTCGCCCGGCGCGCTCGGGCGAGGGCTTCGCGTCGCCCACGGTCGCGATCGTGCCGCTTTTATTCGGCCTGCTGCTGGTCGTGCAGACGTTCGCGTTGCCGCTCGCCGAGCCCTCGATGAACTGGCTCGGCGCGGGCTACCTGCTCGCCGCCGTGCTGGCGACGCACGCGGGCTACACCATCACGCGCGCGCGCCTCATGCAGTCGGCGCTCGTGTGGGGGGCGTTCGCGCTCCAGATCGGCGGCCTTTTCGCCGTATTCACCCAGGTGATCCAGCTCTTTCACCTGGAAACGAAGGTCACGCCGCTCGTGGTTGCGTACAACATAACGGTGGATCGCCGGCCGTTCGGCAACATGGCACAGGCCAATCACCTGGCCACGTATATCGCCTTTGCGATGGCCGGTGCGATGTACCTTGCGCTCACGCGGCGTCTGAACATTCTGCTCTGGGGCGTGCTGACCGCGATCTATTCCGGTGGCCTCGCGCTCACGGTGTCGCGCGGGCCGTGGCTGCAGATGGGCGTGATTTTCGTCGCGGGCCTGTGGATCGCGTTCGCGGGCTGCCGTACCGAAGCAGGCGAGGGGCGCAGCTTCGGTGCGCAAGGCCAGGCGTCGGCGGGTTCGGGCCACAAGCCCGGTGGCGTGCGCGCCTGGATCATTCCGGTCGTGCTCGTGCTGATCTTTTTCGGCATGAATGCGTTCGTGCGCTGGGCCAACGTCCACTACGGCCTGGACCTTGCACAGTCGGCCGCCGAGCGCATGAAGGACGCGAGCCAGATCGCGCCGCGCCTCGCGCTGTGGCGCTACGGCTGGACGATGTTCAAGTCGCATCCGGTGCTGGGCGTCGGCTGGGGCGATTTTCCGATGCATCAGTTCGAGCTGGTCCGCTCGCTTGGCGGCGTCGAGATCGCCAATAACGCGCACGATATTTTCCTCGACCTGCTCGCGAAGACCGGCATCGTCGGCCTTGCCATCGTCGTGATCGGGCTCGTCGCGTGGTTCGTGCGTGGGCTGCGCGCGCCGCACACCGCCGAGCGCGTATTCGGCTTCATGCTGATCGGCGTGCTCGTCATGCATGCGCTCGTCGAGTATCCGCAGCAGTACATGTTCTTCCTGCTGCCGGCGATGTTCGTTTTCGGCCTGTTGGAGACCAAGCCGCTGCGTATTCTGCCGTCGCGCGTCTCGCTCGGCGTGTATGCGGTGATCGTGTTCGGCGGCGTCGCGGCGCTGTACCCGGTGCTGCGCGACTACAACCGCGCCGAGGTGCTCTATTACGGGCAGCATCCGGCACGCGACTACGGCGATGACCCTTCGCGCCTGTTCGGCGCCTGGGGCGACTACGGCATGGCGACGCTGTTGCCGATGAATGCCGCGAGCCTTTCGAGCAAGCTTTACGCGCACCAGCGCGCCATCGCGCTGCTGCCCGGAGAAACGGTGCTGCGCCGCTACGCCGTTTTGCAGGCGCTGGATGGCGATACGGCGGGCGCATTCGATACGGTGGAGCGCCTGCGCATTTTCGCGATGGAACTGCACGACTGGCCGACCCAGCTCGCTTCGCTCTATGGCTTGCTCGACGAGCAGCCCACGCTTGCGGACTTCAAGGCGCAACTCGTGAAGAAATATGGGACGCCAGCGAAGTCGGTCGAAGAAGACGACGAGGACGATTCGGACGACTAAGCCTCAAGGCGCGCGCATGAAGCGGCGGCTTGTCGCCGCGTTCTGCGCCGCGCCTTTGGCAATCAAAGCTCGGAGTATTTCGCGGCGCTGCCTTTCGCCTTTTCCACGGGGTAGCGCTGCGCGTTCAGCTTGAGCTTTTCGGCTGCCGCATCGACCAGATCGATCCCCGCGGTATGCGCGACCAGCAGAAGGTAGATGAACACATCCGCGCATTCGTGCTTGAGGTGCGTGAGTTGCGCGGGATCGGCGAGCAGGGCGTCGATCTGCGCGTCGGTCTTCCACTGCACCGTCTCTAGCAGCTCGCCCGCCTCGATGCTCGTGGAGACGATCAGGTTGCGCAACGTGTGAAACTGTTGCCAGTCGCGCTCGTCGCGGAACGCCAGAACCTGCGCGCGTAGTTCGTCGAGAGTCATGATCTCAGCGCTCCGCCACCCAGTCCCCCGACTTCCCGCCGTGCTTCTCCAGCACGCGCACATCGGTGATCGTCATGCCGCGGTCCACCGCCTTGCACATGTCGTAGACGGTCAGCAGGCCGACCTGCACGGCAGTCAGCGCTTCCATCTCCACGCCCGTGCGGCCGAGCGTTTCCACCTGCGCCGTGCAGTGGACGCCGGGCAGCGCTTCGTCGAGCACGAAGTCCACCTTCACGCGCGTGATCGCGAGCGGGTGGCACAGCGGAATCAGATCCGAGGTGCGCTTTGCCCCCTGGATCGCGGCGATGCGCGCAACGCCGATCACGTCGCCTTTTTTCGCGTGGCCGTCGCGGATCAGCGCGAAGGTTGCCGGCAACATGCGGATCGTGCCGCTCGCGAGCGCAATGCGCTTCGTCTCTGCCTTGCCGCCAACGTCGACCATGTGGGCGTCGCCGGCTGCGTCAAAATGCGTGAGTTCAGGCATGGTGGGTTCTTCCTTGAGGGGTACCTATCTTAACAGTGCGTTAAGCAGCGCTTTCTGCGCGTCTTACCTGGTCGCAAGGGTTGTAAGCAGGGCTACAATTGGCCGGTTAGCACACGCGAGCGCAGGGGCGGTCCGCACCGGGCGCGCCGCCGTGCCGGTGTTCCGCCTTCCCCGATCCTGTCATCAATGCGTCTGAAACGGCTGCTTGCTGCATGGTTGTGCGCGTCGCTCGCGGCTTCCCCGCAAGCGTACGCGCAGGCGTCGAATGCCGCCGTGCTCAATCTCGGCGCGGCTTCGCCAGCGGCCACGAAGCCTGCCGCGAAGCCCGCACCGGCCTCCTCCGGCCCCGCGCCGAATGCGCCCAGTACGGCGCCCGCACTCGTCAGCGGCCCATTCGACGACACGGCAGACGCCGTCATTCCCGCCTCGATCGCGCAAGGCGTGTTCGGCACCTATGGCGGGGCGCAGAGCCGCTTGGCGGCACCGGGCCAATCCGCCGCATCTTCCGCGAGCGGCAACGCCAGCGTGCGCGCTCCCGCCTGGGTGCCGCAACTGCCCGACCTCGGCGACGGCTCGGGCGGCGCGCTCACGCCGCAGGCCGAGCGCCGCATCGGCGAGCGCGTCATGCGTGAGATTCGCCGCGACCCCGACTACATTGGCGACTGGCTCGTGCGCGACTACCTCAATGCGGTCGCCGCGCGCCTCGAGGCGGCCGCGAGCGCGCAGTTCATCGGCGGTTACCGGCCCGACTTCGATCTGTTCGCGATCCGCGACGGCCAGATCAATGCGTTTTCGCTGCCGGGCGGCTTCATCGGCGTGAACTCGGGGCTCATCGTCGTGACGCAAACCGAATCCGAACTGGCTTCGGTGCTCGGTCACGAGATGGGCCACGTTTTGCAGCGGCACATCGCACGCATGCTTTCGCAGAGCGAGCGCTCCGGGCTCGCGGCGCTGGCGGGCGTGCTGTTCGGCATTCTCGCCGGCGTGCTCGCGCATAGCGGCGACCTCGGCGCCGGGATCGCCCTCGGCAGCCAGGCCTATGCCGTGGACAGCCAGTTGCGTTTCTCGCGCGCCGCGGAGCACGAGGCCGACCGCGTGGGCTTCCAGCTGCTCACGGGCGCGGGCTACGACCCGTGGGGCATGGTGGCGTTTTTCGAGCGGCTCGAACGCGATTCGATGGAAGACACCGGCGTGCCCGCCTACGCGCGCACGCACCCGCTCACTGGCGAGCGCATCGCCGACATGCAGGACCGCGCGCGCCGCGCTGCCTACCGGCAGCCGCGCCAGGCACCCGAGTACGGTTTCGTGCGCGCGCGTGTGCGCGTGCTGCAGGACCGTACGCGCAACGAGTACATCGATGAGGTTTCGCGTTTGCGCTCGGAAATCGAGGACCGCACGGCGCTCAACGTCGCCGCGAACTGGTACGGCATTGCCTACGCGCAAATGCTGCTCGAGCGCTACGACGATGCCACGGCGTCGCTCGCGAACTCGCGCGCGGCGTTCGCGCAGTTCGAGGCCGCGGACGGCAGTAAAACACGCAACTCGCCGAGTCTCGACGTGCTCGCCGTCGATATCGCGCGGCGCTCGGGCCACGCCGACGACGCCGTGCGGCTAGGCGAGGCCGCCCACAAGGCGTGGCCGGATTCCCACGCGGCCACCGACACACTGCTGCAGGCGCAGATCGCGGCGCGCCGCTTCAAGGAGGCGCAAGCGCTCGCGCGCAGCCAGACCGAGGCCGAACCGCAGCAAGACGCATGGTGGCTGTATCTGGCGCAAGCGAGCGCAGGACTCGGCGACGCGCTCACGCAGCATCGCGCGATGGCGGAGAAGCTCGCGCTAGACGGCGCGTGGCCCTCGGCCATCCGTCAGCTCAAGGAGGCGCGCGACATGAAATCGGTCGGCTACTACGATCTGTCGACCATCGAAGCGCGCCTGCACGACTTCGAGGCGCGCTACAAGCAGGAGCGCCAGGACGAGAAGGATGAGGGCCGCGGCTGAGCCGGCGCTCAGTCTTTGGATGCAGGCCGCGTGCCGCTGCGCTCCGTGGCCTGCGCTTCGCGCTCCGCGCGTGCCGGGCTCGTCACGAAGGCAAAGCGCGCGCTCACGTCGGCACGCCTGATCGGCTGCAGCGGCAGCGCGGCGCCGGCGCGCCAGTGGAAGGTGCCGCTGTGGGCGTCGTCAGCGAGCGTGGCGTGGTCGGTGAAGAGGTCGAGGTCGTGATCGTGCAGCAGCGCCGCGCGCGGCGGCGTGCTCGCATCGGCAAAGATCACGCTGCCGGCTTCGTCGAGGTAGGCGGCCACGGGCTCGAACACTTGACCGCCCTGATCGGTGAGCGTCAGCGCGCCGTCGCTGCCGTCGTGACCCGCGGCAAGGCGCACGATCCACGGCGTGTATTCCAGCTCGACATACACGCGCTGCGGCCCGTTCTGGAAGTACCACTGGCCCTGTTCGTCGCGCTCGTAATTGCGGTTGATGAAGCCGAGCAGCGCTTCGTGGCGGATCGCCGTGCCGGGGGCATGCTGCGCCTGGGCGGCCTCGTCGCGCATGCGCCAGTTGCCGCGTGCGTCGAGCAGCAGCCAGCCCGTGCAATGCGGGACGTTGGGCCAGCGCGCGAGCGCCTGTTTGACGATGTCATCCATGAGAAACGAAAGGCGAGAGATAAGAGAACACGCGCTGCGCGAGCCAGTCGCTGCGGCCCGGGAACGGTCCCGTCATGAAGCCGACGTGGCCGCCGTGCGCGGGCTGATCGAGCTCGACGGCGGCGCTCACCTCGTGGCGCGCGGGCAGCACCCGGCCCGGCAGGAAGGGATCGTTGCGCGCGTTCAGCACGAGCGTGGGGACGACGATCTCGCCGAGCTTCGGGCGGATCGTCGCCTGGGTGTAATAGTCGTGGGTGTCGCGAAAACCGTGCAGCGGCGCGGTCACGACATTGTCGAATTCGTACATCGTGCGGCTCGCGAGCACGGCTTGTGCGTCGAAGAGACCGGGGTACTGCTCGAGTTTCTGGAGCGCCTTGACCTTCAACGTCTTCAGGAAGCTGCGCGTATAGATCATGCCGAAGCCCTGCGTCAGCATCTCGCTGCCCGCATGCACGTCGAGCGGCGTGGAGATCGCGGCGGCGGCCGAGACGATCGCGGCGTCCTGGCGGCGCTGCGCGAGCCAGTGCAGCAGCACGTTGCCGCCGAGCGACACGCCCGCGACGACGAGCGGCCCGGCGTGGCGGGCGGCGAAGCGGCGCAGGACCCAGTCGACTTCGGCGGAATCGGCGAGATGGTAGAAGCGCGGCAGCAGGTTCAACGGGCCGCTGCAACTGCGAAAGTGGGGGATCGCCGCGTGCCAGCCGCGCGCGTGCGCCGCCGCGGCGAGCGCGCGCGCGTAGTGCGAGCTCGAGCCGCCTTCCAGGCCGTGGAACAACACGAATAGCGGCGCGCCGTGTGAATCCGCGCCCGTGCTCCTGCCGTCCAGCCAGTCCACTTCGATGAAGTCGCCATCTGGCGTGTCCCATCGCTCGCGCCGGTAGGCGGGCGCGGGCAGGCGCGAGAAAAGCGCCGGCACGATGGTCTGGATGTGCGCGCCGGGCAGCCAGAACGGCGCGCGGTAGTCGGTATCGTCGCTGGCGCCGAGCAGGGCAGCCTGGGCCTCGAGCGCGGCGGCGACGCGGGCCGCCTTGCTGGGCTTGCTGGTGTCGTCGGTCGTACTCATGACTGCCCCCTGCTTTACGCCTTTATTTCAGTGCAGCGCGCCCTGGCCGTGGCGCAATTTGGCCGAGAACTGGGTGGCTGCGTCGTCGGGCATGCGGCTCGCATGAATGTGTGCGATACGCCACTCGCCGCGCTCGTGAACCATCACATAGGTCGTGAAGACCATGGTGGGAATCGCGCTGGGGTCGACCGGACGATGCGCTTCCACAATCGCGTAGACCACGGTGCCGAGGCTGTCGTACACGCGGATATCGAGCGGCTCGATCGACACCGGCGCCGCTTCGAGCTGCGCGGCGAGACCCGCGCGGATGCTCGACAGGCCGTGCAGATGCGCGCCTTCCGCGGTGATGCAGCTCACGAATTCTTCATCGATCCACAGACCCATCAAGCTGTCGATGTTGACTTCCGCGACGGCCTGGTAGTACGCGTTGAGGGTGTCCGCGGCGGCTTCGAAGATGTGGGCAAAACGTGGCATGGCTCGTTGGTCTTGTGCGCCCGGTGTTGCACTTGGCGTGTACCTGGCGCGGGTTGGCGGATGAACGGTTGCGTCGCTTCGCGTCTGGCGCTGCGTTGCGCGCGTGTTGCCGCGAGCATGCCGCTTTCGCGAGACAGGTCTGTGACGTGCTCCGATGCGGCGCTTCGGTCTCTCCCGCGCCTCGATGCCTCTATTGGGCGCGCGCAACGTGCGTGGCGTCCGTTGCGTGGCGCACATCCATTTGCGTGCGCTTCGTTTTCAGCGTGGCGGGCGGCACACAGCCGCCCAGCGCTGGCTGGCGATGTTTCCGGCTGTCCTATCTCTGCCCGAGCAGCATGCCGCGCAGGTCGCCGAAAACTTGCTCCGGGCTCAGTTCGCGCAGGCAGTTCAGATGCCCGAGCGGACACTCTCGCGCAAAGCAGGGACTGCATTCGAGATGAAGCCATTGTACCTTTGCAAGCTCGGACAAGGGCGGGGTGTGGCGCGGATCCGTCGACCCGTACAGCGCGACGAGCGGGCGGCGCAGCGCGGCAGCCACGTGCATCAGGCCCGAATCGTTGGTCACCACGGCGTTCGCGCGCGAGATCAGCGCGCACGCTTCGCCGAGCGCAGTCTGCCCGCACAGGTTGCGCACGTTCGGCGCGCGATCGGCAATGGCCTGGGCGAGCGGGGCGTCCTTCGGCGAGCCGAGCGCGATGATCTGCGTGTACGGGAACGACTGGCCCACCATCTTCGCGAGCGCCGCGAAATGCTCGGGCGGCCAGCGCTTGGCGGGGCCGTACTCGGCGCCGGGGCAGAACACGAGCAGCGGCACGCGCGTATCGAGATTGAAGCGCGCCGACACGCGCGACGCCTCATTCGGGTCCGACTCGAGGCGCGGCATCGGCAGGTCGTCGGGCACGGTCGCGCCGGGCGCGTAGGCGAGCGCGGCATAGTGCCTGACCATGGGCGGGCGCTCGTCCTTCGGCGGATTCGCATGGCGCACGTTCAAGAGGCCGTAGCGATTCTCGCCCGTATAGCCAATGCGCAGCCCGATATTGGCGAGCCACGGGATCAGCGCGGACTTGAGCGAATTGGGCAGCACGTAGGCGGCGTCGTAGCGCTCGGCGCGCAAATCGCCCGCCAGTTGCCAGCGGCGCAGCAGTTGCAGCTTGCCATGGCCGAGGTCGGTGGCGTAGACGTCGCGGATCTCGGGCATGCGCTCGAGCACGGGCGCAACCCAGGTTGGCGCGAGCGCATCGATCTGAATGCGCGGGTGCAGTTTCACGAGCCGCGAAAAAAGCGGCTGCGCCATCAGTGCGTCACCGATCCAGTTCGGTGCGATTACCAGCGCGCGGCGCATCGGGAGTCAGGGTCCGGAGAGGGTAGAGGTTGCACGCAGCTTGACCGTTTTGGGAAATCGGGGCGAGCGCGTGAAACGCGGTTAATTCAACGAAGCGGTTAGCGTGACGTCCCGTCGGCATGCCGGCGGGCGTTAGCGCAAGTGCAGCCTGGTGCTTCGTGGCGATGTGCCTAAAGCCCGCAGCGCGCCGCCGTTTTCATGGCGGCGCGCGACGGGCAGGGAAGCACGGGGAATGTCGCAGGAGTGAAGTGTCTTCACCCGGCGGCCATGCCCGCACGAACGAAACCGGCGCGAGCGCGGCTTCGCGCCATTCGGCGCGAGCCTCGCGACGCGTCAGTGGCCGTGGACGACCTCGCCCGCGCGCAGCTTGTAACGCGTGCTGCAGTACGGGCACTTCGCTTCGCCGTGCGTCACGTCGAGGAACACGCGCGGGTGGTTGCTCCAGCGCGGCATCGACGGATTCGGACAGTAAGCGGGCAGATCCTTGGCCGAAAGTTCGACCAGCGGCATTTCCTTGATTTCGCTCATGAGGACAATTCTCTGTGTAGCTGTGGGGGCCGGGCGTTGGCTCGCCCGGACCTTTCTTTCTTAGACCTTCGCGAGCCAGTGCGCGTACTTCTCGTTCTTGCCCGACACGACGTCGAAGAAGCCCGATTGCAGCTTCTCCGTGACCGGGCCGCGCGAGCCGCTGCCGATGGTGCGGTTGTCGAGCTCGCGGATCGGCGTGACTTCGGCGGCGGTGCCGGTGAAGAACGCTTCGTCGCAGGTGTAGACCTCGTCGCGCGTGATGCGCTTTTCGATCACCTGAATGCCCATGTCGCGCGCGAGCGTGATGACCGTGTCGCGCGTGATGCCGTCGAGGCACGACGAGAGGTCCGGCGTGTACAGCTTGCCGTTGTTGACGAGGAAGAAGTTCTCGCCCGAGCCTTCCGACACATAGCCGTCCACGTCGAGCAGCAGCGCTTCGTCGTAGCCGTCGGCGGTGGCTTCCTGGTTGGCGAGGATCGAGTTCACGTACCAGCCCGAAGCCTTGGCGCGCACCATCGACACGTTCACGTGATGGCGCGTGAACGACGAGGTCTTCACGCGGATGCCCTTGGCGAGGCCGTCTTCGCCGAGATACGCGCCCCACGGCCACGCGGCGATCGCCACGTGAATGGTGTTGCCCTTGGCCGAAACGCCGAGCTTTTCCGAACCGACCCAGATGATCGGGCGGATGTAGCACGATTCGAGCTTGTTCGCGCGCACGACTTCGAGCTGCGCGTCGGCGAGCGTCTTCGCGTCGAACGGCACGTCCATCTGGAAAATCTTGGCCGAGTTGAGCAGACGCTTGGTGTGCTCGGCGAGGCGGAAGATGGCGGTGCTGCCGCCGGCGGTCTTGTAGGCGCGTACGCCTTCGAAAACACCCATGCCGTAGTGCAGCGTGTGGGTCAGCACGTGAATGTTGGCGTCGCGCCAATCAATCAGCTTGCCGTCCATCCAGATCTTGCCGTCGCGGTCGGCCATTGACATACGATTCTCCAGACAAGTGCAGTAAATATCGGGCTGATACAGCGTGCTTCGCCGCGCGCCGCGTGGCTGCGGTTGGCAAAGACGAATATTTTAGCGTCATTTGATGCCTGCCAGCGCGCCCGCGGGCGTACGGGGCGGGGTTTTCAAGCGATTTTAGGGTCGCTTCGCGGTGCTTTTGACTAATTTTTTTCGGCCTGCGCGCATGCTGCGTCGCAGCAAATCCCGCGAAAGCCCGCCTGGCGAGCAGCGTCTGCCCAAATACGGGAGATTCGCCTGGACACGTCTCAGATCGTCCTGGCTATCAGCTAAAATACCGATCTCGCAATTCGATGCCGGCTCGTGCCAGCGACGAGCAGCGACCCGGAGCAGCGACCCGAGACAGCGTCAGACCGGATCCCGCGCCGTGCCGTTGAGCACGTCTTGCCGCGCCAGAAGCAGGCCCGCGGCGCCGCATCGCCTTGCCACCGCCTTCCCACCATCAAGATGACATGTCCATGAACAAGGTTCTGCGTCTTTCCGATCTGATCTCCGAAGGCAAATTGAAGGGCAAGCGCGTATTCATCCGCGCCGACCTGAACGTGCCGCAGGACGACAACGGCAACATCACCGAAGACACCCGCGTGCGCGCTTCCGTGCCGGCCATCAAGGCCGCACTCGACGCCGGCGCGGCCGTCATGGTCACCTCGCACCTGGGCCGCCCGACCGAAGGCGAGTTCAAGCCCGAAGACTCCCTAGCACCGGTCGCGAAGCGCCTCGCAGAACTGCTTGGCCGCGACGTGCCGCTGGTTGCGAACTGGGTGGAAAACGGCGTGAACGTCGAGCCGGGCAACGTGGTTCTGCTCGAAAACTGCCGCGTCAACAAGGGCGAGAAGAAGAACTCCGACGAGCTTTCGCAAAAGATGGCGAAGCTCTGCGATATCTACGTGAACGACGCGTTCGGCACGGCACACCGCGCCGAAGCCACGACTTACGGCATCGCGAAGTACGCGCCCACGGCCTGCGCGGGCCCGCTGCTCGCAGCGGAACTCGACGCGCTCGGCAAGGCGCTTGGCGCGCCCAAGCGCCCGCTCGTCGCGATCGTGGCGGGCTCCAAGGTCTCGACCAAGCTCACCATTCTCAAGTCGCTCGCCGAGAAGGTCGACCAGCTGATCGTGGGCGGCGGCATCGCCAACACGTTCATGCTGGCGGCGGGCCTGAAGATCGGCAAGTCGCTCGCCGAAGTGGATCTCGTCGACGACGCGAAGGCCATCATCGAAGCGGCGCGTGCGCGCGGCGCCTCGGTGCCGATCCCGACTGACGTCGTGACCGCCAAGGAATTCTCGCCGACGGCCAAGGCCGAGACGAAGGACGTGGCTGACGTGGCCGACGACGACATGATCCTCGACATCGGCCCGGTCACCGCCAACGCGCTCGCCGCGCAGCTCGCGCAGGCCGGCACGATCGTGTGGAACGGCCCGGTCGGCGTGTTCGAGTTCGACCAGTTCGGCAACGGCACGAAGACGCTCGCGGACGCCATCGCCAACTCGGGCGCGTTCTCGATCGCAGGCGGCGGCGACACGCTCGCGGCCATCGCGAAGTACAACATTGCCGACAAGGTCAGCTATATCTCCACCGGCGGCGGCGCCTTCCTCGAGTTCCTCGAAGGCAAGAAGCTCCCGGCGGTCGAAGTGCTCGAAACGCGGGCGGCTGGTTAAGTGGCGCCGCGAGTCCCGGCGAAGTCGGCGAAAGCCGCCGCCATGAGCAAACTTCCTCGTGCAGGCGCACAGAAGTCGCGCAGCGCAGCCGGGGCCGCAGCAAAACAAACGGGGCGCGCAGCGCCCCATGCAGAGACAGAGACGGCGCGGGCGCACGCGTCGCCCGCCGCCGCTGCCGCTGCTGAAACGGACTGTGCGGCGACGCAGTCGACCGCTGAATCGACAGCCGCACAGAATCCGACCGGGCGCACAGCCACGCCCGAACCGAATACGACTACGCATGTAGCAAGCGCCGTAGGGGCTCGTGTGAGCCCCGCAGCGCCCTCCAAGAAAGCGACGCCGGGCTCACCCGGTGCGCGTTCCGGCGCGTCCGCACCCGCGGCGCAACCGGCCAGCACTTCTCGCAGCAACGGTTTTCCCAGCGATCCTATCCAGACGAGGAGACTCATGCATCGCGCCACCAAGATTGTCGCCACCATCGGTCCGGCTTCCAGCACGCCGGACATCCTGCTGAAAATGATCCGCGCGGGACTGGACGTGGTGCGCCTCAACTTCTCGCACGGCACCGCCGACGACCATCGTCAGCGTGCTGAAATGGTGCGGGACTGCGCCCGCCAGGCTGGCCGCGAAGTTGCGATCATGGCGGACCTGCAAGGCCCGAAGATTCGCGTCGGCAAATTCGAGAACGGCAAGACGACGCTCGAGCCGGGCCAGCCGTTCATCCTCGACGCCGAATGCGAACTCGGCAACGACGAGCGCGTCGGTCTCGACTACAAGGACCTGCCGCGCGACCTGAAGCCGGGCGACATCCTGCTGCTCAACGACGGCCTCATCGTGCTCGACGTTGCGCGCGTGATCGGCAGCGAGATCCACACCATCGTGCGTGTGGGCGGCGACCTGTCGAACAACAAGGGCATCAACCGCCAGGGTGGCGGCCTCACGGCGCCCGCGCTCACCGCGAAGGACATGGAAGACATCCGTACGGCCATGTCGCTCGGCGCGGACTTCGTCGCCGTGTCGTTCCCGAAGAACGCCACCGACATGGAAATGGCGCGCCAGCTCGCGAACATCGCGGGCGCGCCGTACGGCATCAAGCCGAAGATGATCGCGAAGATCGAGCGCGCCGAAGCCATTCCGGCGCTGCAGGAAATTCTCGATTCGTCGGACGGCATCATGGTCGCCCGCGGCGACCTGGCCGTGGAGGTGGGCAATGCCGCCGTGCCGGCGCTGCAAAAACGCATGATCCGCATGGCGCGCGACTCGAACAAGCTCGTCATCACGGCCACGCAGATGATGGAGTCGATGATCCACGCGCCGGTGCCCACGCGCGCCGAAGTCTCGGACGTCGCCAACGCCGTGCTCGACGGCACGGACGCGGTGATGCTCTCGGCCGAATCGGCGGCGGGCAAGTACCCGGTGCAAACCATCGAGGCCATGGCCGCGATCTGTCTGGAAGCCGAAAAGTCGGAGCAGTCGGAGCTCGACAAGGACTTCCTCGACCGCACCTTCACGCGTATCGACCAGTCGATCGCCATGGGCGCGCTGTTCACGGCCTATCACCTGGGCGCGAAGGCAATCGTCGCGCTCACGGAATCGGGTTCGACAGCGCTGTGGATGTCGCGTCACTGGACCCATGTGCCGATCTTCGCGCTCACGCCGCGTGCGGGCAGCGAGCGCGCCATGTCGCTCTATCGCAATGTCACGCCGCTGCATCTGGATACCAGCAGCGACCGCGACACGGCGCTCCAGCAAGCCATCGAAGTTGTGGTGAGCAAGGGCTACGCCTCGCGCGGCGATATGGTCGTGCTGACGGTGGGCGAGCCGATGGGGCAGCCGGGCGGCACGAACACGCTGAAGATCGTGCGCGTGGGAGATGTGCTGTAACTGCGGTGCTGTAACTGCGGTGCTGTAATCTCGCGGCGATTTTTTTCGCTTTATTTTCGAGACTTCCGAAAATAAATCACGTTGGCGCCGACTGGTATCACATTGGTATCAGATCGGCGCTAGATCGGTGCCATTTAGACGTCTTTTCCCCGCAATTGCAGCCTGTACGCCGTAGAAACGGCGCGCGGGCTGTCAACTCTTTTTGCACCTTCTCGCGGTTTTGACGCTCCGATACGCCATTTTCATGCCAGTTACGTGCCTGGCGCCGGGAACGCATCCGCTTCGCGATAAAATCACGCCATCGAGCCCGCGGCAGGTCACGCGGGCGGCGGCTGCCAGGCCGCCCTCGACCGGCTGCGCAAGACAGTCGGCGGCAGAAGGATTCGTTTCAAATCAAAGGAGTAGCAACAATGCCTCTCGTATCAATGCGTCAACTGCTCGACCACGCGGCTGAACACGGTTATGGCCTGCCGGCGTTCAACGTGAATAACCTGGAACAGGTCCAGGCGATCATGGAAGCGGCGAACCAGGTGGGCTCGCCGGTGATCATGCAGGCATCGGCCGGCGCGCGTAAGTACGCGGGTGAGCCCTTCCTGCGCCACCTGATCGAAGCTGCAGTCGAGTCGTATCCGCATATCCCGGTCGTGATGCACCAGGACCACGGCCAGTCGCCGGCGGTTTGCATGGCCGCGATCCGCAGCGGTTTCACGAGCGTGATGATGGACGGCTCGCTCGAAGCCGACGGCAAGACGGTCGCATCGTACGAGTACAACGTCGATGTCTCGCGCAAGGTCGTGGAAATGGCGCACTCGATCGGCGTGACGGTCGAAGCCGAACTGGGCGTGCTCGGTTCGCTGGAAACGATGAAGGGCGACAAGGAAGACGGTCACGGCGCCGAAGGCACCATGACGCGCGAGCAGCTCCTGACCGATCCGGAGCAGGCTGCCGACTTCGTGAAGCTGACCCAGTGCGATGCACTGGCCATCGCGATCGGCACCTCGCACGGCGCGTACAAGTTCTCCAAGAAGCCCACGGGCGACATTCTGTCGATCCAGCGCATCAAGGAAATCCACGCGCGCATTCCGAACACGCACCTCGTGATGCACGGTTCGTCGTCGGTGCCGCAGGAACTGCTGGCCGAGATCCGCGAGTTCGGCGGCGACATGAAGGAAACGTACGGCGTGCCGGTGGAAGAGATCCAGGAAGGCATCCGTCACGGCGTGCGCAAGATCAACATCGACACCGACCTGCGTCTGGCGATCACGGGCGCGATCCGTCGCTATATGTATCAAAATCCGTCGAAGTTCGACCCGCGCGACTACCTGAAGCCGGCTCGCGAAGCCGCGAAGAAGGTGTGCGTGGACCGCTTCCTCGCGTTCGGCTGTGAAGGCCAGGCTGGCAAGATCAAGCCGGTCTCGCTCGACAAGATCGCCGAAAAGTACAAGTCGGGCGAACTCGCGCAGATCGTTCGCTAAGCGAGCTTCTGTGACAGGCGCACCGGCCGGGTCCGGCGGGGCGCCTGGGCGGCCCCGCCTGGGTGGCCCCGCCTGAAGTTGTACAAAACATCGCCGTTTCCGCCTGTTTTGGGGGAACGGCGATGGGCTTTTCCGGGAAATTTGCCGGTTTTTGGTTTACCCTCGCAATACCTTCGGTTTTACGCTGTCCTGGCGCGGTTGCAACCGCGATTCCGGACCGAACCCGCCTCCGTTTCGATTGTCCTTTTAGCGAATCACGACGATGTCTACCCTTTACGAATCCACGCTCCGCTCGCTGCCGCTTCTCGGCCGCGGCAAGGTCCGCGACAACTATGCCGTGGGCAACGACAAGCTGCTGATCGTCACCACCGACCGTCTGTCGGCGTTCGACGTCATCATGGGCGAGCCGATTCCGCGCAAGGGCGAGGTGCTCAACCAGATGGCCGATTTCTGGTTCGAGAAGCTCAAGCACGTCGTGCCGAACCACCTCACGGGCGTCGCGCCTGAAACCGTCGTGGCCACCGACGAAGTCGAGCAGGTCAAGGGCCGCGCCGTCGTGGTGAAGCGCCTCGAGCCGATCCTCGTCGAAGCCGTGGTGCGCGGTTATCTGGCCGGCAGCGGCTGGAAGGACTATCAGGCAACCGGCGCCGTGTGCGGCGTGGAACTGCCGCCGGGCCTGCAGAACGCGCAGAAGCTGCCCGAGCCGATCTTCACGCCGGCGGCGAAGGCCGAAATGGGCCACCACGACGAGAACATCACGTACGAAGAAATGGAGCGCCGCATCGGCACCGAGCTGTCGCGCACCATCAAGGAAATTTCGATCAAGCTGTACAAGGAAGCCGCCGACTACGCGGCCACGCGCGGCATCATCATCGCCGACACGAAGTTCGAATTCGGTCTGGACAACCACGGCCAGCTTTACCTGATGGACGAGGCGCTCACCGCCGACTCGTCGCGTTTCTGGCCGGCCGACCAATACCAGGTGGGCTCGAACCCGCCGTCGTTCGACAAGCAGTTCGTGCGCGACTGGCTCGAAACCCAGGACTGGAAGAAGGAGCCGCCGGCGCCGAAGCTGCCCGACGAAGTGATTGAAAAAACGTCGGCGAAGTATCAGGAGGCGCTCGAGCGTCTTACGGGTCAAAAGCTCGCCTAAGCGAGTGCGCGAAAAGTAAATAGAGGGAAGAAGGAAGCACAATGAGCGAAGTTCAGACGGCTCACCAGCACGCGGCGCCGCTCGTCGGCGTGTTGATGGGCTCCAGCTCCGACTGGGACACGATGAAGCACGCGGTCGCGATCCTGCAGGAGTTCGGCGTCGCGTACGAGGCCAAGGTGGTCTCGGCGCACCGCATGCCCGACGAGATGTTCGAGTACGCGGAAAAAGCGCGCGAGCGCGGCCTGCGCGCGATTATCGCGGGCGCTGGCGGCGCGGCGCATCTGCCGGGCATGCTGGCGGCCAAGACCACGGTGCCCGTGCTCGGCGTGCCGGCGGTCAGCAAGTACCTGAAGGGCGTGGATTCGCTCCATTCGATCGTGCAGATGCCCAAGGGCGTGCCGGTTGCGACCTTCGCCATCGGCGAGGCGGGCGCGGCCAATGCGGCGCTCTTTGCCGTCTCGATCCTGAGCGTCACGAACGCCGAATATGCGAACAAGCTCGCGGCGTTCCGCGTGCGCCAGAACGAAGCGGCGCACGCCATGGTGCTGCCCCCGCTTTGATCGTTCCGCTTTGATCGCCCCACGCGCCGCGGCCACCCCGCGGCCGACCACGAAGATGACTCCTGACAACTCTCCGGTTTCACCGATCCTGCCCGGCGCCTGGCTGGGCATGGTGGGTGGCGGCCAGCTCGGCCGCATGTTCTGCTTTGCCGCACAGGCGATGGGCTACCGCGTCGCCGTGCTCGATCCCGACGCGACGAGCCCCGCGGGCACCGTGGCCGACCGCCACATCTGCGCCGCCTACGACGACGAAGCCGCGCTCACCGAACTCGCGCGCCTGTGCGCGGCCGTCTCGACCGAGTTCGAGAACGTGCCCGCGGCGAGCCTCGACGCGCTCGCGAAGTCGACCTTCGTGAGCCCGGCTGGGCGCTGCGTTGCCGTGGCGCAGGACCGCATCGCCGAGAAGCGCTTTATCGCGGCGGCCGGCGTGCCGGTCGCGCCGCACGTGGTGATCGAGTCGTCGCAGGCGCTTGCCGGCATCGACGATGCGGCGCTCGCCGCCGTGCTGCCGGGCATTCTCAAGACCGCGCGCATGGGCTACGACGGCAAAGGCCAGATTCGCGTGGGCAACGCCGAGGAAGTGCGCGAGGCGCATGCGTCGCTCGGCGGCGTGCCGTGCGTGCTGGAAAAGCGCCTGCCGCTGAAGTTCGAGGTGAGCGCACTGATTGCGCGCGGCACGAACGGCGCGGCCGTGGTGTATCCGCTCGCGCAGAACACGCACCGCAACGGCGTGCTCTCGCACACCATCGTGCCCGCACCGGACGCGAGCCCGGCGCTCGTGCAGCAGGCCCAGCAGGCCGCGATCCAGATCGCGGCGAAGCTCGGCTATGTCGGGGTGCTGTGCGTGGAGTTCTTCATCCTCGAAGACGGCTCGCTCGTCGCCAACGAAATGGCGCCGCGCCCGCACAACTCCGGCCACTACACGACCGATGCGTGCGCCACGAGCCAGTTCGAGCAGCAGGTGCGCGCCATGACGGCCATGCCGCTCGGCGACACGCGCCAGCACTCGCCGGCCGTGATGCTCAACATTCTCGGCGACGTGTGGTTCCCCTGCGCCGTGGGTGAGGCGAAGCCGCAGAAGGGCGCCGCGCCCGTCACGCCGCCGTGGGACCAGGTGGCCGCGATGCCGGCCGCGCGCCTGCATCTGTACGGTAAGGAAGAAGCGCGCGCGGGCCGCAAGATGGGCCACGTGAACTTCACCGCGCCGACGCTCGACGAAGCGCGTGCGGCCGCACGCGACTGCGCGCGCCTGCTGCACATCGCCACGAGCTGAGGTTGGGCCCGAAGTTGAGAAATGCCATGTCTGACCAGCAGAAAGGGCCGCACGAAGGCACGCCGAATTTGACCGACGCCGATATCGAAGCGGCCGCCGCGCTGCTCGACGCGGGCGAACTGGTCGCGTTTCCGACGGAGACCGTCTACGGCCTGGGCGGCGACGCGTCGAACCCTGAAGCCGTCGCGCGTATCTACGCTGCCAAGGGCCGGCCGGCGAACCATCCGGTTATCGTGCATCTGCCGCCCGGCGGCGATCCGACGTACTGGGCGGCGCAGTGGCCCGAGGCGGCGCAAAAGCTCGTCGATGCCTTCTGGCCCGGCCCGCTTACGCTGATCGTCAAACGCCACGAGCGCATTCCCGACGCCGTGAGCGGCGGCCAGGACTCGGTGGGGCTGCGCTGCCCGTCGCATCCGGTTGCGCAGCAGCTGTTGGCTGCGTTTTCTGCGCGCCGCGGGGGGCATGGCGGCGTGGCGGCGCCTTCGGCGAACCGCTTCGGCCACGTGAGTCCGACCACCGCGCAGCACGTGCGCGACGAATTTGGCGCGGCCGTGCATGTGCTCGATGGCGGCGCATGCGACGTGGGAATCGAATCGACGATTCTCGATCTCTCGCGCGGCTTTCCCGCGTTGCTGCGGCCCGGCCACGTGACGCCGCACGATATCGCGCGCGTGCTGGGCGAGGCGCCGCGCTTGCCCGACGGTTCAGACGCCACGGCGCCGCGCGCCTCGGGCACGCTCAAGGCGCATTACGCGCCGCGCACGCCGCTCGCGCTGCTGCCTTTCGAGGCGCTGGAGCCGTTGCTCGCAGTCGCGCGCGATGCCGGCGAATCGGTGGCGCTGGTGGCGCGCGCTTCGCGCGCGGGTGCATGGGCGCAAGCGCCAGGCGTGCACTTCGTCGCCGCGCCGGAAGAGCCGCAGGAATATGCGCGCGAGCTGTATGGCTTGCTGCGTGCACTCGATCGCGCGAATGTCTCGCGCATTCTCATCGAAAAGCTGCCCGAGACGATCGAGTGGATCGCCGTCAATGACCGGTTGGGGCGGGCGGCGGCGGCGTTCGAGGCGCGGCAGTAGGGCTCAGCACGTTTGCCCGCGTTCAATGAGAAACACCCCACGAACCTGACGGTCCGTGGGGTGTTTTTTCTGGCACCGGAAGATCCAGTGCGCGAGGCTTAAACGAGGTTGATCACGGCGCCTTGCCGATGCCCGCAGCAGCCAGCTGCGTTTCGGCGAACGTCGCGAATTGCTGGTGCAGTGCCGTGGTCGGGTGCACGAGATCCGCGAACATGTAGGTCGTAGGCGCGTTGGCCGTCGTCAGCGTTTGCGGCGAGCAGAACAGCGAGCTGCCGAAGCTCTGACCGTATGCCTGCGCGTAGGCGTTGATGGTGGCTTGCGGCGTCGTGGCCGGGTTCAGACCGAGCGTTGCCTGCGGGTTGGCGAGCGCATAGTTGGTCGCGCTGGTCGCCATGGCCGTAAGGTTGCAGGCCGTGTCCGTATTCGTCACGGTGAAGCCGAGGCTTGCTGCGTTCTGGACCGACTGGTCGAGCCACGAGAACGTATCGACCAGCACGACCTTCTTCGCCTGCACGTCGGCCGCGGTCGCCTGAATCAGCGTCAGGTTGTACATCGCCGAAATGAGCGAGAGCGCCTGGTCAGCCGAGCTCGCGGAGCCGGGCGTTGCGCCGATGGCCGCATCGGCCTTCAGCGCGGCAGGCGTCTTGCCGATGTCGGGTACCAGGGCGACAGCGATCTTCGGATTGCCGGGAACGATTTCCGCATGGACGATGCCACCCAATGTGGCCGCTGCTGTCAGGACCGGGATGATGGACGAGAAGGCGGACTGATTTGCCTTCACGAGCCCAAGCGCGACGTACGCGGGTACGAGCGCCGTAGCCTGAGCCTGCGTGAAGCCTTCGCTCATCAGGGCCGTGACAGCGGCAGTCTGGTTCGCAGCGACAGTGGCCGTGAAATTGTTCGCAACGAGTGCGGCGCCGAACAAGGCCAGGTTCGTCTGGCCGCCGCCAGTCGGCACGTCCAGCAGGTTCAGGATTTCATTCGCGCCGCCTTCCACGAGCACGAGTTGACCCGCGTTGAAGCTGCCGTGCTGCGCCAGATACTGCTGAACTTGCCAATCGACCGGTTGCTCGCTCGCAGCGGCGATCACGGCGCTGGTATTCGCCACGCCGCCGCCCGTCACCAGCGCGCCGCCTTGCGCGTAGTCGAGCCCGCCCGTTGCCGTGAGCGGCAGACCGAAGCCGCCTTCAAAGGCCGGCGAAAGCGTGTTGCCGAAGTACTCGGACACATGCTGTGCCCAGACTTCGCCCGGGTTGGTCGTGAAGCGGCCGCCGCCGAAGCCCGGCAGAATCTGCTCCGAATACGTGCCTGCGTCGGTCAAGCTCGTGCCGAACGCCACCACCTGCAAGTTGACGCCCGACGGCGGCGGCGTGCTCGCGTTGTTGTTGCCCCCTCCGCTGCTGCCACCGCAGGCGGCGAGCAGCGCAAAGGCTGCGCTCGCAACAGCGATCTGGGTGGCGCGCAACAGCGTACGGTGTCTCGGTCCTTGATGCTTCATATTCACTTCATCTCCTCTGTGTGTGGCCTTTGATGCCATGCCTGCCTACTCATGCAACGGGGGCTCGCGGCACGTGCACCCGTTGTCGATGTTGTTTTCGTTAGTCGGCCTTGCATGCACCCCCTGCATGCTGCTTCCAGGTGAGGGCCAAGGCCGACAGACTACGCAATCTCTCAGCTACTGCGCGACCCGAACTCACCCTCGGTGTTGTTTTCCGGCACGCCGCGCGGTGTTCCCGCCGTCGCCGATATTGCCGATATGACGGTTGCAAGACGCAGCGCGTCGTGGCGCTCGCACCAATCCGGCGGCGCGAACAGGGCGGCTGCGCGCGAACGCCAGTCGGGCATGCGCGCGAAGTCCCGCGCCATCGCGAGCCATTCGTGAAACGTCGCCTTGAGCGGATTGCATGACGCGAGCGGCTTGACGATGCCGTAGTCGGGCGCGTCGTGGGCGTCTTCCTCGACATAGCTGCCGAACATGCGGTCCCAGATCGCGAGCACGCCGGCGTAATTGCGATCGATATAGCGTGCGTTGCGCGCGTGGTGAACGCGATGCATCGACGGCGTGTTGAACACGTATTCGAGCCAGCCGAGCTTGCCGGGCTGACCTATCGCTTGCGTGTGCACGAAGAACTGGAACGCGAGATTGACGAGCACGATCGCGACGATCTGCTCCGGTGTGAAGCCGAGCATGGCGAGCGGAATCCAGAACACCCACATGCCCGCAACGGGATACATGAGGCTCTGGCGAAACGCCGTCGACAGGTTCAGGCGTTCCGACGAATGGTGGACGACGTGCGCGGCCCAGAGCCAGCGCACGCGATGGCTCGCGCGGTGAAAGACGTAGTAGAGCAGGTCCTGCGCGACAAAGAGCGCGAACCACGCGACGAGGCCGGGCTGCCACGAAACGAGCCGGAAGTGCCGGTAAACATAGGCATAGACGGGGATCGCAACGAGCCACGCCAGTTTGTCGGCGCCCTGATGCATGAGCGCGAGCGCGGCGTTGCACAGCGTATCGGGCCACGCGTAGCGGGCGCTGTCGGGGGTGTCGTTCGATGCAGCACGGGGCCGCGTGCGGGAGAGGTACCACGCTTCCCAGCCGATGCAGGCGAGAAACACGGGAGCGAGGGCGAGCAACAGCCATTGCGCGTCGAACTGCACGAACGTCGTCCTCCTTGTCCCGTGGGCGGCGCTGGCTGGCAGCGCGGCGGTTGTAGTCTCGTGTCTTTTCGGCCGCGTTGATGCGCGTTCTTGTGCGTGCGCGGCTCGATTGCCGTACGCGTTTGACAGATTTTTGTGACGCGCCTTCGGCCTTTGCCCGTCAGGGTACACGCCTCGCGCCCAGGACGGGCGGCGCTTTGCTAGAGGAAAACTTCGAGCCCGGCGCAGGGCGTCGGGCTCGAACAAGGTACGCGGGGACAGGTCCGCGGCGTGCGCTCAGCGTGCACTCAGTGGCCACGCCGTGCGCAAATTGCCGCGCTGAGCGCCGCATCAATGCGCGCCGCGCCGACCGGCCGGAGCCTTGTGCGACGCTTTCGCGACCTTCGACGCCTTCGCCGCGCGCTTGGGATGCGGCTCGACGTACACGGGCTTCTCTTCGGGCATGCCCTTGTAGACCCACTCGAGCAGCGCATCGTGCGCGGCGCGTGCGGCCTCGGCGCGCGGATCGTTGATGAGGCTCACCACGATCCAGCTCTCGCCATTTTCGGCCGCCACGTAACCGGCGATCGCGCGCACGTCGCGCAGGGTGCCCGTCTTGATATGCGCGTTGCCTTCCACGCCCGCGTTGGTGAGGCGGTTGCGCATCGTGCCGTCCACGCCGACGATCGGCAGCGAGTCGATGAACACCTGCGCAACGGGGCTCGCGTTGGCGTTTTGCAGCAGATTCGCGAGCGAGAGCGCGCTGATGTGCTCTTCGCGCGAGAGGCCGCAGCCATTGTCGAGCACGAGTTCGGGCATGTTCAGGCCGCTGCGCCGCAAGAACGCGTTGACGGCCGTGGCAGCCTTGGCCGTGGTTGAAGGCGGTTTGGCAGCAACCGCGCCGAGCGTGAGGAACAGATTGCGCGCCATCACGTTGTTGCTGAACTTGTTGATGTCGTGCACGACGTCCGCGAGCGGCGGGCTCTGGTGCACGGCGAGCAGACGCGCGCGCGGCGGCACGACGCCTTCGCGCACCGTGCCGGCGGGCGTGGCGAACAGGCTGCCGCCCGCTTGCTGTCCGATTTGCTGCCCGGTTTGTTGTGCGGATTGTTGTGCGGATTGTTGCGCGGTTTGTTGCCAGAGCGCGAGGAACCCGTCGGCGAAGAACGTGCTGTGGTCCACGGGCGCGGCCATGTTGAGCGTGCGTTCGCCGCAGCGCATGGCGTAGCTGCCCGCGAAGCTCGCGGTGACGACGCCATTGCCGCCGGGCGAAACCTGCGGGCTCGGCAGCATGCCGCCGCACGCGCCGGCGCGCCCGCGGATCTGGTTGTCGATCTGCCACTGCGCAACGGGCGGCACCACGTCGATCGATACGCCTTCGCGCGAGGGCGAGAACGTGAACGAGACCGCCTTGAATGCGTACATCAGTGGATCGGGGCCGACGTTGTAGGGCGCGCTATCGTCGCCGTCGAACGAGGGCAGGTCGCGCGTGGACGGATCGAATTCGCTCTTGTCGAGCACGAGCGCGCCGTCGATGCGCGCGACACCCGCCGCGCGAATCTTCTGCACGAGGTCGATCAGCTCTTCGGGCACGAGCTTCGGGTCTCCGGTGCCCTTGATATAGAGATTGCCGTGCAGCGTGCCGCCCGCATCGATTTCGCCGTCGGTGTAGGCGCTCGTTTTCCAGCGATAGTCGGGACCGAGCATCGCGAGGCCGCTCCACGTCGTGACGAGCTTCATCGTCGAGGCGGGCATCATGGGCTGGCCGGCGTTCACGGCGACGCTGGGCTGGCGGTCGCCAACCTTTTCGATCACCACGCTCACCGACGAGAGCGGCACGTGCGCGCGCTCGAGGCCCGCCATCACGGTGGGCGGCAGCACGGTGGTCACGTTGACCGTGGGCACGCGCGCGCCTTCGGGCTGCGCGTACGCGGCGGGCGCGGCGGCGAAGCTCGCGGCGAGCGTGGCGCAGGCCAATGCGAGGGCGAGCGGTTTAGGCTGGCGCGGTGTGGCGGCGGCGAAATGCGTGCGGTCGGTGCGCGAGGCAGGCAGTCGGAACAACGAGCGTAGGCGGGACAGCGAAGCGGGCAGCATGAAAAGCGTTCGGGCGAGTGCGGGGGCAGTGCATGGGCCGGGCGTGGCGCACGGAAAGCGGGGACTCGCCGGTGCTGCGCGCGGGCGCGAAAATTAGGGCAGCGTGTGATTCGTGGTGCATGCGCGATGCGCTAGCGTGAGCGTTGCACGAAGCCAGCTCGCGCGCATCGCGGCCGAATCACGAGTGAAGCGCCGCAAAAGCGCACATTGTAAAGACCTCGCGCCGCGTGCGCGCATTGCAGGCGAGAAAACGTCGCACATTGCGTGGCGTGGTTCAAACACCGCCCGCGACGCGCGCCAATGCATCGCGACCGGCTACGCGCCGCAGCGGCGCCGCGCTCCTGTTCAGGCGCTAGAATGCACGCATCTGTCATCCATTCACGCTGCGCGACGCGCCGTCGCCGTGCGGCCAACATTACGATGCGCATACTGCTAGTCGAAGATGACCGCATGATCGCCGAAGGCGTGCGCAAGGCGCTGCGCGGCGAAGGCTTTGCGGTCGACTGGGTCGAGGACGGCGACGCCGCCCTCTCGGCCGCGAGCGCGGATTCCTACGATCTCATGCTGCTCGATCTCGGATTGCCCCGCCGTGACGGCCTCGACGTGCTGCGCACACTGCGCGCGCGCGGCGCGGCGCTGCCCGTGCTGATCCTCACCGCGCGCGACGCTGTCGCCGATCGCGTGAAGGGGCTCGACGCCGGCGCGGACGACTACCTCATCAAGCCGTTCGACCTCGACGAACTGGGCGCGCGCATGCGCGCGCTGATCCGCCGCCAGTCGGGCCGCAGCGACTCGACCATCCGCCACGGCTCGATCACGCTCGATCCGGCCTCGCACCAGGTCACGCAGGACGGCTCGCCCGTTGCGCTCTCGGCGCGCGAATTCGCGCTGCTCGAAGCGCTGCTCGCGCGCCCGGGCGCGGTGCTCTCGAAAACCCAGCTCGAGGAGAAGATGTACGGCTGGGGCGAGGAGATCGGCAGCAATACCGTCGAGGTTTATATCCACGCGCTGCGCAAGAAGCTCGGGGCCGATCTGATCCGCAACGTGCGCGGCCTCGGCTACATGATCGCCAAAGACGCATGACGCGCGCAGGAGACCCACTTAGCCGATGAGTTCCATCCGACGACAACTGCTGTTCTGGCTGCTCGCGATCGTTGTCGCGGGCGTGGGGCTCGCGGGCTGGCTGATCTATCGCCAGGCGCTCGCCGAGGCCAACGAGCTGTTCGACTACCAGCTGCAGGAAATCGCCGAGGCGCTGCCCTCCGAGCCATTCAACGAGATCCTCAGTTCGCGCGATACCGGCGACGAAGGCATCGTGCTGCAGATCTGGAATCGCAATGGCGTGCTCATGTACTACTCGCATCCGCGCGCGCCGCTCGCGCCGCGCGCGGAACTCGGCTTTTCGACGGAGCGCACCGATCGTGGCGACTGGCGCGTGTACGGCGCCATCGTCGGCGACAATGTCGTGCAGCTCGCGCAGCCCGTTTCCGTGCGCAACCGGCTCGCCGCGAACGTCGCGTTGCGCACGCTCTGGCCGCTCATCGTGGTGCTGCCGTTTCTCGGCGCCGCCGTCTGGATCGTGGTGGGGCGCGGGCTCAGGCCGCTCTCGCGCGTTGCGCTCGCGCTCGACACGCGCCACCCCGAAGCGCTCGACCCGCTGCCCGAAGAGCGTTTGCCGCGCGAAGTCACGCCGCTCGTGCATGCGTTGAACGCGCTGCTCGAGCGCCTCGCGCAGGCCATCGACACGCAAAAGGCCTTCGTTGCCGATGCCGCGCACGAATTGCGCACGCCGCTCGCGGCCGTGCAGATCCAGGCGCAACTCGTTGCGCGCGCAAAGGACGATGAAACGCGCCGCGAAGCGCTCTCCGACCTGCAAGCGGGTGTGACGCGCGCCACGCGTCTTGCCGAGCAACTGCTCGCGCTTGCGCGTTCCGAACCCGACGGTCATGCGCGCGCACGGAGCGTCGACCTGCATGCACTGCTCGATGATTGCGTGCTCAACTATGCGCCGCTTGCGCAGCAGCGCGGCGTCGATCTCGGCATCGAGGAAAGTGTGGCGGCGAGCGTGCATGGCGACGCCGATGCACTGCGCGTGATGCTCAACAACCTGCTCGACAACGCCACCAAATACACGCCTGCTGGCGGCCGCGTGGACGTGAGCCTCGCCGTCGTGGACGGTCATGCGCGCGTGCGCATCGCGGACAGCGGACCGGGCATCCCCGAGGACGAACGCGCGCGCGTGTTCGATCGCTTTTATCGCGTGGGCGCGGGCGTGAACCGCGCGCGCACCGATATCGCCGGCACGGGCCTCGGGCTCGCTATCGTGCGGCGCATCGCGGATCAGCACGACGCGACCATCACGCTCGGCGATTCGCCCGCCGGCGGCCTGCTCGTGGACGTGCGGTTCTGAGCTTTCGTTACCCGCAAATGCCCGCCACGCGGGCGTTTGCGCGATTATTGCGATTTCTGCGTACTTAAGACTCCTTTAAGAGACACGGCTTACTCTTCGTACGTCGTGATGAGTACCCCGCGCAAGGAGTCCGCAATGAATACAAAAGTTCTTTCCCGCAGTGCCGTGGCAGCCGCCGTGGTCGTCGCGTTGTCGGCGGGCTACGTAGCAGGGCACCGTGATCTGCCTGCCCCGCAGGTGATTTCGCAGGCGCAGGCCGCGGCGATGATGCCCGCCGAAGCGGCCGCCAAGACCGGCGTTCCCGACTTCTCGGGTCTCGTGGAAACCTACGGGCCCGCAGTGGTCAACATCAGCGCGAAGCACGTCGTGAAGCAAACGGCGCTGCGCAGTGGCGGCAGCGGCCCGCAGCAACTGCCGATCGATCCGAGCGATCCGTTCTACCAGTTCTTCAAGCACTTCTACGGCGGTGCGCCCGGCATGGGCGGCGGCGACAACGGCCCGCAGGCGGACCAGCCGAGTGCGAGCCTCGGCTCGGGCTTCATCGTCAGCGCCGACGGCTACATTCTCACGAACGCGCACGTCGTGGACGGCGCCAACGTCGTGACCGTGAAGCTCACCGACAAGCGCGAATACAAGGCGAAGGTCGTGGGCGCGGACAAGCAGTCGGACGTCGCCGTGCTCAAGATCGACGCCAAGGATCTGCCGACCGTGAAGATCGGCGACCCGCGCCAGAGCAAGGTTGGCCAGTGGGTGGTGGCGATCGGCTCGCCGTATGGCTTCGACAACACCGTGACCTCGGGCATCATCAGCGCGAAGTCGCGCTCGCTGCCTGACGAGAACTACACGCCGTTCATCCAGACCGATGTGCCGGTCAACCCCGGCAATTCGGGTGGCCCGCTGTTTAATCTGCAGGGCGAAGTAATCGGCATCAACTCGATGATCTACTCGCAGACGGGCGGTTTCCAGGGCCTTTCGTTCGCAATCCCAATCAATGAGGCGATCAAGGTCAAGGACGAACTCGTCAAGACCGGCCACGTGAGCCGTGGGCGTCTCGGTGTAGCGGTGCAGTCGATGAACCAGACGCTTGCCAACTCGTTCGGCATGGACAAGCCGCGCGGCGCGCTGGTCAGTTCGGTCGACGCGAGCGGTCCGGCTGCGAAGGCGGGCCTGAAGCCCGGCGACGTGATCCTGTCCGTGAACGGCCAGTCGGTGGACGATTCGTCGGATCTGCCGGCGCTCATCGCGGGCATGAAGCCGGGCACGAAGGCCGATGTGCAGGTGTGGCGCGACAAGAGCACGAAGGACCTCACGGCGACCATCGGCGCGCTGGGCGACGCGAAGGTCGCGTCGAACGACGCACCGCAAGCGCAGATGCAGGGACGCCTCGGCGTCGCGGTGCGCCCGCTCACGCCGGAAGAGAAGAGCAACGGCTCGCTCGATCACGGCCTGCTCGTCGAGCAGTCGGGCGGCGCCGCCGAAAACGCGGGCGTGCAGCCCGGCGACGTGATTCTCGCCGTGAATGGCCGCCCGGTGACGAGCGCCGATCAACTCAAGCAAATGGTTTCGAAAGCTGGCAACAGCATTGCACTCCTGATCCAGCGAGACGACGCACAGATTTTCGTGCCCGTCGATCTCGGCTGATCCCTGCTGCCGCGAATCCGGCTCCGTGCGCCGGATTCGCGGCGAGAGCAGGTTTCATGACGTTGTTCCCGCGCTGCCGCCGTTGGCCTTTGGCCACGGCGGCAGCGGCGTTTTTGGGCGCCCAGAAAGCGCCTGCGCCTGCCGCCGGGTATGCATCGGGCATGCGCCTTGCGCAAGCGTTACATCGGACAACCTGAAAGGAGCGATCGATGAAGCGTTTCCACAACTCGCGCCCCGTCCATGCCACCGCTTACGCGACGATCCTCGCGGCCACCCTGGCGTTTGGCTACGCGGGCGGCGCGGCGGCCCAGCAAGCCGAGGCGTCGGGCACGGTCGGCGGCACGACCACCGACAACACGAGCGCCGGCAACACCAACGGCGGCGGCATGCCGCAAGTCCAGCAGCAGGGCGACGTATCGTACGTCTCCGGCGGCGTGGGTCTCGACGAATCGAAGGCGCTGCTTGGCGCCGAGCGCCAATGGCCGCTTGCGTTGCGTTTCACCCAGCGCAGCGGCGAGTATGTCGCGGACGTGCGCGTGCAGATCACCGATTCGCATGGCGCGAGCGTCCTCGATACGACTTCACGCGGGCCTTATATGCTCGTCAGGGTGCGTCCGGGGCGCTACAGCGTGCATGTGAGCCATGCGGGCGTCGACAAGACGAGCGCCGTGACGGTGGGCTCGAACGGCAGCGCGCGGGCGGCTTTCATCTGGTAAGCCGGGCAGGGTACAGGCGCGCGTTGGGGCGCTGCCGCACGCGCGCCGCACATAAGATTCACGCAGCCTCGCCGAGTTTGGCCGATAATGAAGCCGAGGCGGGGCGCCACGCAGGCGCCGCCTACCAAAAGGGGAGCCGAACATGGCGGTCGAACCGGATGCGGCCCATCGCATCGACCTAGTCGCGAACCGTCACCGCGTGCGCGTGATTCATGGCGGCATCACCATTGCCGACACGTTGCACGCCATCACCCTTTGCGAAACCGGCTACCCCGACGTCTACTACTTTCCGCGCGCCGATGTGAACATGGCGCGACTCGAACGCTCCGGACACACCTCGCATTGCCCGTTCAAGGGCGAGGCAACGTATTTCCATTTGCGTACCGAAGACGGGTGCGTCGAAGAGGCGGCCTGGAGCTACGAAGCGCCGCTGGACGACGCGCGCGGCATCAAGGGCTATCTGGCGTTTTACGCGACTCGCGTGGACCGGATCGACCAGACCTCTTGACCTGGCCCGGTAGCTTGCAAAGGGGGAGCCGCCATGGAACTGAAAGATGCGCTGAGAATTCCGCTCGAACCCGACGCCGTCTGGGCGGCGTTGCAGGACGTGGCGCTCGTGCGCGCGAGCATGGAGCATTGCGAGTCCTTCCGGCGGCTCGGCCCCGGCGAATATGCAATCACGCTCACGGTGCCGCTCGGGCCGCTGCGCGCACGTTACGAAGTGCGTGCTCACATTGCCAATGACACGGCGCAAGTGCCGCTCACACCTCGGCGCGTGCTGAGTTTTCGGGCCCGCGCGGACGGGATCGGCTCGCTGCGCGGACAGATCGACGTCGCACTGCGCCCGGAAGAGCGCGCCACGGCGAAGGAGCCGGGTACGGGCAAGGACGTGAGCACACGGATCGACTATTCGGTGTGGGCCACGCTCACGGGGCCGCTTTCCGAGCTGCCGCCGCGGCAGATCGAAAACGCCCTGCACGAACTCGCCGACGACTTCTTCACGGAGTTCTGCGCCGTGGTCGCGGCCAAGCACGGCCGGGCGCCCAACCGCGTGGCGGGCGAGCAGCCGCGCCGGCAACACGTGTTCCTGCGGCCGATCAACCTCGCGGGGCTCGCGAGGCGCGCGCATATCCTGCCTCAGCACCATGCGGGCGGGACGCTCTCGGGGCGTGCGGCAAGCACGCTGCATCATGAGCCGCCGCCGCATGCCATGCCGTACTGGGCGTGGGCAGCGATGATCTTTTTCGTCGCGTTGCTGCTTTATGCAGCGCGCTGGTTTACCGCGACCTGAAGCTGGCGGCGGGCGGCGCGCCCGAGTGGCACCCCCATTGCGCCGCCCGTCGAATCGCTCAATCCCCCCGAAACTCCCGCCGCCACGCCGACGGCGAAATCCTGAACGCCTCCACGAAATGCTGCCGCAGCGACGCGGCCGAGCCGAAGCCCGCGCGCTGGGCGATCGCGTCGATCGGATGATCGGTGCTTTCGAGCAATTGCTGCGCGCGTGCGAGGCGCTCGCCGAGCAGCCAGGCGCTCACTGTCGACCCCGTCGTCAAGCGGAACTGGCGCGTGAAGGTGCGCCGGCTCATCAGCGCGCGCTGCGCGAGCGAGTCAAGTGTGTGGGGCGCGTCGAGGTGGGCGCGAATCCAGTCGAGCAGGCCCGGCAGACGGTCGCCGCGCCCGGCCGCCGCGAGTGGCTGCTGCACGTACTGCGCCTGGTTGCCCTGGCGATGCGGCGGCACGACGAGCCGGCGGGCCACATAGTTCGCGGCGTTCGAGCCGCACAGGCGCCTCATGAGATGCAGGCAGCAGTCGAGTCCCGCCGCCGTGCCCGCCGAGGTGAGCAGGTCGCCGTCGTCGATATAAAGCACGCCGGGATCGAAGCGCACGGCCGGAAACCGTTGCGCGAAATCGTCGGCGGCGGCCCAGTGTGTGGTGCCTGGCCGGTCGTCCAGCAGGCCCGCATGCGCGAGCACATAAGCGCCGAGGCAAAGTCCGACGAGGATCGCGCCGCTCGCGTGCGCTTCGCGCAGCGCCTCGCAAAGCGCGGCGCTCGGCGCTTCGTGGGTGTCGCGCCAGCTCGGCACGACGATCACGTCCGCGCCGCGCAGCCCCTCGAGCCCCTGCGGCGCGCCGATCGTGAAGCCCGCCGTGGTCGTGAGCGGGCCGGGCTCCGCCGCGCAAACGGCAAGTTCGAACGGCGGCACGCCGCCTTCGCTGCGGTCCTCTCCGAACACGACGCAAGGCACGGAAAGATGAAACGGGCTGATGCGGTCGAAGGCGATCACGGCGACGCGCAGCGGGGCGGGCGAAGGAGTCTGACGAGCAGCAGTGGCCATGGCGAGCCCCGAAGGTGAATGGCCCGATTCTAGCGAAAGTTGTCATTCGGGCCACTGTCGCGTGAGCGGGCTCAGCGCCACAATCGCGCCATCGACTTTGCGTCTTCGGACCGGTCGGTTCCTTTCAATCTCAGGAGGCATGGCCATGTCCGCGAATCCGCGCCGGGCGCTCGTCGTCATCGACGTGCAGAACGAATATGTCAGCGGCGATCTGCCGATCGAATTTCCCCCCGTCGAGACGTCGCTCGCCAATATCGGCCGCGCGATGGACGCCGCGCGCGCGGCAGGCGTGCCCATCGTGGTGGTGCAGAATCTCGCTCCGGCAGACTCGCCGCTCTTCGCGCGCGGCAGCGTGGGCGCCGAGCTGCATCCGGTCGTGGCTTCGCGCGAGCACGATCACCACGTCGAAAAATCGCTGCCGAGCGCCTTCGCAGGCACCGATCTGAAAGTGTGGCTCGCTGAACGCGGCATCGACACGCTTACGGTGGCCGGCTACATGACGCACAACTGCGATGCCTCGACGGTGTTCGAGGCGACCCACGCGGGTCTCGCCGTGGAATTTCTCGCCGATGCGACGGGTTCGGTGCCGTATGCGAACGAGGCGGGAACGGTTAGCGCCGAGGACATCCACCGCGCGTTCAGCGTGGTGATGCACACGCGCTTCGCGGCGGTCGTGACCACGGATGCCTGGCTTGCCGCCGTCAAGGCAGGCGTGCCGCTCGCGCGCGACAACATCTACGCATCGAATCAGCGGGCCCGCGCGAATCGCGTGCCGGCCTGAGCGGGCAAGAAAAAGGCGGCCTCGTCAGCGCGCCGCCTTGATCGATCCGGGCGCTGCGCGCGCAGGGGGATTCAGGTGTTCGATTCGCTCGCGCCCGTGCGCAGCGACTGGCTGTAGCGCAGCGCGTCGAGCATCGCGTCGACGTGCAGTTCGGCGTTGCTCGCCACGTCGAACACGTCCGGCAGGATCGCCATGTCGCGCAGCGCGCCGCCAATGAACGAATGGAGCACGCGCGAGGCGCGCTTGGGGTCGAGGTCGGCGGGCAACTGGCCCTTCGATATTGCATTGCGCAACCCTTGCTCGATGCTCGCGAGACCCTCGCGCATGTCGGTCTGATGGCGCGCCATCACCGGCCCCATCTCCTCGACGAACTCGCACTTCAGGAACAGGATCTCGAACACGCGGCGGCGGCGCACGTCGGTTGCCGTGTTGCGCAGACACAAAATGCAAAGATCGCGCATGCGGCCGAGCGGGTCGGGCTCGCCGGGGTCCGTCGACGCCACCTTCAGTTCGTCGAGCGGCAGGACCACGCGGTCGAACATGGCCGTAAACAGGTCGCCCTTGTTCTCGAAATGCCAGTAGATCGCGCCGCGCGTCACGCCCGCGGTCTGGGCGATGTCGGCGAGCGATGTGCGCGACACGCCCTTCTCGTAAAAGACGTGTTCGGCGGCGTCGAGGATCCGGTTGCGCGTCTCCAGCGCTTCCTCTTTCGTTCGGCGGACCATGTTTTGAAGTCGGTGTGTTGCTGAGGGTTACGGGTGAACAAATGTATTTGGGGTGCGAACCGTAATGTATTGATTTGTAATATGGATCTGATGCGCGGATCGCACCTGCAGCGCCGTCCAACGGTTATGTAACGTCCTTTTACATTCATTCGCGAATGTATCTATAATAGCACCCCACCACCTGGGTGCCTCAAGTGGTGATGTCCGGTTAATATCCGTCACTGGCCAAGTGGTCGTAGAAACCCCAATGCGCGACGCCCCGTGGGTGGCGCGCAGCAGTATCGCCCGGACGGATGTGCAGACCGGAACGCGCCTTTCTAAAAGAAGTACCGGGTTTATCCGTCAGGTATTTGCCAGATGCTGGCGTGCGTGGTCGTCCTCCTCGTTGCAGGACGCCGCACGCTTTTATTGTCAGTTATAGACAGAGGTCGCTCCATGCGCGTCGAACGGGTTCCATTCCGCCTAATCAGTGTCGCGACGGCTGCCATCGTGCTCGCAGCCTGCGGGCAAAAGCAGTCGGCGCCGCCGCCGCAAACCCCCGAAGTGGGTGTCATTACCGTCCAGCCGACCGCCGTGCCGGTCGTCTCCGAGCTTCCCGGCCGCACCAGTGCCTTCCTCGTCGCGCAAGTGCGCGCACGGGTCGACGGCATCGTGCTGCGCCGCGAGTTCACCGAAGGCGCGATCGTGAAGGCCGGCCAGCGGCTCTACAAGATCGACCCCGCGCCGTATATCGCTGCGCTGAACACCGCCAAGGCCACGCTCGCGAAGGCCCAGGCCAACCTCGTCACGCAGAACGCGCTGGTTGCGCGCTACAAGGTGCTGGTGCAGGCCAACGCCGTGAGCAAGCAGGACTACGACAACGCCGTTTCCGCGCAGGGCCAGGCGGCAGCGGACGTCGCCTCCGGCAAGGCTGCCGTCGATACGGCGCAGATCAACCTGGGCTATACCGACGTCGTTTCGCCGGTCACGGGCCAGGTCGGCATCTCGCAGGTCACGCCGGGCGCCTACGTGCAGGCGAGCGCCGCGACGCTCATGTCGACGGTTCAGCAACTCGACCCGATGTACGTCGACGTTACGCAATCGAGTCTCGACGGCCTGAAGCTGCGCCGCGCGATTCAGGAAGGGCGCCTCGCGACCAATGGCCCGAACGCCGCGAAGGTGTCGCTCGTGCTCGAAGACGGCCGCGTGTACGCACAGAAGGGCAAGCTCCAGTTCAGCGACGTCACGGTCGACCAGACCACCGGCTCGGTGACGGTTCGCGCGCTGTTCCCGAACGCCGACCGCGTGCTGTTGCCGGGCATGTTCGTGCGGGCGCGCATCGAAGAAGGCATCAACAACAATGCGTTCCTCGTGCCGCAGGTTGGTGTGCAGCACGACCAGAAGGGCCAGGCGTCGGTGCTCGTCGTCGATCAGGACAACAAGGTCGTGCCGCATCCGATCGTTACGTCGGGCGCGCAGGGTCAGGACTGGGTCGTGGAGAGCGGCCTGCAGGCCGGTGACCGCGTGATCGTGCAAGGCACCGACAAGGTCAAGCCGGGTGCGCAGGTCAAGCCGGTCGCGGCGCAACTGCCGCCGCCGCCGCCGCCGGGCGCGCCTTCGGCCGACATGGCAACTGCCTCGGGCAATGCGAACGCTGCCAGCGCCGCGTCCGGGCCCGCAGCGGGTGCAAGCGGTGCCTCGGCTGCGCCTGCCGCCTCCGCAGCGCAATAACCGGGAGCCTGCTTCATGGCAAAGTTCTTTATTGATCGCCCAATTTTTGCATGGGTGATCGCCATCATCCTGATGCTGGCGGGCGTGGCCTCGGTGTTCACGCTGCCGGTCGCGCAGTATCCGACCATCGCGCCGCCTTCCATCCAGATCAGTGCGAACTATCCGGGTGCGTCGGCCAAGACGGTGGAAAACACGGTCACGCAGGTGATCGAGCAGCAGATGAGCGGTCTCGACCACCTGCTGTACATCTCGTCGACTTCCGATGACTCGGGCACGGCCACCATCACGCTGACCTTCGCCGCGGGCACCAATCCGGACATCGCGCAGGTGCAGGTGCAGAACAAGCTGCAGCTCGCCACGCCGATTCTGCCGCAGGTGGTGCAGCAGCTCGGTATCAGCGTGACGAAGTCGAGCAGCAGCTTCCTGCTCGTGCTCGCGTTCGTGTCCGAAGACGGCAGCATGACCAAGTACGACCTCGCGAACTACGTGGCGTCGAACGTGAAGGACCCGATCAGCCGTATCGACGGCGTGGGTACGGTCACGCTGTTCGGCTCGCAGTACGCGATGCGCGTATGGCTCGATCCACACAAGCTAACGAACTTCCAGCTCACGCCAAGCGACGTCACAGCCGCGATTACGGCGCAGAACGTGCAGATCGCGGGCGGTCAGCTGGGCGGCACGCCGGCGGTGGCGGGGCAGTCGTTCCAGGCGACCATCACCGAATCGACGCTGCTGCAAACGCCTGAGCAGTTCGGCAACATCCTGCTGAAGGTGAATCAGGATGGTTCGCAGGTGCGCCTGAAGGACGTGGCGCGTATTGGTCTCGGCGGCGAAAACTACAACTTCGACACGAAGTACAACGGTTCGCCGACGGCCGGTCTGGGTATTCAGCTCGCGACGGGCGCCAACGCGCTGCAGACCGCGAAGCTCGTGCGCCAGAAGATCGACGACCTCTCGAAGTACTTCCCGCACGGTCTCGTCGTGAAGTACCCGTACGACACGACGCCGTTCGTGCGCCTGTCGATCGAGGAAGTGATCAAGACGCTGCTGGAAGGCATCGTGCTGGTGTTCCTCGTGATGTACCTGTTCCTGCAGAACCTGCGCGCGACGCTCATTCCGACGATCGCGGTGCCGGTGGTGCTGCTGGGTACGTTCGCGATCATGGCGGCGGTGGGCTTCTCCATCAACACGCTGTCGATGTTCGGTCTCGTGCTCGCCATCGGCCTGCTGGTGGACGACGCGATCGTGGTCGTGGAGAACGTCGAGCGGGTGATGGTGGAAGAGGGCCTGGGGCCGAAGGAAGCCACCCGCAAGGCCATGGGCCAGATCACCGGCGCACTGGTGGGCGTGGCGCTCGTGCTCTCCGCGGTGTTCGTGCCGGTGGCGTTCTCGGGCGGCTCGGTCGGCGCCATCTACCGGCAGTTCTCGCTCACGATCGTGGCGGCCATGGTGCTGTCCGTGCTCGTCGCGCTGATTCTGACGCCGGCGCTGTGCGCGACCATCCTCAAGCCGATCCCGAAGGGCCATCACGAAGAGAAGAAGGGCTTCTTCGGCTGGTTCAACCGCACGTTCGAGACGAGCCGCGACAAGTATCACTCGGGCGTTCACCACGTGATCAAGCGCTCGGGCCGCTGGCTCATCATCTATCTCGCGGTGATCGTCGCGGTTGGCATGCTGTTCGTGCGCCTGCCGAAGTCGTTCCTGCCCGATGAAGACCAGGGCACGATGTTCGTGATCGTGCAGACGCCGGTGGGCTCGACCCAGGAAACGACGGCGCGCACGCTCGCCAACATCCAGAACTGGCTGCTCAAGGACGAAGGCAGCATCGTCGAGTCGGTGTTCACGGTGAACGGCTTCAGCTTCGCGGGCCGTGGCCAGAACTCGGGTCTCGTGTTCGTGCGCTTGAAGGACTACAAGCAGCGTCAGCACGCGGACCAGAAGGTCCAGGCGCTGGTGCGGCGCATGTTCATGCACTACGCGGGCTACAAGGACGCGACGGTGTTCCCGGTGAATCCGCCTTCGATTCCTGAACTCGGCACCGCGTCGGGCTTCGACTTCGAACTGCAGGATCGCGCGGGTCTCGGTCACGAGAAGCTGATGGAAGCGCGCAACATGCTGCTCGGCATGGCGGCGAAGGATCCGACGCTCGCACTCGTGCGCCCGAACGGCCTGAACGACACACCGCAGTTCACGATCGACATCGACCGTGAAAAGGCCGAGGCGCTTGGTGTGACGGCGGCTGCAGTCGACCAGACCTTCTCGATCGCGTGGGCGTCGTCCTACGTGAACAACTTCCTCGATACGGACGGCCGTATCAAGAAGGTGTACGTGATGGCCGATGCACCGTTCCGCATGACGCCGGAAGATTTGAACAACTGGTACGTGCGCAACAGTGCGGGCGGGATGGCGCCGCTGGGCTCGGTCGCGAGCGGCCGCTGGACCTTCGGTTCGCCGAAGCTCGAGCGCTACAACGGTATCTCGGCCGTGGAAATCCAGGGTCAGGCGGGGCAGGGCAAGTCGACCGGCCAGGCCATGACGGCCATGGAGCAGATCGCGGCGAAGCTGCCCGCGGGTATCGGCTACGAATGGACGGGTCTGTCGTATCAGGAACGCCAGTCGGGTTCGCAGGCGCCGATTCTGTACGGCATCTCGATCCTCGTCGTGTTCCTGTGTCTCGCGGCGCTGTATGAAAGCTGGTCGATTCCGTTCGCGGTCATCATGGTGGTGCCGCTCGGCGTGCTCGGCGCGCTGCTGGCGGTGACCTTGCGCGGCCTCGAGAACGACGTGTTCTTCCAGGTGGGTCTGTTGACCACTGTGGGTCTTTCGGCGAAGAACGCGATTCTGATCGTGGAGTTCGCGCGAGACCTGCAGGCCGAAGGGAAGATGGGACCGGTCGAGGCAGCGCTCGAAGCTTCGCGACTGCGTCTGCGGCCGATTCTGATGACGTCGTTGGCGTTCATTCTCGGCGTGCTGCCGCTCGCGATCAGTAACGGCGCGGGTTCGGCTTCGCAGCACGCGATTGGCACGGGCGTGATCGGCGGCATGCTCACGGCCACGTTCCTCGCGATCTTCATGATCCCGATGTTCTTCGTCGTGATTCGTGCGAAGTTCGCGGGCGAGAAGGAAGACGCGGACGTCGCGCTCCAGCACTACGAAGAGCACCACGCGCACGACCATGACAACGACAACGGCGGCAACGCCGGCGGTCAGGGCGGCACGGGCGGCAGCGCAGGTGGCGCAGGTGGCACTGGCGGCAGCAACGGTGACGGCCCGGGCAAGGAAGGACATTGAGATGCATAAACTATCCGTAATTGCAGCGGGCGCCGCAGCGTTGGCCGCTGCGCTCCTGGCAGGTTGCACGATGGAGCCGCACTACAACCGGCCCGAAGCGCCGGTGTCGCAAAGCTTCCCGCAGGGCGGCGTCTACGCGACGCAGCCGGTCGCCGCGGGCGCGAACGGTCAGGCCGCCCCGAGCGCGAAGGGCGCTGCGGCAACCGACATCGGCTGGCGCGAGTTCTTCGTCGATCCGCGACTGCAGCAGCTCGTCGCGATCGCGCTGAAGAACAACCGCGACCTGCGCGTCTCGGTGCTCAACGTCGAGGCGTCGCGCGCGCAGTATCAGATCGCGCGCGCCGAACTGTTCCCCGCGATCAACGGTACGGCGACGGACACGCGTACGCGTGTGCCGCGTGATCTGCAGACCACGGCGAACAACCCGTACAGCGTCTACAACGTGGGTGTGCAGGCGTCGTGGGAAATCGACTTCTGGGGGCGCATCCGCAGCCTGAAGGACCAGGCGTTGGCGCAGTACCTCTCGACGGCGTATGCGCGCAAGGCAGCCGAGATCACGCTGGTTTCGGAAGTCGCGGACCAGTACCTGACCATGCTCTCCGACGACGACCTGCTGAAGGTCACGCAGGAAACGCTCAAGACGGCGCAGGACTCGTACAACATCGCGAAGGCGCAGTTCGATACGGGCACGGGCACCGAGCTGGATTTGCGTCAGGCGCAAACGGTGGTCGAGAACGCGCAGGCCAACATGCAGGCGCAACTGCGGGCTCGTGCCCAGGCCGAGAACGCGCTCGTGCTGCTGATTGGCGAGCCGCTGCCGGCGGATCTGCCGCAAGGCCTGCCGCTCGACGGCCAGGCCCTGCTCAACGACATTCCGGCAGGACTGCCGTCGGACCTGCTCACGCGGCGTCCGGACATCATGCAGGCCGAGGAAACGCTGCTCGCGGCAAACGCCAACATTGGCGCGGCGCGTGCGGCGTTCTTCCCGAAGATCTCGCTCACGGCGGCATTCGGCACCGAAAGCCTGTCGCTCGGCGGGCTCTTCAAGGCGGGCACGGCGGCGTGGAGTTTCGTGCCGCAGGTCACGCTGCCGATCTTCGAAGGCGGCTCGAACATCGCGAATCTGCAACTCGCGAATGTCGAGAAGCGCATCGAGATCGCCAGCTACGAGAAGTCGATCCAGTCGGCGTTCCGCGAAGTGGCCGACGGTCTGGCTGCGCGCGGCACGTACGACGAGCAGATCGCGGCGCTCGAGCGCAGCACCTTCGCGAACCAGCGCTCGCTCGATCTTTCGGAACTGCGCTACAGGAACGGCGTGGACAGCTATCTGCCGGTGCTCGCCGCGCAGACGAGCCTCTACACCGCGCAGCAGTCGCTCGTCACGGCGCGCCTCGCGCGGCTGACCAACCTCGTCGATCTGTATCGCGCGTTGGGTGGCGGCTGGATCGAGCACGCGGGCGAGACGCCGCGTGAGCCCGATGCGCCGGTCGACTACGGCGCGGCCAGCGCGCCGGTGGCGGCTTCGGCTGCGACGGCGGGGTAAGCGGCATCACCGCTTACGCAGCAGGAAGCAAGAACGCCACGGGAGACCGTGGCGTTTTTTTTTTGCGCTTCAGAAAGAAAAAAAGGCGCCACGGTTTCCCATGGCGCCGAACCAGCAAAAGACCCCTCCCGCATGTGTGTGTAGGTGAACACCTGCGAGCGGGGTACCTCTCGCGTCAACTCAATACGTTCAATTCGATTCGATCAGCTCAATGCGCGGCCGAGCGCGGCATTTCGTGGCCCGCGTCCGGAGCTTGTTCAGCGTCGGGATGGCGTTCGAGATCGTGGCCGGCGCGGCGGATGGCGCGCTCGGCGGCCTTCTCGCTCTTTGCGCCATTGAAGATCAGGTTCAGCACGACCGCCGAAACCGAGGCGAGCAGGATGCCGCTATGGAGCAGCGGCGAAAACGCGGGCGGCAGCTTGGAGAAAAAGTGCGGCGACACCACCGGCACGAGACCGAAGCCCACGCTCACGGCGACGATGAAGAGGTTGTGCTGGTTCTTCACGAAGTCCACCCGCGAGAGCACCTTGATGCCGTTCGCCGCCACCATGCCGAACATCACGATGCCCGCGCCGCCCAGCACGAAGGCGGGCACCGAGGCGACCATCTGCGCCATCTTCGGAAAGAGGCCGAGCAGCACGAGAATCACGCCGCCCATCGCGCACACATAGCGGCTCTTCACGCCCGTCACGCCGATGAGGCCGACGTTCTGCGAGAACGACGTGTGCGGGAACGAGTTGAAAATGCCGCCGATCATCGTGCCGAGGCCGTCCACGCGCAGACCGCGCACGAGCGTGGCCTGATCGACGGGGCGCTCGACCATGTCGCCCACGGCGAGGAACATGCCCGTCGATTCGATGAAGGTCACGAACATCACGATCACCATCGTCGCGATCGGCAGGATGTGGAACTTCGGCATGCCGAAGTGGAACGGCATGACGATGCCGACCCACGGCGCGCTCGCCATGCCTTCCAGATTCACGCGGCCAAGCGCAAGCGCGATGGCAAAGCCCGCGACAATGCCGAGCAGCACCGAGATATTGGCGACGAAGCCGCGCCCGAACTTGTTGATGAGCAGGATCAGCATCAGCACGAGCAGCGAGAGGCCGAGGTAGATGGGGTTGCCGTAATCGGGATTGCCCACGCCGCCGGCGGCCCAGTTGATGCCCACTTCCATGAGCGAGAGGCCGATCACCGCGATCACGGTGCCCACCACCACGGGCGGGAAGAAGCGCAGCAGCTTGCCGATCATCGGTGCGATCACGATGCCGATCGCACCCGCCGCGATGGTCGAGCCGAAGATGTCGAGCAGACCGAGCGACGGATTGGTGCCGATGGCGATCATCGGGCCGACCGAGGCGAACGTGCAGCCCATGATCACGGGCAGGCGAATGCCGAAGATCCACAGGCCGAGCGTCTGGATCAGCGTGGCGATACCGCAGGCGAACAGGTCGGCGCTGATGAGGAAGGCGACCTGATCCTTCGGCAACCCGATCGCGCCGCCGACGATGAGCGGCACGGCGACCGCGCCTGCGTACATCACGAGCACGTGCTGGATGCCGAGTGTCAGCAACTGGCTGAACGGCAGGCGCTCGTCGCAGGGGTGCACCTGCTTCTGGCCAGATCGCTTGGCGGCCTGGTCCTCAATGCCCTTGGCTTGCATGTCGTCTGTCTCCGTCTCTTCGTTTAGGGATATGGCCTCCAAGGTATGCGGTAAGAAAATATGCAACAAGACCGCTGGGGACTATTCCGTGCTTTCCGGGCACGATATGCACCCGTCGAGATGGACAGGCGACATAAGGGTGGGATCAGCGTGCGCGGGGCGTGTGAGGCGGTTTCGTGACGGCTTCACCGGGCCACGTTTTGGACCGCGCGCGTGACGGCGCAAGGCGGGAACGCCCCTGTTTGCGGCGGTTGAGCGCTCTCGCACGATGGGAGACGCGGCGCGGGCGTGGCGGCACGGGGGACCTAACTAACGTGTACGGCGGCATCGAGCGCAGACCGGCCATGCCGCGCGGGTCATGTCACATATGGCCGCGCCGTTATGATCTCTATTCCGAATGCCGGATGTGAGCCATTTTGCATCGCGCGCGCACCCACCGGGTTAACCCGCGAATGGGCGTTTTTCGCTTTAAAATCGGCGATGTTGCGCGCGGGTTCGAGGCGCGTTTGAAAGCCCTCCTTAACGCACGTTTCGCACCGTGCATCTCGCCGCGCATCGCGCCGGTATGATGGCCTTTCCTTCCCCGCACAAGCTCGCGCACCGTTTCCCATGAGCCCATCGCAAACGCGTTTTCTCGGCATCGACCTCGGCACCGGTTCACTCAAGCTAGGCATCATCGATGGCGACGGCGTCGAGCGCGCCGCCGCGAGCGTGGCCTACGCGCTCGACACGCCGCGGCCCGGCTGGGCCGAGATCGCCGTGGATCGCTGGTGGGACGCGCTCGTTACAGCCTGCGCGCGCCTGCCCGAAAGCGAGCGCGCGGTGGTGCGAGCCATCGGGTTTTCCGGGCAAATGCACGGCGTCGTACTCACCGATGAAGCGGGCCGCGCGCTGCGCCCCGCAATGCTCTGGCCCGACACGCGCGCGCATGCGCTGCTCGATGCATGGCCTGACGAAGCCGAGCATCCGCAGCCCAACCCCGTTGCGCCCGGCATGGCGGGGCCGCTGCTGCGCTGGGTTCTGCAGCACGAGCCGCAAGTCGCACAAGCCGCACGCTGGGCGCTGCAGCCGAAAGACTGGCTGCGCGTGGCGCTCGGTGGCGCGCTCAACGCCGATCCCTCGGACGCATGCGCGACGGCGCTCGCCGCACCCGACGGTGCGTGGGATTTCGCGCTGATCGAGCGGCTGGGATTGCCGGCGCGGTGGTTCGCACCGTTGGCCGCATCGCATGAAGCGAGCGGCGCGCTGAGCGCGGCCGCCGCGCATGCGCTCGGACTGCCCGCGGGCGTCGTGCTCGCGACGGGCGCGGGCGACACGCCGTGCGCCGCGTTCGGCAGCGGTCTGGCCGACGAAGGCGACGCGCTCCTCACCACGGGCACCGGCGGCCAGATCGTCGTGACCGCGCGCAGCGAGCCGCCCGCGCGGCGCGGGCTGCATCGCTACCGCTCGGCCACGGGCGGCTGGTACACCATGGCCGCGATGCAGAACGTGGGCGTGGCGCTCGAAGCGGCGCGCGGCTGGCTGGCCTACGACTGGGCTTCGGCCTACGCGGACGCGTTCGCCGTGCTGCCTTCGGAGACGCTGGCATTCCTGCCTTATTTGAGCGGGGAGCGCTCACCGTGGCTCGACCCCACGGCGCGCGGCGGCTGGCTCGGCGCTGCCCTTGGCGACTCGCGCGGCACGCTCATGCGCGCGGCGTTCGAGGGTGTGGCATTCGCATTGCGCGCGGGGCTAGACGCCGTGCGCAGCACCCACGACGTTGCGAGCCCGGTTGCCAACGAAGGCACGCGAGACTCGCGCAGTGTGCCGGCGCTCAAACTCGCGGGCGGCGGCTCCGTGGACGCGCGCTGGCGGCAGTTGCTCGCCGACACGCTCGACGCGGACCTCTACGCGATCGACTGCCCGAACGCCGCGGCGCGCGGCGCGGCGATGCTGGGCGGGCTCGCCTGCGGGCACTGGCGCATGAGCGACCTCGCGGCGCTTGCCCCGGCCGCGACGCAGGTGGCGTCGCCGCGCGAGGACGCCGCGCTCGCGCAGCGTTATGCGCGCTTCATCGATCTGTATGGCCGCGTGCGAACCTGGTTTCCACCGGCATCGTGATGAGGCGTAAATGCAAAAAAGGCGTTGCACCCGCGAGGGGCAACGCCTTTCTCATTACGCGCGTAACGTCCTAGCGACGCCCGATCAGACTCGCGCCGTAGACGAGCGCGGCGAGCGCGGTGATCCAGAAGCTGGTGGGCCAGTCGGTATAAAACGCGAGCGTGACGCCGAGCCACGCTTGCACGAGCGCGAGCAGCGCGGCCAGAACGAGTCCGGTGGAAAGGCGCGTGGTGAGATTCTGCGCGGCGGCGGCCGGACCGACCATCAGCGTAAAGACGAGCAGCACGCCGACGATCTGCGTGCACGCGGCCACCGCGAGCGCGGCGATGGCGAGGAACAGCATCGAAACCGCGCGCAGCGACACGCCCTTTGCTTCGGCGAGTTCGGGCTGCAGCGAGGCGAACAGCAGTGGCCGCATGATGGCGGCCAGTGCCGCCAGGCTCGCCACGGCGAGGGCGGCAAGCACGCCGAGCGTTTCGCGGTTCACGCCCAGCACGTTGCCGAACAGGAGCGCCGTGACCTGCGTGGCATACGACGTGAAGAAGTGCAGAAACAGCAGGCCGAAACCGAGTGCGAGCGAAAGAATCACGCCGATCGCCACGTCGCGGCCCGCGAGCTTTTCGCCGAGCGCCCCCATCGAAACGCCCGCGGCGAGCGTGAAGCCCACCATGCCCCACATCGGCGAAACGCCCAGCAGTACGGCGCCCGTGGCACCCGTGAAGCCCACGTGCGAAAGCGCGTGGCCCGCGAAGGTCTGGCCGCGCATCACGAGGAAATAGCCCACCACGCCCGCGAGCACCGCAACGATGCCCGACGCCGCGAAGGCGTTCACCATGAAATCGTATTCAAGCATCGTGCGTGTGGCCGTGTGTGTTGTCGTTGTTGTCGCCGTGACCATGGCCGTGCGCGTGGCCGTGACCGCCGTGGTCATGGCCATGGTCGTGCTCATGTTCGTGGTCGTGCTTTTCGACTTCCACGTCGCCCGACATCACGAAGATGCGGCCCTTCATGCGCATCACTTCGATAGGCGAGCCGTAGAGGCGCGAGAGCACGGGCGCGGTGATGACTTCGTCCACGCTGCCGAGCGCGGCCACGCCGTTGCCGAGATAGAGCACGCGATCGAGCGCGTTGAGCAGCGGATTGAGTTCGTGCGCGGAGAACAGCACCGCAATGCCAAGCTCGCGCTGCACGCGGCGCACGAGTTCGACCACGCCGCGCTGATGATTCGGGTCGAGGCTGATGAGCGGCTCGTCGAGCAGCAGCAGCTTCGGGTCGCCGAGCAGGCATTGCGCGAGCAGCAGGCGCTGGCGCTCGCCGCCCGAGAGCTCCGAAAGCGGGCGATCCGCAAGCGCACTCGCACCCACGAGATCGAGCACGCGCGCGACGTCGGCGCGCGTGGCGGCGTCGGCGCGCGGCAGGCCCCAGCGGTGGCCGTCGGCGGCCATCGCCACGAAGTCGCGGCCGCGCACGCGGCGGCTTGCGAGCGCCGTGCGCGTTTGCGGCATGTAGCCGATCTTCGCGTTGCCGCGCGCGACCGGCTCGCCCAGCACGCGAATCGCGCCGTGCGAGGCCGGCACGAGGCCGAGGATGGCGCGCATGAGCGTGGTCTTGCCCGCGCCGTTCGGCCCGAGCACGCCGATGAATTCGCCCTGGTTCACTGCAAAGTTCGCATCGCGCAGGATCGTGCGCTCGCCGAGCGAGAGCGTCACGCCCGCGAGCGTGAGCACAGGCGTGGGCGCGCGATGCGCATGGTGTTGTGAAGCGATATCGGTGGGCGAAGGGCCGGCCCCGGTCATGACATCTGTCCTTGCTGAATACGGTTAGTGTTGCCCTGCTGTTCCCGCTGCAAGCGCCTTGTCGAGCGAGTCGAGCTGCACGAGCATCCATTGCTGGAAGCTCACGCCGGCCGGCTGTGTCTCGGTCACGCTCACGGACGGCACGTTGGACTGCTTCGCCAGCGCCAGCATGCGCCGCGTGAGGGCCTCGGTCGCCTGGCTGTTGTAGATCAGCACACGCACGCGGCGCTCGCGCAGGTCGCGCTCGAATGCCGCGATGTCCGACGCGCTTGCCTCGGTGTCGTTCATCGTCGCGAGCTGGAAGCGCAGGTTGCGCATGTCGAGGCCGACCGCATCCGACATATAGCCGAACACCGGCTCCGTGGCCGTGACGGGCTGCCCCTGGTAGCGCGCGCGCAGCGCCGCGACCTTGGCGTCGACCGGTTGCAGCGAGGCGAGGAACGTTGCCAGGTTGGCATCGTACACGCTCTTGTGCGCGGGGTCCGCGGCGCCGAGCGCGGCGCTCACGGCGCGCGCCACGGCAGGCATGGTCTTCGGGTCATACCAGAGGTGCGGATTGTCGCCCGCTTTCTTGCCGACGAGGTCCGCCGCAATGATCGTCGTGCGGCTGTTTGTGCTTTTCCCGCCGCCCGTGGCGCCGAGCAGCTTGGTCATCCACGGGTCGTAGTCGGCGCCGTTATAGACGACCACGCGCGCGTTCTGGAGCGCGCGGGCGGTCTTCGGGCTCGCTTCGAAGAGATGCGGGTCCTGGTCGGGGTTGCTCAGGATGCTCGTCACGTCCACGTAATTGCCGCCGATCTGCTTGACGACGTCGCCGTAGAAGTTTTCCGCTGCAACGACGGGAAGGGCGGCACTGGCCGCCTGCGCCGCCATGGCTGCAGTCGCGCCGCCGAACGCCGTCCCCAGCGCGAGAGCGAGCCTGGCCGCGAAACGCGCGAGCGCGAAGCCCCGGCGCGCGCCGGCCGTAGCCACGCGGGGCGGGCAGTTCGCGTGGGTGAACGTGATCATGGTTCTATCCTTGTTGATAAGGGAGCCTGAAAGCGGACGCGTCGGTGTCGCGAAGGCGAGATGATATAACGTATCACTTCGATTGGCGAGTCAGCTCGCCATCCGGTCAGGGGGCCGGATCCGCGGGCCGCAGCCAGCCAAGGCTTGCGCGCCGCACCATCGAAATCTCGTCCAATCGCGTTGGTTCGCCTTGACAGTCTCCGACTCGTATCCGATCATTCGATCAACGACAGAGCAAATGCTCACATGTCGGGCGATCGCTCAGATGCTCCCCGGAGCACCAGCCGGGCGCGCCCCACACGGACGAAAATTGGAGACAACCTGTGGCACACACCGCGACGCGAGCGGCAGGACGTTTGCAGGACAAGGTAGCCGTGCTGACCGGCGCGGCGAGCGGTATTGGCGAGGCGGTCGCGCAGCGCTATCTGGACGAAGGCGCGCGCTGCGTGCTCGTCGACGTGAAGCCGGCCGATGCCGTCGCGCCAACGCTCGCCACCGCGTACCCCGAACGTGTGCTCGCGATCTCCGCAGACGTGACCCACCGCGAGGACATCGAGCGCATCGTGCTCAGTGCGGTCGAGCGCTTTGGCCGCATCGACGTGCTCTTCAATAACGCGGCGCTCTTCGACATGCGCCCGCTCCTCGACGAATCCTGGGACGTGTATGACCGCCTCTTCGCGGTGAACGTGAAGGGCATGTTCTTCCTCATGCAGGCCGTGGCGCGCCATATGGTCGAGCAGGGGCAGGGCGGCAAGATCATCAACATGTCTTCGCAGGCGGGCCGCCGCGGCGAGGCACTCGTTTCGCACTACTGCGCAACCAAGGCCGCCGTGCTGAGCTACACGCAGTCGGCGGCGCTCGCGCTGGCGCCGCATCGCATCAACGTGAACGGCATCGCACCGGGCGTGGTCGACACGCCGATGTGGGAGCAGGTCGACGCGCTCTTTGCGCGTTACGAGCATCGCCCGCTCGGCGAGAAGAAGCGACTGGTGGGTGAGGCCGTGCCGCTCGGGCGCATGGGCCTGCCCGAGGATCTCACAGGAGCCGCGCTCTTTCTCGCTTCCGCCGACGCCGATTACATCACCGCGCAGACCCTGAACGTCGACGGCGGCAACTGGATGAGCTGATATTTCCCGCAACTCTCGCCCGCAACCCTTGCACAACGCATCACGACAGCAGCACGGCTGCAGCAAGACATAACGCAACGAACAAGGAGACAACGTCATGAAGCCAGCAATGAAGACCGCCGCGAAGTGCATAAGTCGCGCGGTGAGTGCGGGTGCACTCGTCGCCGCAGCCAGCGCCGCCCACGCGCAAACCGTTACGATCGCCATGTTGAACAATCCGGACATGATCGAGCTGAAGAAGCTCTCGCCGGCCTTCGAAAAGGCCAATCCGGGCATCAAGCTGAACTGGGTGATCCTCGAAGAAAACGTGCTGCGCCAGCGCGCGACCACCGACATCACGACCAACAGCGGCCAGTTCGACGTGATGATGATCGGCACGTACGAGGCGCCGCAATGGGGCAAGCGCGGCTGGATCGTGCCGATGACGAACCTGCCCGCGAGCTACGATCTCGACGACGTGGTGAAGACCGCGCGCGACGGTCTCTCGTACAACGGCACGCTCTATGCGCTGCCGTTTTACGTCGAAAGCTCGATGACGTATTACCGCAAGGACCTGTTCGACAAGAAGGGCCTCAAGATGCCCGAGCAGCCGACCTATGACCAGATCCGCGACTTCGCCGACAAGCTGACCGACAAATCGGCCGGCCAGTACGGCATCTGCCTGCGCGGCAAGGCCGGCTGGGGCGAGAACATGGCGTACGTGACGACGGTCGCGAACACCTTCGGCGGCCGCTGGTTCGACGAGAAGTGGCAAGCGCAGCTCACGTCGCCCGAGTGGAAGAAAGCGGTGAACTTCTATGTCGATATGCTGAAGAAGGATGGCCCTCCGGGAGCGAGTTCGAACGGCTTCAACGAAAACCTCACGCTGATGTCATCGGGCAAGTGCGCGATGTGGATCGACGCCACGGTGGCCGCGGGCATTCTCTACAACAAGCAGCAGTCGCAGGTGGCCGACAAGATCGGCTTCGCGGCCGCGCCGACCGAAGTCACGCCCAATGGCGCGCACTGGCTGTGGTCGTGGGCGCTCGCCGTGCCGAAGTCGTCGAAGTCGCAGGACGCCGCGAAGAAGTTCATCGAATGGGCGACCTCGAAAGAGTATGTCCAGATGGTCGCGCAGGACGAGGGCTGGGCTTCGGTGCCGTCGGGTACGCGGATTTCGACGTATCAGAATCCCGAGTACAAGAAGGCCGCGCCGTTCTCCGACTTCGTGCTGAAGGCGATCCAGACCGCCGATCCGACCCATCCGACCGCTAAGCCGGTGCCGTACACGGGTATCCAGTTCGTTGGGATTCCTGAGTTTCAGTCGTTCGGTACGGTCGTGGGCCAAAGCGTTGCGGGCGCCGTGGCAGGGCAGATGAGCGTCGATCAGGCGCTCACGGCGGGTAACGCCGCTGCCAACCGCGCCGTGGCGCAAGCCGGGTATCAGAAGTAAAGGCGAAAAATGAGGCTGCGATGTTCGAGCAGCCAGCGTAGTCACGCGAGCGCGCGCCGGGCCGCCCGGCGCGGCGCGCGCCCTCGCGAAGCCGATGCAGCGCCTGCACCCTGAGCAGGCGCGCAACCGAGAAGGGTGGTCCTCATGCGTCATCTCCATCTCCCCATGCCTATATTCAATCGAGCGCGCACGCCACAGAAACCGCAGCAGGTCGAATCGCGCCGCACGGCGTCGCGCTGGCTCGTGTCGCCGTCCGTCGCGGTGCTGCTGCTGTGGATGACGATCCCGCTCGCGATGACGATCTGGTATTCGTTCACGCGATACAACCTGCTGAATCCGGACCTCAAGGGTTTCGCGGGCTTTGACAACTACCGGTTCCTCGCTACCGACCCCTCGTTCGTGCCGTCGATCGTGCACACCATCGAGCTGATCGTGGCGGTGCTCGTGATCACCGTGGTCGGCGGCGTGCTGATGGCAGTGCTGTTCGACCGCAAGTTCGTGGGCCAGGGCGTGGCGCGCCTCTTCGCCATCGCGCCGTTCTTCGTAATGCCCACGGTGAGCGCGCTGATCTGGAAGAACATGATCCTGCATCCGGTGTATGGCCTCGTGGCCATCGCGATGCGCTCGATGGGCATGACGCCGATCGACTGGTTCGCCGTGTATCCGCTCACCGCGGTCATCATGATCGTGGCCTGGCAATGGCTGCCGTTCGCGTTCCTCATTCTCTTCACGGCGATCCAGTCGCTCGACCAGGAGCAGAAGGAAGCCGCGAAGATCGACGGCGCGGGGCCCATCGCCTTGTTCTTCTACATCACGCTGCCGCACCTGCGGCGCGCGATTGCCGTTGTCGTGATGATGGAATCCATCTTCCTGCTCTCGATCTTCGCCGAGATCTACACGACCACGGGCGGCGGTCCCGGCAACGCGACCACGAACCTCACCTACCTGATCTACTCGTTGGGCCTGCAGCAGTTCGACGTGGGTATCGCTTCGGCTGGCGGCATTCTCGCTGTCGTGCTGGCGAACATCGTGTCGTTCTTCCTCGTGCGCATGCTCGCGCGCAACCTCAAAGGGGAGTACGAAAAATGAGCCAGATTACTGCTACGCCTGCTCGATCGCCCGACGCGGTCAACCATTCGTCGCCGCTGCAGTTCCTTGGTCGCGTGGTCCCGGGGCTGCTCGCCTGGCTGATCGCGATTGCGCTGTTCTTCCCGATCTTCTGGATGACGATCACGGCATTCAAGACCGAGCAGCAGGCCTATATTCCGACGATCTTCTTCCTGCCGACGCTCGACAGCTTCCGCGAGGTGTTCGCGCGCAGCAACTACTTCGCGTTCGCCTGGAATTCGGTGCTGATCTCGGCGGGCGTGACGGTCGTCTGCCTGATCTTTGCCGTGCCCGCGGCCTACGCGATGGCGTTCTTCCCGAACCAGCGCACGCAGAAGATCCTGTTGTGGATGCTCTCCACGAAGATGATGCCTTCGGTGGGCGTGCTCGTGCCGATCTATCTGCTGTGGAAGAACACGGGGCTGCTCGACACGGTGAGCGGGCTCATCATCGTCTATACGCTCATCAACCTGCCTATCGCGGTGTGGATGGCGTACACGTACTTCAACGAGATTCCACGCGACATTCTCGAAGCGGGGCGTATGGACGGCGCGGCCACCTGGCAGGAGATCGTCTATCTGCTCATGCCGATGGCGGTGCCGGGCCTCGCCTCCACCGCACTGCTGCTGATCATTCTTTCGTGGAACGAAGCATTCTGGAGCATCAACCTCTCCAGCTCGAACGCCGCGCCGCTTACCGTGTTCATCGCTTCGTATTCGAGTCCTGAGGGGCTCTTCTGGGCGAAGCTTTCCGCGGCGTCGCTGCTGGCGGTCGCGCCGGTGCTGATCGTCGGCTGGCTTTCGCAGAAGCAGCTGGTACGCGGCCTTACGTTCGGTGCAGTCAAGTAAATGGACCACGCGATGCCCATTCAAGCCCTCATCTGCGACTGCGACGGCGTGCTGATCGACAGCGAAGCCGTGGCGGCCAGCGTGCTGGTGCGCGAACTCGAAGCGCGCTGGCCCGGTGTGGACGCGGCGCCGGTCTTGATGCCGCTGCTTGGCCAGCGCATCGAGCGCGTGCTGGGCGGCGCGGGCGAGGCACTCGGGCGCAGCCTGAGCGCAGCGGACGTCGATGCGATCCGCGCGGTCGCAGAAGCCCAAGCGCGTGAGGCGCCGCTTTTCCCGGGCGTCGTCGCCGCGCTGGAAGCCGTGACGCTCACCAAGGCCTGCGCGAGCAACAGCTACACGGCGGTGGTGCGCGAAGTGCTGGCGCGCAACGGACTCGAACGCTTCTTTGGCGCGCGCGTGTACTGCGCGGATATCGTCGCCAAACCGAAGCCCGCGCCCGATGTCTACCTCGCGGCGGCGCAGGGCATGGACGTCGCGCCCGCCGCGTGCCTTGTGGTCGAGGACAGCGTGACGGGTGTGAGCTCGGCGCGCGCGGCCGGCATGACCGTGCTCGGCTTCGTGGGCGGCACGCACGTGGGCGGCGACGCGCACGCGCACGAGTTGCGCGAAGCGGGTGCAATCGAAATTTTCGACGACATGACGACGCTGCCTGCGCGGGTGGCGCAATGGATGAACAGGGCGCATACGCGTTCGAACTGAATCAGGCAGAAACGGAGACATATCATGGCAAGCGTGATCCTCAGAGACGTACTGAAGCGCTACGACGACAACGAAGTCCTGCGCGACGTGAACCTCGACATCGGCGACGGTGAGTTCGTCGTGTTCGTTGGCCCGAGCGGCTGCGGCAAGACCACGCTCATGCGCATGATCGCGGGGCTTGAGGACATCAGCGGCGGCGACCTGATGATCGACGGCACGCGCATGAACGACGTGCCTCCGGCCAAGCGCGGCATTGCAATGGTGTTCCAGTCGTACGCGCTCTATCCGCACATGACGCTCTACGACAACATGGCGTTTGGCCTGAAGCTCGCGGGCGCGAAGAAGCCCGAGATCGACGCGGCCGTGAAGAACGCCGCGAAGATCCTGCACATCGACCATCTGCTCGACCGCAAGCCCAAGCAGCTTTCGGGCGGCCAGCGCCAGCGCGTGGCGATCGGGCGCGCGATCACGCGCAAGCCCAAGGTGTTCCTGTTCGACGAGCCGCTCTCGAACCTCGATGCCGCGCTGCGCGTGAAGATGCGCCTCGAATTCGCGCGTCTGCACGATGAACTGAAGACCACGATGATCTACGTGACGCACGATCAGGTCGAAGCGATGACGCTCGCCGACAAGATCGTCGTGCTCTCCGCGGGCAACGTCGAACAGGTCGGCAGTCCGAACCGTCTGTATCACGCGCCGGCGAACCGCTTCGTGGCGGGTTTCATCGGCTCGCCGAAGATGAACTTCCTCGACGGCACGGTGCAGAGAGTCGAGAGCGACGGCATTGTCGTGCGCTACGAGACGGGCGATACGCAGAAGGTGGCCGTGGAGCCCGGCACGGCGCGCGAAGGCGACAAGGTGACGGTGGGCATCCGTCCCGAGCATCTGCACATCATGACGGGCGGAGAAGGCGTGAGCGCGAAGGCGATGACGGTCGAATCGCTTGGCGACGCGGCCTATCTCTACGCCGAATGCCCGGTTGCGCCCGACGGCCTGATCGCGCGCATTCCGCCGCTGGAGCGGCACGAGCGCGGCGAGGCATTCAAGGTCGGCTCGACGCCCGATCATTGCCATCTCTTCAATGCGGACGGTCTCGCGTTCGAGCGTCGTTTCGCGCAGCAACTGGCTGCGTGATTTCACTGGCTTGCTGGACGCACCGCCTCGAAGCGTGAGGCGGTGTTTGTGTGGCGAGGTACCTGAGGTTGCCTTTGTTAGCCCGCTTCGCGCGGGCTTCTTTTTTTGTTCGGTGCAGGGTTTAGCGTTCGATCGCCGCGCGCGCGCACAGCTCGTCGGTGACGAGCCCGGAGAGCCAGCCGCCGTTGAGCGCCGCGATCACGGCTTCGCGCTTGCGCGCGCCGCCTGCAAAACCGATGGTCGGGCGGCGCGGCGGCGAATCGAGGTACACGCTCGTCACGCGGCGGCCCGTGGGGGAATCGACACGCTTGCCGGCTGCGTCGATCGGCAGGCCGAGCATTTCGGCCACAGCGCCCTGGCCCATCAATTCGCGCACTTCGTCAGAGGTGATGAAGCCGTCCTCATGCAGCGGGCAATGCTCGCCGATGTTGCCAATGCCGACGAATGCGACATCGGCCTCGCCCGAAAGCGATTCGACGATGCGATAGAGCCGGTGATTGCACCACTGCGCGCGCTCGGCCTCGTTATCGGCGATGAGCGGTGCGGGCAGCAAAAAGTGCTTGCCACCCGTTTTCTCGGAGATATGCAGCGCGACGTCGTAGCGGTTCGACGAGCCGTCCTGGGCGATCGCGCCCACCATCGAAACGAGCCGATGCTGCGGCCGCTCCAGTTGCGCGATCTGATCGACGGCCGCCTTGAGGGTACGTCCGCTGCTCACCGCCACCACCATCGGCCGTTCTTCGGTGAGGTAGCGCTCCATCACTTGCGCGCCCGCTACCGCGAGCTTGCGGTCGATTTCCTCGGGTGTGTCGTTGTCCACGGGCACCACTTCGCAGACCGAAAGGCCGTAGCGCTTCGAAAGCGCGTCGGCGAGGGCGAGGCAATCGGCGAGACGGTGATCGACGCGCACGCGAATAAGGTTCTTCTCGACCGCGAACGCGACAAGGCGCTGCGCGACGGGGCGCGACACCTGCAGCTTCTCGGCGATTTCGTTCTGGGTGTTGCCGGCCACGTAGTAGAGCCAGGCGGCGCGGGTCGCGAGATCGAGTTTTTCGGTGGACTTGGGCACGGTAGTGGTCGGAGCGGGATCGGGGGCCGAAGCTTACTGCACGAATTTGCGCAACTTACGCGAGGCGTTCGCGCGAGGGCTCGAAAAGCGGGCGCACGTGGCGGTACAGCGCGCGGTAGGCGGTCAGCCGCTCGCGCAGCGCCGCGTGGCGCGAGGCGTTCGGCGTGTACTCGGCCACCACGGGCGGCTTCGTCAGCACCTCGCGCGTGTCGCCGCCCGCCGCGAGCCAGCCAAGGCGCGCCGCGCCGAGCGCCGCGCCCGTTTCGCCGCCGCCGTGCTGGCGCGTGGGGGTGTTGAATGCGTCCGCAACCAGTTGCGCCCAGTAGCCGCTGCGCGCGCCGCCGCCCAGCATCGACAGCGCGCCCACTTCGGTGCCGGCGGCCGCGAGGGCGTCGAGGCCGTCGGTGAGCGCGAGCGTCACGCCTTCGAGCACGGCGTAGCCGAGCAGCGCGCGGTCGGTCGCGTGCGTCATGCCGAAGAACACGCCCTGCGCGTACGGGTCGTTGTGCGGCGTGCGCTCGCCCGAGAGATAGGGCAGGAAAAGTGGGGCTTCGGCGAGCGTTTGCACGCCCAGCTGTTCGACTTCGGCGAGCAGAGTGGGCTCGTTCGTGCCGGTGAGCTTGCAGACCCAGCGCAGGCAGCTCGCCGCCGAAAGCACGACGCTCATCTGGTGCCAGCGGTCCGGAATCGCGTGGCAGAACGCATGCACGGCGGAAGCGGGGTTGGGCCGGAAGCGGTCGCCCACCACGCAGAGCACGCCCGAGGTGCCGAGCGAGACGAAGCCGTCGCCGGGCTGTGTCGCGCCGATGCCGATGGCGCTCGTCGCGTTGTCGCCGCCGCCCGCGGCGACGACCACGTCCTCGCGCAGGCCGAATTCGCGCGCGAGCGCGGGCAGCAGCGTGCCGGAGGGCGCGCTGCCTTCGGCGAGCGCGGGCATTTGCGCGCGCGTCATGTTGCAGGCGTCGAGCAGCGCGTCGGACCAGTCGCGTTTGGCCACGTCGAGCCAGAGCGTGCCGGCGGCGTCCGATGGATCGGAGACCTTGCCACCCGTGAGTTGCAGGCGCAGATAGTCCTTTGGCAGCAGCACGCAGGCCGTTGCGCGAAAGATCTGCGGCTCATGGCGCGCGACCCACAGCAGTTTGGGCGCCGTGAAGCCCGGCATGGCGAGATTGCCCGCAATGCGATGCAGTTGCGGCGCGCGGGCGGTGAGCTCGGCGCATTCGTCCACCGCGCGCATGTCGTTCCAGAGGATCGCGGGGCGCAAGACGTTGTCGTGCGCGTCGAGCAGCACGGCGCCGTGCATCTGTCCGGAAAGGCCGATGCCGCGCACCTGCGCGAATTCATGCGGATGCGCCTCGCGCAGCGCGGCGAGCGCGCGGCGCGTGCCGTCCCACCAGTCGGCGGGATTCTGCTCGGACCAGCGCGGGTGCGGGCGCGAGACGACGAAGGGCGTGCCGGCAGTGCCGATCACGCGGCCGTCGGGCGCGAGCAGCAGGACTTTCACTTCGGAGGTGCCGAGGTCGATGCCGAGATACATAGGCGCGCGGAAGTCGTAATGAGAGTTGCGCTACTTTAGCCGCGCGCCGTGCGCGACGCCATGCGCGCCGACCCGGAGGGCGCGCGCGGCGCGGGTGTGACGGATCAAGCCGCGGTGTGGCTTCACACGCTGCAGCCGCGCGAGGCGAGCCACGCGTCGACGCGCGTGAGCGCGCCGCGCACGGCGACGCCCAGCGTCGGGTTGCCGGCGAGGCCGCCCCAGAGCAGCTTGTCGCCGAGAAACGTCGAGACAGGCTCGCCGCTGTCGAACATGCGGTGCACGGCCGCCGCATCCATCACGCCGTCCTGGTAGCTGTAGGGCAGCGTGCCCTTGTGCCAGCGCGCGAGAAATCGCAGGAAGAGCGCGGGCAGCATGGCCGTGGCGGCAGGCGTCGCGCCGCTGGCGATGCGTTGCGCGAGCGTGGGCGCGATGAAGCCGGGGATCTTCGAGTAGCCGTCGGCGGCCACGCGCTGGTTCGTGTCCTGGATATACGGGTTGCTGAAGCGTTCGAGCACGACGTCGCGATACTTCGCGAGATCGAGCGGGCTGGGCGTGAGGCAGGGAATCACGTCCTCGCTCACATACTCGCGCGCAAAGGTGCGGATGTCGGCGTCGTGGGTGCCTTCGTGGATGAAGTCGAGCCCAACGAGCGTGCCCGCCCACGCGATGCAGCTGTGCGTGGCGTTGAGGATGCGGATCTTCGCTTCCTCATAGGGCATCACCGATTCGACCATCTCCGCGCCTGCGCGCTCCCAGGCGGGCCGCCCGGCGCAGAAGTGATCCTCGATCACCCATTGAATGAACGCCTCGCCCATCACGGGACAGGCGTCGTCCACGCCAGTCGCCGCCTTCACGCGCTCGCGCACGTCGGGCGTGGGGCGCGGCGTAATGCGGTCGACCATGGAGTCGGGGCAGGCCGTGTTCGCGTCGAACCAGGCGCGCAGATCCGTTGCGCCGCGCAGCGCGAGGAACTCGCGCATGCCCGCGTGAAAGCGCTTGCCGTTGCTGCGCAGGTTGTCGCAGGTCTGCAGTGTGACGGGGCCGCCCTCGCGTGCCATGCGCGCTTCGAGGATCGCGGCGAGGGCACCGTAAATGGTCGTGCGGCCGCCATTGAGGTCGGCAGCGAGGTCCGGGTTCGCGGTGTCGAGCCGGTCATGTTCGTCGAGGTAATAGCCGCCTTCGGTCACCGTGAACGCGATGATCTTGCAGTTCGGGTCGGCGCCCGCGTCGATCAGGCTCGCGAGATCGGCAAACCATGGCAGCACGCGCGTGATCGAGCGGATCGTTTCGTAGGCGCGCTCGCCCTGCGGCGTGACCGTTTCGAGCGTGTAGGCGCCGTTCTGCGCGGCCAGCGCGTCCATCACGGCGTTCATGTCGGAGCGGATGTTGCCGACGGTGAGCGACCAGGCGGCCTCGTCGGGCTTGCGCGTGAGGTTCACGCGATGCAGGTACCACGCCTGATGCGCCCGGTGAAACGACCCGGCGCCGATGTGCAGGATCACGTTCGCATTGCTGCGTTCGGTGTTCATTCGGTGTCTCCTTACTCAAAGCGGCCTGACGGCTCGAGCCTGAGCAATTGCTCTAGTGATGAACGAATGATCGTATCCGGTCGATCGAAAGTCAAGCGGGCGAGGGCGGTTTTCGGTGGCGCGCTGCGGCGGCGGAGGACGCGCGCGCGGTCGTCGAACGCGCGTCGAGTGAACGTGGGTGGGGATGTTGTGGCGCACAAGGCGCCCGGGAATCGATGGCGGGAAAATGGGCCGGCGGTCTCAGCCGCCAATCCGCTCCACCGCCGCAACGGCCTGTGCGGTCGCGTCTTGCGCGCAGCAATCCACGACGATGCGCTCCGGCATCGCGCGCAGCCACGTGAGTTGGCGCTTGCAGAGCTGGCGCGTGGCGAATACGCCCTTGTCGCGCATGGTGTCGTAATCCACCTCGCCGTCGAGGTATTCCCACACCTGGCGGTAGCCCACGCAGCGCATGGACGGCAGGGTGGGATTCAGGTCGCCGCGCGCGCGCAGCGCCTTCACCTCGTCGATGAGGCCGCCCGCGAGCATCGCATTGAACCGCGCTTCGATGCGCGCGTGCAGCACGCCGCGATCGGACGGTTCGAGCGCAACCGGCACGAAGCGATAGCGCGCGGCTTCATCCTCGCGCGTGGACGGCGTGGCGAGCAGCACCGACATCGGCTGCCCGCTCAGCATGAAAATTTCGAGCGCGCGCTGAATGCGCTGCGAGTCGTTCGGGGCCAGGCGCGCCGCGGTGGCCGGATCGACCTGAGCGAGACGGGCATGCATGGCGGGCCAGCCGTCGCGTGCGGCTTCGGCGTCGAGTTGCGCGCGCACGGCGGGATCGGCCGAGGGCAGGTCGTTCAGGCCTTGCGTGAGCGCCTTGTAATACAGCATCGTGCCGCCCACGAGCAGCGGCACGTTCCCGCGCGCAACGATTTCGCCCGTCACGCGCAGTGCGTCGGCGCGAAAGTCGGCGGCGGAATACGCATCCAGCGGATCGACGATATCGATCAGATGATGCACGGCGGCCGCCCGCTCCTCGGCGGTCGGCTTCGCGGTGCCGATGTCCATCTCGCGGTACACGAGCGCGGAATCGACGCTGACGATCTCCACTGTGCGCCCGCGCGCCGCCGACTGCGCGGCATACGCAAGCGCGGCCGCCGTCTTGCCCGAGGCCGTGGGACCGAGCAGGCAAGCGACGGGCAACGCTTCAGCGGCTGGTTTCGTGGACTGCGTCATTGACCGCGCATGAAGAGCCGATCGAGATCGGCGAGCGTGAGCTGGTACCAGGTCGGCCGGCCGTGGTTGCACTGGTCGGCGCGCTCGGTCGTTTCCATCTGGCGCAGCAGCGCGTTCATCTCGTCGAGCGTGAGCCGCCGGTTCGCGCGCACCGCGTGATGGCAGGCGAGCGTGCCGAGCATCTCGTGCTGGCGCTCGGTGAGCACGCGCGAGCCGCCGTATTCGTGCAGATCGGCGAGCACGGCGCGCGCGAGCGCCTGGAGATCGGCGTCCTTGAGGAGTGCGGGCACCGCGCGGATCGCGATCGACGTGGGCGAAAGCACGGCGAGGTCGAAGCCCAGCGCCTCGAGCGTCGCCTTTTCTTCCTCGACAGTGCCCGTTTCGACGGGATCGGCCGTCATCGAGATCGGGATCAGCAAGGGCTGCACGGCGAGCGAGCGCTCGGCAAGGGCCTGCTTGAACTGCTCGTAAAGAATGCGCTCGTGTGCGGCGTGCATGTCGACGATCACGAGGCCGCGCGCGTTTTGCGCGAGCACATAAATGCCGTGCACCTGGCCGAGCGCGAAGCCGAGCGGATGGTCCTCGCCCGCTTCGAACGCGGCGTGCGGTGCGCCGGCGGCGAAGGCGTCGGCTGCGCCGTCTTGCGCCTGCGGCACGGTCGAGCCCTGCGCCGTGCCCGCGCCGACGTCCTTGCGGCCGAACAACGCGTCATACAGCGCGAGTGGCTGCGCGACCGGCAGGCTACCCTGCGTCATGCGCGACTGGCGCAGCCAGGTGTTGCCGCTGCTCGCGTTGGCGCCGCCTGCGTTTGCAGCCCCAAAGCCGGAAGCGCGCGAGAGCGGGCTACCCGCGCCGCCGCCGAAGCTGCTCGCCACGCTTGCGGTGCCGAACTTGCCGTCCGCGCCGAAGCCGCCCGTAGCACCTGGCGCTGCGCCTGCGCGCGGGTAATCGGACGCGCCCGAAGCCAGCCCGACCGAGGCGCCCAGCACCCCGGCGCCCGGCAACGCGCGCGGCTCGATGAGCGCGGCCGCGTGGCCGCCCGAGGTCGTTTCGGGCGAGGCGCCCGCGTGGCGCGCAAGCGCGCGCTGCACGGCGTGGAACACGAACTGGTGAATCGAGCGCGAATCGCGAAAACGCACCTCGATCTTCGAGGGATGCACGTTCACGTCGACGGCTTCGGGCGGCAGGTCGAGGAACAGCACGTACGACGGATAGCGCTCGCCGTGCAGCACGTCCTCGTAGGCCGCGCGCACGGCGTGCGTGAGCAGCTTGTCGCGCACGAAGCGGCCGTTCACAAAGAAGTACTGCTGGTCGGCGCGGTTGCGGCTCGCCGTGGGCAGGCCCGCGCAGCCGTACACGGCGAGCGGCCCGGCGCGCTCGTCGAGCGGCAGGTGCGCCGTGGCAAAGACTTCGCCGAGAATCTTCGAAACGCGCGTGGCGGGATCGCTCGCGTTCCAGTGCTCGATCGCGCGGCCGTTGTGCAGCACCGAGATCGCGACGTCCGGGCGCGCGAGCGCGCTGCGGCGAATCATCTCGAGGCAATGGCCCAGTTCGGTCTGCTCGCTCTTCAGGAACTTGCGGCGCGCGGGCGTATTGAAGTACAGCTCGCGCACCTCGATGGTCGTGCCCTGACCGCCCGCAGCCGGCGAGATCGCGCCCGTGTGGCCCTCGATCTTCACGGCGTGCGGCGCGTCGGCGCTGCGGCTCGTAATCGACATTTCGGCCACCGAGGCGATCGACGCCAGCGCTTCGCCGCGAAACCCGAGCGTCGCGACGCTTTCCAGTTCGGCGAGCGAGCGGATCTTGCTCGTGGCATGGCGCATGAGCGCGAGCGGCAACTCGGCTTCGGGAATGCCGCAGCCGTCGTCGGCGATGGAAATGCGCTTCACACCGCCTTCGTCGAGCAGGATGCGCAGGGTGCTCGCCCCGGCGTCGAGCGCGTTTTCCAGCAGTTCCTTGACGACGGAAGCGGGCCGCTCGACCACTTCGCCCGCGGCGATCTGGCTGATGAGCTGATCGGGCAGCGCCTGGATCGCGCGCGCGGGCTGCGCGGCGCGCGACGCAACGGCGGCGTCGGTCGTGCTGGCAGCGTGGGCGGCGTTGGCGGAATCCGGCGCGGCGCCGGTGGGTTCGGAATTCGAAGACATGCGCGCAATTATAGCGAGTCGGCGCGGCGCCACCTGGCGCGCATCTGCACCCCTAAAAACCGCCATCTAGCAGCGCTTTGTGCGCGAAATCACCGAAATTGGCGGGAATTTTTCGTGACGGCCAGGCACTTTCGGTATCATGGCGCGGTCAATTTTGCTTCTCGCGCAACACAGGGCGAACGCGCTTTTTCAGGCGCGCGGCCCACGATCAATAAGGGACACTTTTGGATACGCTTCTGCAGTTCGTCAATCTTGTCTTGCACATCGACAAGTTTCTCGGTGTCTTCATCCAGCAATACGGCGGCTGGGTCTACGCGGTGCTGTTCCTGATCGTGTTCTGCGAAACCGGGCTCGTGGTGCTGCCGTTCCTGCCAGGCGACTCGCTGCTCTTCATCGGCGGCGCGTTTGCCGCTACGCACGAGATGAATCTCGGCCTGCTGATCGTGCTGCTGCTCGTGGCGGCGGTCCTTGGCAATACGGTCAACTATCTGATCGGGCGCGCCATCGGGCCGAAGGTGTTCAATACGCACATTCCCGTGCTCGAACGCTTCCTCGATCGCGCCGCACTGCAGAAAACGCACGAATTCTACGAGCGCCACGGCGGCAAGACGATCGTGCTCGCGCGTTTCATTCCTGTCGTGCGTACCTTCGCGCCGTTCGTGGCGGGCGTGTCGCAAATGAGCATGCGACGGTTTCAGTTCTTCACGATCACGGGTGCGCTGTTCTGGGTGTTGCTGCTCGTGCTGCTCGGCTACTTCTTCGGCAACATTCCGTTCATTCGCCAGTATCTGAACGTGATCGTGCTCGTCGGCATTGGCGCTGCGATCGTGCCGATCCTGCTTGGCGGCCTGTGGAAGATGCTGCGCAAGAACTCGCGCGGCGGTGCCGTGCGCAAGCCCAACGGCGGTTGAGCGCCAGGCGCCACCAGGCTGCAACGCAATAAAAAACGGCATCGCCTGCGAAGGCGATGCCGTTTTGCTTTGGCGGGCGCGTCGAATGTGGTGGGCTAGGTGCCCACGCGGCGAATGATCGAAGGCGTTTCGGGGGTGGGGTAGCCCGCGTCCTTGAAGGTCTCGACGATCGCGCGGTTGGTGTCGAAGTAGACCTGCCAGTAGGTGTCGTTGTTCGTGTAGGGCCGCACGGCCAGCAGCGGCCCTTCGGGCGTGAACGACAGAATCTCGACATCGGGCGCCGGTTCCTGCGCAACGTTCGGAATTTTCGCGATGGCGGCGCGCAGGCGGTTGGCGGCGTCGACGGGATCGACACCGTTGGCGATCTTCGCGGTCAGCTCGACGCGGCGCAAGGGCGTCGCGCTGTAGTTCGAGATGGTGTCCGAGAAGATCTTGTTGTTGCCGACGATGTTGACCACGTTGTCCGGCGAGATGATGGTCGTGCCGAAAATGCCGAGTTCCTTCACGGTGCCCGTCACGCCGCCGGCCGTCACGAAGTCGCCCACCTTGAACGGCCGCAGCACCTGCATGAACACGCCCGCCGCGAAATGCGCGAGCAGGCCGCCCCACGCCGTGCCGATGGCGAGGCCAAGACCGGCGAGGAGCGCCGCGAACGAGGTGGTCTGCACGCCGAACACCTGGAGGATCGCGAGGACCAGCAGCAGGTTCAGGACGGCGGCGAGGATTGAACTGAGGTAATGCGCGAGCGTGGGATCGACCCGCTCGTTGCGCGCGAGCACCTTGCGCAGCAAACCGGCGACGAGGTTGATGGCCCAGCGCCCGATGATCCACAGGGCGATCGCCGCGACGACCTTGGTCCCGAAGTCGATGCCCCGGGTCATGATGAATACGCGGATGGTTTCGAGATCCAAAATGCCCTCGCTTGTGCCGTGGAATTGCCGTTGATCGAGCCGGAAAAGACGTGCAACCGACAGTGGCGGGGAGCGCGGCGCGTGCCGTGGCTGGCGCCGTCTGTCCCTCGGAGCATTTATAGGCGAACTGTAAAAAGCGCGCATCCAACGTGCCCAGCGGCTTGAAGGGTTGACCCCGCGCACGAAGCGCGAAGCGCGCGTTCAATCGATGCGGCGTGCATGGCCGTTCGGCTGTATCGTTGCGCGATCGACACCGACACTGACCCGCACCAAAAAGGAGGCCCGCCATGAACCTTCAGAACACCGATCTCCATCTCATCACCGTAAAGCTCGACGAGCTTCGCCCCACGCAGATCACGGTGGGCTTTCGGGAGGTGAACGCCAAACGCGCGCACTGGCAGGCGCTCGACAAGAAAGGCCGCGCGGCGGCCATCGACTCGCACTGGTTTCCCGCCGTGCTCGGGCCGAAGTCGCGCTACTACGTGGTCGATCACCACCACCTCGGCCGCGCGTGGCTCGAAGAATCGGTGGAGAGCGTGCGGGTGACGGTGCTCAAGGATCTCTCGTGGCTCGAGCCCACCATCTTCTGGCGCATGATGGAGCACAACCAATGGGTGCATCCGTTCAATGCCTCGGGCGAGCGCTGCGAATTCGAACAGTTGCCCAAGCAGCTCCTGGGTCTCGCGGACGATCCGTATCGCAGCCTCGCGGGCGAGTTGCGCACGTCGGGCGGCTACGCGAAGGACACGACACCGTTCAGCGAATTCCTGTGGGCCGACTATCTGCGCCGTAAGGTATCCGAAACGCGCTTGCGCAAAGACTTCGACGCGGCGCTCGCCGACGCGCTTTCGCACGCGCACGATCCCGAAGCGCGTTACTTGCCGGGCTGGTCGGGGGTGGTGCCTGCCGCGGCGGCTGGCGTGCCGGCGGGGGCGACTGGGAAGGCGCCCAAGGTGGCGAAGGCGGATAAGGCCGCAAAGGTCAAGAAGAGCTGAAGCGGGCGGCGCGCCTTACATCGGCAGCGTCGATTTGCTGTAGGGAGACGTTTCGATTGCCTGCGCGCCGGCTGGTCCGCTGTGCGCCTGGCGTGCGTCCTGCCGGCGCGCATGCCGCGCGAGCAGCAGTGCCATCAACGCGGCGAGCGCGTAGGCGAAGGCGCGCTCGGGGTAGGTCTCGCTCGGGTTGTGCGCTTGCCACGGCCCACCGGCACTGGCGAACACGAGGAAGGTGACCGCCGTGTCGAACGCGAGTGCAATCGCCATCAAGCCGACGAAGATGCGCGTGCCATTGAGCGTGAGATCGGGCCGCGCGCAGACAACGAGCCTGCAACCCACGCGCACGGCGAAGAGCAAGGCGAGATTCCAGAGCAGAAAGCAGATGAAGTTGACCATGATGCGAAGTGACCGGGCGCGTGACGCAAAGCTCGCGCTGGGTGTTCGGGGCGTGCGGCGGTGCGCATGCCCACGCTCCCGGCGAGCGGTGGCGCGATCCTGGCATGGAGGTCCATCTCGATAAATGCGGGCAGACGAAGGTCGATGGCGCGAAGTCAGCGCCCGTCGTCGCGCGAGCCCGGCGCGATGCGGCTCGCGAGGGTTTGTGAAGCATTGTCAGGCGTGCGCGGGGTTGCGTTCTTGCAACTCGCAGGCGCATCGCTGAGGCGCCGTTGGGCCGACGATGGCCCGAAGTTGGCCCGAAGTTGGCCCGCGGTTGGCCCGCAGTGAGCTTTCAGCGCGCGTCGGGAAGTGCCGCTTGCGGCGGCGTGCCTTGGGTGAGGTAGTGGCAGAGCCATTCGCTGGCGGGGCCGCGTGCGGCGTCGGTGCGATGGATCAGCGAGATGTTGTAGCTCACCGAGCGCCGGTCCGCGAGCGCGACGCGCACGAGCCGCCCGGCTTCGAGGTCGGCTTCCACCAAATGCTTCGGCATCGACCCCCAGCCGAGGCCCGCGAGCAGCAGCCGGTGCTTGGCGCCGAGGTCGCCGAGCTTCCATGCGCGATTGCTGTACACGCCAAAGTTCTGGCCTTCGGTGAGGCGGCTTCGGTCGGTGAGGACCAGCTGCGTGTGCTCGCGCGCATCCGAAATACGCACGGGATGCTCCGCCTTGGCGAGCGGATGGCAGGGGGCGGCCACGAGCACGAGTTCCACGGTGCCGATGGACTGCGCCTCGATCACATGCGGCCAGTTGTGGTTCGGCCCGCTGATGCCGACCGCGCAATCGCCGTCGAGCACGAGCTTGAGCACGCCGCCAAGCGCCTCCATGGTGAGATTCAGTGCGACGGTGGGAAACGTGAACGCGAACGCCTGCAGCGCTTCGACGAGCCGCTGCGACGGAAACATCACGTCGACGGCCAGCGAAACCTCGCCTTCCAGTCCCCTCTGCAGGCCGGCCGCCTTGGCGTTAAGCTGACCCATGAGCAGATCGAGGCGGCGCGCGTCGGCGAGGATCGCGCGGCCCGCGGCCGTGAGTTCCGGCTTGCGCTTGCCGCGCTCGAACAGTGCGACGCCCAGCAGCGCCTCGAGATTGGCGATCGTATAGCTGACCACCGACTGGGCGCGGTCGAGCTGGCGCGCCGCCGCCGAGAAGCTGCCGGTTTCCGCCACGGCGATCAGCGCGCGAAGCTGCTCGAGACTAGGGGAGCGGTCCGAGGTGCGGTCCACGAGATACGGTCCTTTTCGATCTATCGAAAAAGTGGATGATAACCATCCATTTTAGACGATTGTTTGAATAGGTTTGGCCGGGTAAAGTGCACACCTCGAATATTGGAGTCGTATGCCGATGAACCCTTCCGTCAAGCCCGCCGGCCGCTATAGCGGCTTTGCCATGCTGCTGCACTGGCTGATCGCTGCGCTGATCGTCTGGGGCTTTGCGCTCGGCTGGGTCATGACCGACATTCCCGGCATCACGCCCACCAAGCTGCGCTACTTCTCGTGGCACAAGTGGATTGGCGTGACCGTGCTCGCGCTCGTGCTCGTGCGCATTCTCTGGCGCGTCACGCACGCCGCCCCCGCGCTGCCCGGCTCCATGCATGGCTGGGAAAGGCTCGCCGCGCATCTCGGCCACACCGCGCTCTACGTGCTGATGGTCGCGATCCCGGTGACGGGGTACCTGTATAGCTCGGCGGCCGGCATTCAGGTCGTGTACCTCGGCATCTGGCCGCTGCCCGTGCTGATCGACCCCGACACCGCGCTCAAGGGTGTGCTGCGCATCGTGCATATCGCGCTGAACTACACGTTGCTCACCGTGGTCGTGCTGCATGTGCTCGCCGTGATCAAGCACCAGTTGATCGACCGCCAGAACATCCTCTCGCGCATGCTGCCGTTCGGCACGCCGCGCGACTGACCTTGCGGCGCGTGCGCGCCGAATCCATTTTCCGATGCCTCCCACCTTGGACCGACAGCCCATGATCCAACGTCTTGCCCATACCGCTTCCGTCGTCGCGCTCGGCGCGGCGCTCGCCGCCGGCGCGACTTTCGCCACGACTTTCGCCACCAGCGCCAACGCCGCGGCCGAAGCCGCCAAGAACTCCGTCACCGCCGTGTTCAAGCAGATGAACGTGCCGGTCGAAGGTCGCTTCAATCACTTCACCGCCGACGTGCGCTTCGATCCGGCGAACGTCGCGGCATCGAGCGCGAAGCTCGACGTCGAAGTGTCGAGCTTCGACATCGGCGCGCCGGAATACAACAAGGAAGTCGCCGGCGACGAGTGGTTCGACGCCTCGCACTTCCCGCACGCGACCTTCGTCTCCACGCAAATCAAGCCGGGCGCGAACGGCGCGTTCACGGTGGCCGGCAAGCTGACCATCAAGGGCAAGACGACCGACGTCGTCGTGCCGGTGCAATACCGCAAGGACGGCGCCAACCAGGTGTTCGACGGCGCGCTGCCCATCAAGCGCCTCGCGTACGGCATCGGCTCGGGCGAGTGGAAGGACACCTCGATCGTCGCCGACGACGTGCAGATCAAGTTTCACATCGTGTCCGCCGCGCACTGACGCGCGAGCGGCATCATTTTTTCATCCAGTTTCTCTCGCACCAGGAATCGATTCATGAAGACCACGATTTTCGCCGCGGCCGTTGCCGCCTCGCTCGCCGCTTTCGTCGCCACGCCCGCGCTCGCGGCCACGACGACCTACAACATCGACCCGATGCACACGTATCCGAGCTTCGAAGCCGATCACTTCGGCGGCGTCTCGGTGTGGCGCGGCAAGTTCACGAAGAGCGCGGGCACGGTCACGATCGACCGTGCGGCGAAGACGGGCACGGTGGACGTGACGATCGACGCATCGTCGATCGATACGGGCAACTCGCAGCTCGACAAGCATGTGAGCTCGGCCGAATTCCTCGACACCGCCAAGTACCCGACGGCCACCTACAAGGGCACGTCGATCCGCTTCGACGGCGACAAGCCCGTGGAAGTGATCGGCACGTTCACGCTGCACGGCGTGACGAAGCCGCTGAACCTGAAGATCGACTCGTTCAAGTGCTTCCAGAACCCGATGCTCAAGCGTGAAGTGTGCGGCGCGGACGCATCGGCGCAATTCGACCGCGCGGACTACGGCGTGAACTGGGGCCAGTCGTATGGCTTCAAGACGGCAACGACGCTGCAGATCCAGGTGGAAGGCGTCAAGGCAGACTGAGTTGGCGCGCGGCATGGGCCGCGCCTCGCTCGATGCGAAAAAGCCCGTGCGTTGTTGGCGCACGGGCTTTTTTGTTGCATGCAGCGATAAGGATGACGAAGTATCGTCAGTGGATGGGCGACGTTGCGTGCGTGCTGCGCGGCGACAGCGCGATATCGACGACGTGCGAATGCCAGATACCGCAGGTGGCCTTCACGGGGACCCAGGCGTACTTGCCGCGTACCTTGGCGAAGGCGTGCAGGTGGATCAACGTGTCGACGGATGTGACAGGCGTGAGCGCATCGCTTGCGGCGGGTGCGGGCGTGACATTGCCGGGCGCGGGCTGCTCGATCTTCGCCGAGAGCGCGCGGCGGTCGGGCACGAGCAGCGAATCGTAGCGCTGCGCCTTGCGCACCCACTGATCGAGCGCGGAGACGCAATTGACGACGGCGTCCGGCACGCGAATGCGGCGCAGGTATTCGTAGTCTTCGGGTTGCGGTTGGACTTGCGCATGAACGCGCAGACTGAGCCAGAAAAGCGCGAGCAGGGCGCAGGCAAGGGTCGTGAACTTCATGAGGACGTGGCCTGTGCAGCAGGGGATGGGACGGCGAGGGAGGGGGGAGTATACATGCTGGGCCGGTGGCCGCGCGCTGAGGCTCTCAAGGCCAGTTGCCTGCGAATTGCCATGCGCTGCAAAGCAAAAAGCCCAGTCCGGAGACTGGGCTTTTCGTTTGATTCTTTGGTAGGCCGTACGGGATTCGAACCTGTGACCAACGGATTAAAAGTCCGCTGCTCTACCAGCTGAGCTAACGACCCAAAAGAGAAGCGGGATTATAGCGGCGTATGATCAGCGCGTCAACTCCTGCGCCACGAAACCAACGGAAAGCGCAAAGGAAAAGGCCCGGAGCACGCCGTGCCCCGGGCCTTCCTTGTACGCGAGAGGCGCATTTCGCGGCATCGGCAATACGCCAGTGCCACATCACGCCAAAACCAGCCAGCAGCGCTTATTTGAGCTGTGAAAGCTTGCTCTGCGCCGTCTGGGCGACATCCGAGTTGCCGTATTGCGAAACGACCTGCTCGAGCGTGCGCTTGGCTGCAGCCTTTTGCCCCTGCTCGATCTGATTGTTCGCAATGGCCAGCAGCGCCTCCGGCGCGCGCGGATGCTGCGGGTACTTGCTGACGACGTTCTGCCACGTCGCGGTCGATCCCTTGTAGTCCCTCAGCGCATAGAGCGCGTTGCCGAGCCAGTACTGCGCGGTCGGCTGGTAAGGACTCTGCGGGAACTTCGCGATGAAGCTGCGAAACGATGCTGCCGCGTTCTTGAAGTCGCCGTTGCGGAACTGCTGCGAAGCGGCGTTGAACGCTTCCATTTCACCCGGCTGAACCGTGCCTTGCACGCCGTCCACGGTCTCCTGCTGCGGCTCGAACTTCTTGAGTCGCGTGTCGAGATCCGTGTAGTAGTCCTTCTGTTGCTTCTGCAGGGTTGCCAACTGGTTCGCCATGTCCTCGTTCTGTCCGCGCAACGTGGCGACCTGCTGGTTGAGCTGGTCGAGTCGGTTGGACTGGTCGAGGATCGTGCGTTGAGCGGCGGACAACTGGTTAGACAGGCTGTCCGTTTTCGCGCGCAGGTCGAGAATCGCCTGGCGCGCCTGATCGTCATCGAAGATACCCGCGTGAGCCGGCAGCGCCGCAAAGGCGACGCCAGCCACGCAGGCGGCTGCGGCTACGCGCAGCGGGGAGAAACGGTGCGACATACGCCCCTTCATCCAATGCTCAATTACTGTTGATACACGAGGTCAGCACGGCGGTTTTGCGCCCACGATGCTTCGTCGTGGCCCGTTGCGACCGGCTTTTCCTTACCGAGGCTGACAGCTTCCATTTGCGAGTCGGGCACGCCCATCAGCGAGAGGGCGCGACGGACTGCTTCAGCACGCTTTTGACCCAGCGCCAGGTTGTATTCGCTCGTGCCGCGCTCGTCGGTGTTGCCCTGGATCAGGACGTGACGTTCCGGGTGCGTCTTGAGGTACTGTGCGTGAGCTTGCAGCAGCGACTGGTAGTCGTCCTTGACGGCGTAGCTGTCGAAATCGAAGTACACGCTGCGCTTGGCGAGCGGGCTGTTCGGGTTGTTCAGCTCATCGACGTTCACCTGGGCGACCGCGTTCGGGTTCGGCTGGGTGTTCATCGCGCCTGCGTTCGGGTTCGTTTCCTTGACACCCGACTTACACGCTGCCAGGGCACCGATCATCAAAACGGCCAAGGCCAGGCGTACTTTCTTCGACATCATTTTTGCTCTCCTGAAGTGTTATTGCATAAAAGGACCCCAGGACGGCTCGCGTACGCTGCCGCCCTGAACGGACAGGATTTGCCGCGTACGACCGTCGGTCGATACAGCAGCCAGCACGCCACGGCCGTTCACCTGTGTGGCGTAAAGAATGTACTGACCGTTCGCCGCGAAGCTGGGCGATTCGTCATGTGTCGTGTCAGTGAGCGCCGTGGCGACACCGGACTGCAGATCTTGAATGTACAGCTTAAATCCGCCACCCGTGCGTGAGATGTACGCCAGTTGCTTGCCGTCCGGGCTGACCTTCGGGCTCGTATTGTAGTTGCCGGTGAACGTCACACGCTGTGCCGCTCCGGTGCTTTCGCCCTGGGCCGGCATCCTGTAAATCTGAGGCTGGCCGCCGCGGTCGCTCGTGAAATAAATCGAGCGTCCGTCAGGAGAGAAGTTGGGTTCGGTGTCGATCGTCGTGCCTTGCGTGAGGCGGTGCAGGCCGGAGCCGTCGGCATTGACGGCGAAGATCTGCGTGTTGCCCGTGCGCGACAGTGCTACCGCGAGCGTGCGGCCATCGGGAGACCATGCCGGCGCCGAATTGTTGCCCTTCTGGTCCGAAATGATTACGCGGCGACCTGTAGGCAGGTCATGCACGTAGACGATCGGCTTCTTCTTTTCGAAAGAGACGTAAGCGACCTTGGTGCCGTCGGGCGACCAGGCCGGCGAGATGATCGGCTCGGGGCTCGAGAGCGCGATGTGCGCGTCTTGTCCATCGGAGTCCGAAACCTGCAGCTGGAAGCGGCCGCCCGTTTTGATGACGTACGAAAGACGCGTGGCGAACACGCCGCGGTCGCCGAGCAGCTTTTGATAGATGTAGTCCGAAACCTTGTGCGCGCTCATGCGCAGGCCGCTTGCGGGGCTCGTGAGCACGAGGCCGCCGAGGCTTTCGCCCTTCACGGTGTCGTAGAGCTTGAAGCGAACTTCGTACTGGCCGTTGGCGAGCTTGTTCACGCTGCCCGCCACGAACGCATTGGCGCCCTTGGCCTTCCAGCTGCCGAGGTCGACGGAGTCGTTTTCCGAAATCGGCGCGCTGCCGGCGTCGATGTTGGTGAATTTCCCGCTGCGTTGCAGGTCGGCGCGCACGATGGCCGCGACCTGTTCGGGCGAATTCGCTTCACCGGCAAAATTAGCCGTGGCGATCGGGAACTGGGTGGAGCCCACGCCGGTGACGAGGACGTTGAGTTGTGCGTTCGCCGCGCCGCCCGCCGTGATCAGGCAGGACGCGACGAGGGTCCGCAGGCCAAGCTTCGTCATCAATGTCATGCTGTGATATTTCCTGAAAAAAGCAATTTTGTCATACCGCGCAACAGCAGACTGACCCGAGATTGTTCGAATCGTTCCTTGTTCCGCTGCTTGTTCTGCTGTTGCGCGCCGGCTTTCCTCAACCTTTCTGTGATTTGCGCTCGCTGTTAGCCCGCCGGGCGCAAGGTGATCTTGAAGCTCGAAGGCGCCTTGCCGTCGGTATCGACAGGCATCGGATCCGAGCGCTGGACCGCGCGCAACGCGGCGGCATCCCACGACTGGTTGCCGCTGCTGCGCGTGATCGTAGCGCCAAGCAGCGTACCGCTCGGCGCGCATCGCACCGCGATCTCAGTTTCGAGGCCTGACGTTTCGCCTGACCAGACGATGTTCGGCCGAACGGCGCGGCGCACCTTGTCTGCATAGCCTGGCGACGTCGCATTACCGCCCGAACCGCTGCCGGTGCCGCTCTTCGCGAGACCATTGCCGCTCGTGCCTTCGCCGCCGCCCATCGAGCCTTGCATCTGTGCGATGCGGGCGCGGCGGTCCGCGTCAAGCTTCTTCGCGTTGGCATCGGCTTGAGCCTTCGCCTTGGCCGCCTTCTCGGCGTCGGCCTTCTTCTGTGCGTCGAGCTTCGCCTGCTTCTGCTGCTCTTCTTCCTGCTGCTGCTTCTTCAGCGCGTCCTGCTGCTGTTGCTGCTGCTTTTGCTTCTCTGCCGCGGCTTGTTGCTGTTCCTGCTGCTGCTTGAGCTTCTGCGCCTTTTGCTGCGCGGCGAGCTGCGCAGCCTGCTGGGCCGCGAGCTGCTGCTGGCGTTTCGCGTCGGCTTCCTGCTGCGCTTTCAGACGCTGCTGCTCGGCCAGTTGCGCCTCGCGCTGCGCTTCCTGCTGCTTACGCTTTTGCTGTTGCAGCGCGATGTCGGCGTCCTCGGTTTGCGGCGGCGGCGGGGCAGGGGCGACCGGCGCGGGCGGCGGCAGCGGCTTCGGCGCCGACAGGTCCGGCACTTCGGTCCACAGTTCCGCCTCTTCACCCGCCGGCGTGCTGTTCTGCCAGTGGATGCCGTGATAGAGGAACAGACCGAGCAGCGCGTGCATGATCACCGCGAGGGCGATAGCACGTCCCGTGCCACGCTCGCGCGGAGGCTGCAGCGGATACGAATCTTTCTTCCGGGTCATTGCGATTTGACGAGCAGTCCGACACGTTTGACGCCGTGCGACTTCAGGTCGGACATCACGTTCATCACCGTCTCGTATTTGACGGACTTGTCGGCGGCGATCACGACGGGCTGGTCCGGATGGCTCTGCTCGCGATCGGCGACGAAGCCGTTGAGATCGGCGCGCGTCATGGTTTCCTGCTGCGTGGCGCCGGAGTCATCCTTGTAGCGTACGCTCAGATTGCCGTCGGGGCGAATGTTGACCACGACGGGCGGCACCTGCTGCTGCTGCGACGCGCCGCCGACGGTCGGCAGATTGACGATGGACGGCGCCACGAGCGGCGCGGTCACCATGAAGATCACGAGCAACACCAGCATCACGTCGATGTACGGCACGACGTTGATGTCGGCCATCGCACGGCGCGAGCGGCTGCCTCGCATGCTCGAACGGACTGAGCCTCCCATCTTCGACTCCTTGCTTCGTGACGATTAGTGGGCCTGACGCTGCAGGATGTTCGAAAACTCTTCGATGAAGGTTTCGAAGCGGATCGCCAGACGGTCGATGTCGTGTGCGTAGCTGTTGTACGCGACCACCGCCGGAATGGCGGCGAACAGACCGATCGCGGTCGCCGTCAGCGCTTCGGCAATGCCGGGCGCCACGTTCGCGAGCGTGGCCTGCTGCACGTTGGCGAGGCCGCGGAACGCGTTCATGATCCCCCAGACCGTGCCGAAAAGACCGATGTACGGACTGACCGAGCCGACCGAGGCGAGGAACGAGAGATTCGCCTCGAGCGCGTCCATCTCGCGCTGGAAGGCGGCGCGCATCGCGCGGCGGGCGCCGTCGAGCACGAGGCTCGGATCATTCAGGCGCTTTTCTTTCGCCTTCAGAAATTCGCGCATGCCCGACTCGAAGATACGCTCGAGCGCGCCGATCGTGTGGCGGTTGTTGGCTGCGCTCTGATAGAGCGCCTGCAGGTCGCCGCCTGACCAGAAGTCGCGCTCGAAGCGCTCTGTCTGGGAGCGCGCCCGGCGGATCGCAAACCACTTGCGGAAGATGAAGGTCCAGGAAATCAGCGACATGAGCAGAAGAAGCCCCATCACCGCCTGTGCCAGTATGCTCGCATTAAGAACGAGAGAAATGATCGACAGATCTTGTGTAGTGTTCATATAGGTTCGTTGTGACGTCCCGAAAGGGGCGAGCGGCTGCAAGACAACGCAAGGCTTCCTGTAGGCGGTTGGGAAGCTCTCGCGCCGTCGCGGCCGAACCCTGCTTGGTCCTGCATTGACCGGCGCGAGTTCACTGGCGTCGTATCAACGGTAATTACTGCACTGCCGTTGACACGGCGTACAGGTCTTTCTGTGGCCCACGTAGCAAGGCTTCATGAACGGGGGCCGGAATGGGCGCGGGGCGCATGGCTGTGCTGTCGACGCAGGCGACACGAATGGTGCCCGTGGCGAGCAGCGTGTTCTCGCGCCACGCTTCCTGCATGAAGTCGACCGAGGCGCGGCCAAGCTTCTCGACGCGGCTGACGGTGGTCACGACGTCGTCGAGGCGCGCGGGTGAACGGTAGTCGAGCGCAGTGCTGCGCACGACGAAGAGCACGCCCGTTTCCTCGGCGAGCCGACGCTGATCGACGCCGCACGCGCGCAGCCATTCGGTGCGCGCGCGTTCGAAGAACTTCAGATAATTCGCGTAAAACACGATGCCACCGGCGTCGGTGTCCTCGTAATAGACGCGTATCGGCCACGTAAAACCGCGCCCGGCCGGTGACGATGCGGCGTCCGGCTTGCTGGTCGAATTTTCCATGCCGCGCATTCTACCGGAACGCGCGGCCCCAACGTCTTTCGTACGACTGACGTAAGTATAAAATTTGTAAGGTAATTTTAGCCGCGATGGATGCTGAGGCCGGCGAATGTCTGGGCAACGGGCATCAATTCGATCGTGTTGATGTTCACGTGCGCTGGGCGTGTGGCGATCCAGTAGATCGAGTCGGCGATGTCCTCGGCCGTGAGCGGTTGCACGTCCTTGTAGACGTTGGCCGCCTTGGTGTCGTCGCCGCGAAAGCGCACGTTCGAGAACTCGGTGCCGCCGCACAGGCCCGGCTCGATGTCGGTCACGCGCAGCGCGGTGCCCGCGAGGTCCGCGCGCAGGTTCAGGCTGAACTGGCGCACGAAGGCCTTGGTCGCGCCGTAGACGTTGCCGCCCGCATACGGCCAGCGGCCCGCCACGGAACCGAGGTTGAAGATGTGGCCGCGGTTGCGCGCGATCATGCCGGGCAGAAACGCGTGGGTGACCTGCACGAGGCCCGTGCAGTTGGTGTCGATCATGGTTTCCCACTCGTCGAGGTCGGCCTTCTGCGCCGGTTCTACGCCGAGCGCGAGGCCGGCGTTGTTGACCAGCACGTCGACGCCGGCGAACTCGGGCGGCAGCGCGGCGGGCGCGGCTTCGACCGCGGCGCGGTCGCGTACGTCGAGCTCGATGGGCAGAAGGGCGTCGCCGAGTTCGGCGGCGAGCGCGTCGAGACGGTCCTTGCGGCGGGCCGTGGCGACGACGCGATGTCCGCCCGTGACAAAGGCCCGCGCAATGGCGGCGCCGAATCCTGCGGATGCGCCGGTGACGAAAACGATCATGGTGGCTCCCTGGTCGGTAGAAGGCGAGGAAAGCGGAAAGCCTACTTCCAATGCCGCGTTGCGGCAAGGAAGGGACAGAACGCGCGAGGGCCGCATCGCCGGTACCACCGGCCGTCGCGCCAGCAGGCGCGGGGCGCCCGGCCGCATGGGGCGCGGGCGGTTGCCTATTCCCTGCCGTTCCAATACACTAACGCGCTCAATCCCTGCGTGACTGGCGATAGGGTTCCAAAATAGCGGCGATGGCGGTAGCAATCTGCCCGCAATGAGGGACTCAAGGTGGAACGACCCACCGTGAAGCGCAGGGTGCCGTTTTGCCGTTCGCCTGGGCAGCCTGATTTCGCGCGCTTTCGTTAGCGCTGCGGGGCCTTTACCGGCCGTGGCTGTCCAGCCTCGCGTGTGCGGCACCTCCTTCCGCCACGTCAAGGCTGGCCTCTTCGCCAGCAGCGCCGCGTACCCGCTACGCGTTCCGCGCGAGACCCGGTCAACCTGAACACACTTAACGGAATCCGTATGTTTGACAGAGCCGAAAGCACCATCGCCAACGTCGATCCCGAACTCTTCAAGGCGATCGAACTCGAAAACCGCCGCCAGGAAGAGCACATCGAGCTCATCGCGTCGGAAAACTACACCTCGCCCGCAGTCATGGCCGCGCAGGGTTCGCAGCTCACCAACAAGTACGCCGAAGGCTACCCCGGTAAGCGCTATTACGGCGGCTGCGAATACGTGGATATCGTCGAGCAGCTCGCGATCGACCGCGTGAAGCAGCTGTTCGGCGCCGAAGCCGCGAACGTTCAGCCGAACTCGGGCTCGCAGGCCAACCAGGGCGTGTTCTTCGCCGTGCTCAAGCCGGGCGACACGATCATGGGCATGAGCCTCGCCGAAGGCGGCCACCTCACGCACGGCATGGCGCTGAACATGAGCGGCAAGTGGTTCAATGTCGTGAGCTACGGCCTCGACGCCAAGGAAGACATCGACTACGAAGCGCTCGAAAAGCGCGCGCACGAAACGAAGCCGAAGCTGATCATCGCTGGCGCTTCGGCATTCGCGCTGCGTATCGACTTCGAGCGCATCGCCAAGGTCGCCAAGGCGGTTGGCGCGTACTTCATGGTCGACATGGCGCACTACGCGGGCCTGATCGCCGCGGGCGTCTACCCGAACCCGGTGCCGCACGCCGACTTCGTCACCACGACCACGCACAAGAGCCTGCGCGGCCCGCGCGGCGGCGTGATCCTGATGAAGGCGGAGTTCGAGAAGCAGATCAACTCGGCCATCTTCCCGGGCATTCAGGGCGGTCCGCTCATGCACGTCATCGCCGGTAAGGCCGTGGCGTTCAAGGAAGCGCTCTCGCCGGAATTCAAGACCTACCAGCAGCAAGTGGTCGAGAACGCTCGCGTGCTGGCGGAAACGCTGGTCAAGCGCGGTCTGCGCATCGTTTCGGGCCGCACGGAAAGCCACGTGATGCTGGTGGACCTGCGCGCGAAGAACATTACCGGCAAGGCAGCTGAAGCCGTGCTTGGCAGCGCGCACATCACGGTGAACAAGAACGCAATTCCGAACGATCCGGAAAAGCCGTTTGTGACGAGCGGCATCCGCCTCGGTTCGCCGGCCATGACAACGCGCGGCTTCGGCGTGAAGGAAGCCGAGCAGGTGGGCAACCTGATTGCCGACGTGCTCGACAATCCGGAAGACGCCGCCACGATCGAGCGCGTGAAGGCGCAGGTCGCTGAGCTGACGAAGCGCTTCCCGGTCTACCGCTAAGCCACGCGATAGGCCATGCGCTGCCCCTTTTGCCGGCACGAAGACACGCAGGTCGTCGACTCGCGCGTGTCCGAAGACGGCGCCGCGATCCGGCGCCGCCGCCGCTGCCCGGCCTGCGACAAGCGTTTCACGACGTACGAGCGGGTCGAGCTGGCGATGCCGTCTATCGTCAAGAAGGATGGCAGCCGCACGGAATTCGACCGCCGCAAGATCATGGCGAGCATGCAACTGGCGCTGCGCAAGCGCCCGGTTGCGGCCGATGCGATCGACGCGGCGGTTGCCCGTATCGAATATCAATTGCTCGGCAGCGGCGAGCGCGAAGTGCGCAGCGAGCGCCTTGGCGAGCTCGTGATGGGCGAATTGCGCGAGCTCGACAAGGTCGCGTTTGTCCGGTTTGCTTCGGTGTACCGACGCTTCGAAGACGTCTCCGAATTCGAAGACGTGATCGAGGAATTCCGCCGTGCGGGTGCTGCCAACAACCCCACGAAAAAGCGCTGAGCGCATTCGCATTTTTCTTCCCTCCCGCTTTGCCGCTGTCGTAACGCTCGCATTCTCGCGAGCCGACGCTGCGCGCACCAGCTAGCCGTTCGGCTAATTGTTTCGTTTCCCGTTCGTCCGTAGATTGGTGGCAATCCGCTCAAATTAAGGATTGCTGATGAAGCACGGAGGATTCACACTCGTCGAGACGATGGTCGTCATCGTCTTGCTGGCGATCTGCGCAACGCTTTCCATGCCTGTTTTCACCGCGTGGCGCGTGCGCGACCAGGTCGACGCACGCGCCAACGCCATGCTCGGCACGCTTGCCTACGCGCGCAACGAGGCGATACGGCGCAAGGCGCGCATTACCGTTTGCCGCGTCGATACTGCGCGCAATTGCCTGGCGGCGGCTAAGGCGTGTCCGTCCGGTAGCGCCGACTGGTCATGCGGTTGGGCCGTCATGATCGAGCGCGCGGGCGCGTATATCCCTTTGCGCATCCAGCCGGCGCTCGACTCGATCACCGTGGCTTCGGGGCTCACCGCCATCACGTTTTCGCCGCCGGCGGGGCAAACCATTGGTAGCTTGCGCAACTTCGAGTTCGCCCCGCGGACTACGTCGGCTGCGCAGCGCGGCGCGAGCTGGCGGCGCTGCATACGCATCGCGGCGGGCGGCCGGGCACGAGTGAGCGACGGCGCATGCACGGGTGCGTCGTGAGCCGGGCCAGTGAGCGTGGCGTGCGCGGATCGACGCTGCTCGAAGTTGCCATTGCGCTCGGCGTCATGGCGATGTGCGGGCTCGGCCTGATGAGCACGCAGCTCGGGGTGGCCCGGCATGCGCAGCTGGCAGCGGCGCGCGAACGCGCGGTGTTTGCCGCTGACGCCATTGCCGAAGCCGCACGCGTGGCAGGCGCATCTGGCTCCCCGATCGATCGATGGAAGGCGCTGACGGCGAGCGTTGTGCCGGAAGGGCAGCTGACCACGTCGAGTGCGGGCGGAGACGCATCGATCGCGTCTGTGAGTTGGGCGGCGACACCGTTCGGCGCAGCGTCAGGTTCGGCTGCGGCCTCGCGGGTCGCGCCATGTCTCGATGCAACGGCGCCCGCAGGGCGCGCCTGCGTTGCCTTGGCATTTCTGCGATGAGTAAGCGTCTCGCGTATGCACGCCGGCATGCTGGCCACACACTGCTCGAACTGACGATTGCCGTGGCGCTTGGTCTCGTGGTGACGCTGGGTGCGCTCTCGGCCTACCGCACGCAGCGCCAGGCCTACGCGCTGGCGAGCGATGCCGTGCGTATCCACGAGGCCGGCATGAACGCATTGATGTTGATCGGCGAGCAGATCCAGATGGCCGGCTTTACCGCAGCCGATGCGCGCTCGCCGCTTGCCGGTCCTGCAATTTTCGGCTGCGCTGCCGGGCGACCGAGCGGTGCCGACGCCGCGCTTGCCTGCGAGTCGCTGTCGAGCCGCTCCGATGGGCTGGCGGTGCGCTATCAAGGCGACGGAGTCTCGACATGGCCCGCCGCGAACGGCCAGGTCACCGACTGCCTCGGGCAGGCGGTGGGCGCAGCGGGCGTCGAAATCGTGAACCGCTATCACGCCAAGGTGAGCGGCTCGACCGGCGAGACCGAGCTTTATTGCGAGGGCTCCGGCAAGGTCGGCACGGCGCAGCCGCTTGTCGAGGGCGTCGAGCGGTTGCGCTTGCGCTACTGGACGGCGGGCGCGGCGCAGGCGGTCGAAGCTTCGGCGCTCACGCGCGACCAATGGGCTGCGGTCGTCGCGGTCGATCTCTGCGTGCTGGTGCGCGGGGCGCTCCTTTCCCGGCGCGTGCGCTATGTCGATTGCGATGGCGTGCAGGCAGTCGGCGCCGATGGGCGAGCGCGACAAACGTTCTGGCGGCACGTCGTGCTGCGCAACGTTCTGCCGGCGGCGTCATGAGCACGCGCCTTTGTGTGACGCATCGCCCATGCGCCGCTCGTCGCGGCGTCGCGCTGCCGGTCGTGCTGCTCATTGTCGCGATGATGCTCGTGACTTCGGCGGCATGGTTCGAGGCAGCGTTGTTCGCGCGGCGCAACGCAGATGCTGTAGCCGATCATCTGCAGTCCTTCCATGCCGCTGACGCCGCGCTCGTGTTGTGCTCGCGTGCGCTGGCGAATGGCTCGCTCGCCGCGCCTGCGGCCGCCACGCAGCCCGGCGAGCCGCAAGCCTGGCGAAAGCAGGACAGCTTCGAGCGGCTGGCCATTGCGCCCGTTGCCGCCTGGCCCGGGTCCGGGCGCGCGCCGCAATGCTTCGTCGAAGCCTGGCGCATCGAGAGCCGCCCGCTGGCGCGCGCGTATCTCGTCACGGCGCGAGGGTTTGGCGTATCGGAAGACACACAAAGCTGGCTGCAGAACCAGTTGACCATCGAAGCCGAGGGCGATGAGACGCGCGTCGAGCATCACTGGCGTCACGTCGTCGCGAGGCCGTTTTGACAAGTCAAGCGGGAGGGAAGGTGAAGAGCAACCGCTACAGCGCGTTCACACTGCTGGAGCTGGTCATCGCGCTGGCGGTGGCCGCAATCGTCGCGGCCTTCGCGCTGCCGGGATGGAGCGCGCAGATCGCGCGGGGACATCGCATCGACGCTGTCGCCGCGCTCTATCGGGCGGCGCAGTTCGTCGATACGCAGAGCGCGTCGATGGCGTCGTTGCCCGCGGGATTCGACCAGGCGCCGCCGACGGGTACGCCCATCTACCGCTTGCGCGTGTTGCCCGCAGACGAGTCCAACGGCGGCTACGCCATCGCGGCCGATCCTGTGGAAACCGGCCCGATGCGCGGCGACGCTTGCGGCGCGTTCGTACTCGACGCAACCGGCGCGCGTAGCAACCACGCTGCAGGCGGCGGCGCTGTCGCGGCGGCTATCCAAACGTGCTGGCGGGACAGGTGAAGGCCTGGGAACTGCGCAACGCCCGGCAGTCAGCCGGTGAGATCGTCTTCGTCGGACCTGGAGCGGGCGGGCGGGTTCGAAGAGGTGTCGCGCTGGCGCCGCACCTGCTGCCACACGCGGTACGCCTCCCAGGCCGTAAAGGCGAGGCCGCCCCACTTGATGACGGGGCGCGCCGCCGAAACGATGCTTGTGCGCAGCGGTTTCGCCACAATGAGCGAGACGAGCGAGCTGACCAGCGGATATTCCTTGAGCAGGCTGCCGAGGCCGGAAGCCACGCCGCCGCCGGAGCCGCCGCCGGAGCCGGAGCGACCGAAGCCGGGCACCACGAAGCGCAGCCAGCTGAAATTCGTGACTGTCGCGCGGATGTCGACGAGCGCTTCAGCCATTTCGGCGCGCTCGACGCTAGCTCGCACGAGCAGCAGTTCCTTGCGCAGCGCGCGCAGTTGTGGCGTCGAGAGGTCGTGTGCACGACCGCCGCGAGGGCGAAAAGCGGTGTCCGGTCGGGGTTGGTTCATGGCGTCGGCTCGCGGCTAGGGGTTGCGCAGGGCATCTCGGTCTTTCTCGAATTCTTCGAGCGTCGCCTGGAACACGAGTGGCGCGGTGTGCAGGCCGCGTCGCGCCTTCAGGCCGCAGAAAATCGCCGCGACCGCATAGAGGATCGTGAGACCGGCGAGCGCCTCCCAGCGGTACGTGTCCCAGAAGGCGATCGCAACGAGCGCCGTGAGCGCGATTAGCGCAAGCATCGCGAACATCATTCCCGCGAGGCCGAGGAAGAGCACGCCGATGAGGCGGTCTTTCTCCTCGGCGAGTTCGATGCCGATCAGTTCTAGCCGCGTCTGTAGCATCGCGGACGCGGAGCCGAGCAGTCGGCGCAACGGCCCGTGTTCGTGTCGCTGCGAGTGGGTGTCTGTCGTCATGGCGATGGCAGGTGGCGCAGGCGTGTGCCCGAGCAATGCGCAGGAAAAAGCGCAAAAAGAAACAGCGGGCGGAATCGCTCGGCAAAACCAATGGGCGCGGCGGGGCGCGCCCGAGAAAAGCCGTCAGGCAAGCGCCGCCAGCGGGCTGTACGACCGCGCCGAACGAGCGGCCCTGAGACCGCCCGCGTGGCGAAGGATGCGCCGCTTTACTTGCGGTTGATCAGCAGACCGACCAGCACGCCCACGCCGGCGGCGATGCCGATCGACGCCCACGGATGTTCGTGGACGTAGTCGTCGGTTGCGCGCGCCGCTTTCTTGCCTTTCTCGACCACGACCACCTGGACGTCGGCGGCCTTCTCCTTCGCCTGCTTCAGACGCGAGAGTGCCGTTTCGCGCAATTCCGAAGCGCGCTCGCCCGTAGCGCTCGCAGCCTGCTTGAGCAGGTCCTCTGCATCCGCGAGGACGGTTTTGATATCGGACATCAGCCTCTCCTTGTTGACTTCTGACATTGACTGGCTCCCATCGTGTCACATCACGCGTGAATCGTAACAAAGATACGGGCGCTGGCAAGCGTGACGCGCCGCCACGACCCTGAATTCGCACGATCCGTTCCCGCGAACGCGTGTGGAACGGGTTGTGGATGGCGCGCGCAAAAGCAGCGCGCGGTGAGAGTCATGGATCTGATCCGGCACCTAAAGTTTCCCTCAACTCGCTCAAAATTACAAAAACTCATACCGGTGTGAGCCGATGTTCGTTCGCGGGGCACGATCAGGGCCTGTATGCTTGGGTGTTGTAAACGTCTACCGGATCAACGCGCCGCGTGCGCCGTGTCGATCAAACTCCGTTCATCTCGTTCAAAGGAACCGCACCATGAGTCTACGTCTTGGCGATATCGCACCCGACTTCGAGCAGGATTCGAGCGTTGGCCGCATCAAGTTTCACGAGTGGCTCGGCAATAGCTGGGGCGTGCTGTTTTCGCACCCGGCCGACTTCACGCCGGTCTGCACGACCGAACTTGGCCTGACCGCGAAGCTCAAGGACGAATTCGAGAAGCGCAACGTGAAGACGATTGCACTTTCGGTCGATAGCGCCCAGTCGCACAACGAATGGATCAAGGACATCAACGAGACGCAGGCGGCGAGTGTCGGTTTCCCGATTCTCGCGGACGGCGACCGCAAGGTGTCCACGCTGTACGACATGATCCATCCGAACGCGAACGAGACGTTCACGGTTCGCTCGCTCTTCGTGATCGACCCGAACAAGAAGGTGCGCCTCATCATCACCTATCCGGCGAGTACGGGTCGCAACTTCGACGAAGTGCTGCGCGTGATCGACTCGCTGCAGCTCACCGACCACTATCAGGTCGCGACGCCCGGCAACTGGAAGCAGGGTGACGACGTCGTGATCGTCCCGTCGCTGAAGGACGAAGAGGTCATCAAGCAGAAGTTCCCGAAGGGCTACAAGGCGCTGCGTCCGTATCTGCGCTTGACGCCGCAGCCGAACAAGTAAGCCGTTCGGCTAACGCCAAAACAAAAGCGCCGCACGAAACCCATCGTGCGGCGCTTTTTTATGAGCAGATGATGCCAAGCGGGGCGGCGATCAGAAGAACGCCTGGATACCGGTCTGTGCGCGGCCGAGGATCAGCGCGTGAATGTCGTGCGTGCCTTCGTACGTGTTCACCACTTCGAGGTTCACGAGGTGGCGCGCCACGCCGAATTCGTCGGAGATGCCGTTGCCGCCGAGCATGTCGCGGGCGAGACGCGCGATATCGAGCGACTTGCCGCACGAATTGCGCTTCATGATCGACGTGATCTCGACAGCGGCCGTGCCTTCGTCCTTCATGCGGCCGAGACGCAGGCAGCCCTGCAGGCCGAGCGTGATTTCCGTTTGCATGTCGGCGAGCTTCTTCTGGATCAGCTGGTTTGCCGCGAGCGGGCGGCCGAACTGTTTGCGGTCGAGCACATATTGGCGCGCCGTGTGCCAGCACGACTCCGCTGCGCCGAGCGCGCCCCAGGCGATGCCATAGCGCGCCGAATTCAGGCAGGTGAACGGACCGCGCAGGCCCTTCACACCCGGCATGATGTTGTCTTCCGGCACGAACACTTCGTCGAGCACGATTTCGCCGGTGATCGAGGCGCGCAGGCCGACCTTGCCGTGGATGGCGGGCGCCGAGAGACCCTTCCAGCCTTTCTCGAGGATGAAGCCGCGAATGTCGTCCTTGCCGTCTTCCTCGAGCTTCGCCCAGACGACGAAGACGTCGGCGATAGGCGAGTTCGTGATCCACATCTTCGCGCCCGAGAGCGAGTAGCCGCCGTTCACTTTCTTCGCGCGCGTGACCATGCTGCCCGGGTCCGAGCCGTGGTTCGGCTCCGTAAGACCGAAGCAGCCGATCCACTCGCCGCTGGCGAGCTTGGGCAGGTACTTCTGCTTTTGCGCTTCCGAGCCGAATTCGAAGATCGGCACCATCACGAGCGACGACTGCACCGACATCATCGAGCGATAGCCCGAGTCGACGCGCTCCACTTCGCGCGCAATCAGGCCGTAGCTCACGTAGTTCAGGCCCGGGCCGCCGTATTGCTCGGGAATCGTCGGGCCGAGCAGGCCGACTTCGCCCATCTCGCGGAAGATCGAGGCGTCCGTCTTCTCGTGGCGGAACGCTTCCAGCACGCGCGGCGCAAGCTTGTCCTGGGCGTACGCGGCGGCGGCGTCGCGCACCATGCGCTCCTCTTCGGTGAGCTGCTGGTCGAGCAGAAGCGGGTCTTCCCAATGGAACTGGGCGTGTGCGGCCATGGTGTCTCTCCTTTCCTCAAATCCTTTAGATGGGCGAATTTGCGCTTGACTCTGGTTCCACTATGCGGAACAATGTTTTGCAAATTAACTTTAGTGTAGCACCAGGGCGCCCATGTCTGCATCCGGAATGACTACGACTTCCTCTTTTTCTTCTTCGCTGGCTGAGGGTCCGATCGACGAGCGCAAGTTCGTCGTGGCGCTCGCCCGCGGGCTCGACCTGCTGCGGGCGTTCCGCCCAGGCGAGACGCTGCTCGGCAATCGCGACTTCGTTGAGCGCACGGGTTTGCCGAAGGCAACCGTGAACCGGCTCGCGTACACGCTCACCGTGCTCGGTTATCTGCGTTTTGACGAATCGCTCGGCAAATATGCGCTCGACGCCGGGGTGCTGTCACTCGGCTTTGCGCTGCTGTCCGGCACGGACACGCTCGAACTCGCCCGCCCGCATATGCGCGCGTTCGCGCGCGAGGTGGGCGCCGCGGTGTCGCTCGGTTGTCGCGACGGTCTGGACGTGATCTATCTGGATACCATCCGCAGCGAGACGGCGCTCACGCTGGGCCTCGCCTCAGGCTCGCGGCTGTCGATGCTCACGAGTTCGATGGGCCGAGCGTATCTGGCCGTGCAGCCTATCGATGTGCGCATGGCGTTGTTCGCGGAACTGGAGAAGGCGGCGGGCGCCGAAGGACCGGCGCTGGTCGAGGCCGCAAAGCGCGAGATCGAAGTGTTTGGCAAGGAAGGGTGCTGCTATTCGTTTCGCGATTGGCACGAAGACGTCAACGCCGTGGCGGTGCCGTTTCGCGAGCCGCGCGAGCGCCGCTGGCTCGTGCTCAGCTGCAGCGGGCCGGCTTCGTCGATGGGGCCCGACGTGTTTCGCGAGCGTGTGGCACCGCTCCTGAAGTCGCTGGCGCGGCGGCTTGGCGAAACGGTCTGACGCGCGAGCCGCGCGCAGCGGGCACAAAAAAGCCGACCTGCGGGTCGGCTTTTTCATGGCGACGTGCGGCGAGATTCAGTGGTTCAAGCGGCCGAGCAGCAGGAACTCCATCAGCGCCTTCTGCACGTGCAGGCGGTTTTCCGCTTCGTCCCAAACCACGCTCTGCGGGCCGTCGATCACCTCGGCGCTCACTTCCTCGCCGCGGTGCGCGGGCAAGCAGTGCATGAAGAGCGCGTCGGCGTTGGCGCGAGCCATCATCGGCGCGTCCACGCACCAGTCGGCGAACGCTTGCTTGCGTGCTTCGTTTTCGGCCTCGAAGCCCATGCTGGTCCAGACGTCGGTCGTCACGAGGTCGGCGCCGTCGCAGGCGTCGTGCGGGTCCTCGAACACTTCGTAGAACGGCTTGCTTTCCGGTGCGACCAGCGCCGGATCGAGCGGATAGCCCGGCGGCGTGGAAATCCGCAGCTTGAAGCCGAGGATCTGCGCGGCTTCGATCCACGTGTAGAGCATGTTGTTGGCGTCGCCGACCCACGCCACGGTCTTGCCACGGATCGGGCCGCGATGCTCGTAGTACGTGAAGATGTCGGCCAGCACCTGGCAGGGGTGGTACTCGTTCGTGAGACCGTTGATGACCGGCACGCGCGAGCTTTCGGCAAAGCGCTGGAGGATGTCCTGGCCGAACGTGCGGATCATGATGATGTCGACCATGCGCGAGATGACCTGCGCCGAATCTTCGATCGGCTCGCCGCGGCCGAGCTGCGTGTCGCGCGTGTTCATGAACACGGCGTGGCCGCCCAGCTGGAAGATACCCGCTTCGAACGAGAGGCGCGTGCGCGTGGAGCTCTTCTCGAAGATCATCGCCAGCGTGCGGTCGTGCAGCGGGTGATAGGTCTCGTAGTTCTTGAACTTGCGCTTCAGGATGCGCGCGCGCTCCAGCACATATTCATATTCGTCAAGGGAGAAATCCTTGAACTGCAGGTAATGGCGTATGGTCCGGGAGGTCATGAAACAAAAACGGCGCCCGATCCGGCCTCGAACTGCAGGATTGGGCCGGCGACGCCGCTGCGGTTGGTGGTAAGTCAAAGCAGCATAAAGGATTTTGCGCATTTTGACGAGTTGCCCAAAAATTAGGCAGGGTGCCCTGACGTGGAGAGGGTGGCGCTTTCGGGGTAGCTTTCGCGGCGGTTTCGCGAGCATCGAGAGGGCCCGGATTTAGCCTTTCAGGTGCCTTGTGTGCACTGCGTCAAAACGGTCGGTGCGCTATAATTCCAGAGATTTCTTAGGCACGACAAACGGGCCCTGGACGTGTGGTGGCAACACCTGCGGCAAGGTGGCGACACCTCGCGGCAACGGCAGGCAAGCCCGCGGGAGCGGCCTGTGCGCTGACTGGCAGTGCGCCGCGAAATCGTCCCGTCGATCCTGTTGCGAGACCTGCTTGTGACGTTTGGCGGCGGCGATTTTCGAGACTGAACGCCAGGCGGGGTGCGCGGCAGCCGTTTCCTATCCATCGGACTGTCCATGCGCGTGGTGGCGGGCGATCCCCGCAGCCGGCGTTGCGCGGTACCAGCGAGGTACCAGCGCGGGCGCAGCGCTCGTGCCGCCGTTACATGCTGCAAACGCACCCAGCAGCTACACACACAGGTACTCCTGCATGGCCGACGAAGCTCCAACCGAATACTTCATTCAAGGCATCACCAGCGCGGGGAAGAAGTTTCGTCCGAGCGACTGGTCGGAGCGCCTCGCCGGGGTCATGTCGAGCTTCGGTCCGAAAGCGTCGGCCAATGCGCGCGGCCCGAACGCCTATCTGCGCTACTCGCTCTATGTGCGCCCGACAATGATCGGCGACCTCAAAGTCGTCGTGCTGGACTCGCGTTTGAAGGACGTCGAGCCGATGGCCTTCAATTTCGTCATGAACTTCGCGAAGGACAACGACCTCGTCGTGACCGAGGCGTGCGAACTGCCGCACGATCACGCCACGCAGCAAGCCACGGTGCGCTAACGGCGCAGCCGAGGCAATGAATGGACCCGCTTCGGCGGGTTTTTTTGTGCCGGCGGTGTTGCCCGTCGTGTGCCGGGCAGAAACAAAAAAACCCGCCGAAGCGGGTTTTTTGTCGTGCAGCTCGAAGAGAGCGCTGCCAGCGTGGCCGGCAGTTCGAATCTCTTACTGAGCGGCTTGCATGGCCTTGACGGCAGCAGCCAGGCGGCTCTTATGGCGAGCGGCCTTGTTCTTGTGAACGATCTTCTTGTCGGCGATGATGTCGAGCGTCTTGCCCGATGCCTTCAGAACTTCAGCAGCCTTTGCCTGGTCGCCGGCGTCGATTGCCTTGCGAACAGCCTTGATGGCGGTGCGGAACTTCGAGCGCAGTGCCGAGTTGTGCGAGTTTGCCTTAGCGGCCTGACGGGCGCGCTTGCGTGCTTGTGCGGAGTTTGCCATTGCGATTCCTTGTGATTGCGGAGCGTGGGCTTGGCCAGCGCTCTTTGCCTGGATTTGAACCTTCGGCAGCGCTGCCGGGGAGTTCAAAACGGTATTTGCCAGTTGAGTGTTTGTTCAACTGACCGCGCCTTTTGTGCCAGAGCAGCTTCGTGCCCCCTTTCCAAGACGCGCTTCGGGTCCTCTGGGAGAACTCGAATCTGCGATTATAGCAACAGACTCGTAAGCGTGGCAATCCACGACAATTGCCGCCTTTCAGCCAGGACAAGCGCCACAGGAGGTGAACGCCTTTAACGCGACGCGGTCACAATCAGCGCGCTTTGTCTTTGCCTACCTTTTATCGGTGCGTTTGCCTGCGCCATTGCGTGGGTTTTTGCGTCGACCGTTGCGCCGCGCATCCGCGATTGAGCGGAAGGCGCCCGTATAATAGCCGCCCCATGAATCTATTCCGAGCCCTGCTGACAGTCAGCGGCTTCACGCTGCTGTCGCGCGTGACCGGTCTGGCCCGAGAAACGCTGATTGCGCGCGCGTTTGGCGCGAGCCAGTACACCGACGCCTTCTACGTCGCGTTTCGCATTCCCAACCTGCTGCGCCGCATCTCGGCGGAAGGCGCCTTTTCGCAGGCGTTCGTGCCGATTCTCGCGGAATTCAAGAACCAGAAGGGCCACGACGCCACGCGCGCACTCGTCGACGCCACGTCGACGGTGCTCGCCTGGGCGCTCGCGATCCTCTCGCTGCTGGGCATTTTCGGCGCGTCGTTCGTCGTGATCGTGGTCGCATCGGGCTTGAAGAGCGACGGGCAAGCTTTTCCGCTCGCCGTCACGATGACGCGCATCATGTTCCCCTATATCGTGTTCATCTCGCTGACGTCGCTCGCGTCCGGCGTGCTCAACACGTATAAGCAATTCTCGCTGCCCGCGTTCGCGCCGGTGCTGCTCAACGTTTCGTTCATCACGGCGGCCGTGGCGTTCGCGCCGCACATGAAGCAGCCCGTCTACGCGCTCGCGTGGGCCGTGATCGTGGGCGGCGTGCTGCAGTTCCTCGTGCAATTGCCGGGCTTGAAGCGCATCGACATGATGCCGCGCATCGGCCTGAATCCGCTCAAGGCGCTCGCGCACCGGGGCGTGAAGCGCGTGCTCGCGAAGATGGTGCCCGCCATGTTCGCCGTCTCGGTCGCGCAGATCAGCCTCATCATCAACACCAATATCGCCTCGCGTCTCGGCCCCGGCGCGGTGTCGTGGATCAACTACGCCGACCGTCTGATGGAGTTCCCCACGGCGCTGCTCGGCGTGGCGCTCGGCACGATCCTGCTGCCGAGCCTCTCGAAAGCGCACGTCGATGCCGATCCGCACGAGTACTCGGCGCTGCTCGACTGGGGCCTGCGCGTCACGTTCCTGCTTGCCGCGCCTTCGGCCGTCGCGCTTTTCTTCTTCGCCGAGCCGCTCACGGCCACGCTGTTCCACTACGGCAAGTTCGACGCCACGTCCGTCATCATGACGGGCCGCGCGCTCGCGGCGTACGGGGTGGGGCTGGTCGGCCTCATTCTCATCAAGATCCTCGCGCCCGGCTTCTACGCGCGCCAGGACATCAAAACGCCGGTCAAGATCGGTGTGGGCGTGCTCATCGCCACGCAGATCAGCAACTACGTCTTCGTGCCGATCTTCTCGCACGCGGGCCTGACGCTCTCGGTCGGCCTTGGCGCCTGCATGAACGCGCTGCTGCTTTTCATCGGGCTGCGCCGCCGCGGCATCTACATGCCGTCCTCGGGCTGGACGACGTTCTTCGTGCAATTGTTCGGGGCATGCCTCGTGCTGGCAGGGGCGATGCACTGGTGCGCCATCAGCTACGACTGGATCGCGCTGCGGCATGAACCGCTTGCGCGCATCGCCTTGCTCGGTGCGTGCCTCGTCCTGTTCGCGGCGCTATATTTCGGTATGCTTTGGCTCATGGGCTTCAAATACGCGTACTTCAAGAGGCGGGCGAAGTGACCACGATGACTACGCGGGTTCTGGATTATTTCAGCGCGCTCGTTGCCGACGACGAGAGCCTGCCGCTCACCGAGGCGGCGCTGGCAATCGCGCAGGACGCGTATCCCGATCTCGATCTGCAAGGCACGCTCGCCGAGATCGACGAACTCGCGTTGCGGGTGCGACGCCGCATGCCCGAAGGGGCGGACGTGCGTCAGCGAGTCGCCGTGCTGAACCGCTGCTTTTTCCGCGAGCTGGGCTTCGCGGCCAACCTCAACGACTTTCTCGACCCCGAAAACAGCCACCTGAACGTCGTGCTCAAGCGCCGGCGCGGCATCCCCATTTCGCTGGCCGTGCTGTATCTGGAAATGGCGACCCAGCTCGGACTGCCGGTGAAGGGCGTGTCGTTTCCGGGGCATTTTCTGCTGCGCGTCGCGCTGCCCGAAGGCGACGAGATGCTCGATCCCACCACGGGCCGCACGCTCACCGAGTCCGACATGGTGGAGATGCTCGAACCGTTCGTGGCCAACGCGGGCGACTCCGTGGCGCGTGCGCTGCGCATGTTGCTCGAACCGGCCACGCGCCGCGAGATCGTCGCGCGTATGCTGCGCAACCTGAAGTCTGTGTATCTGCAGACCGAACGCTGGCAGCGCCTGCTGGCCATCCAGCAGCGGCTCGTGATTCTGCTGCCGGACAACATCGAGGAAGTGCGCGACCGCGGGTTCGCTTATGCGCGGCTCGACTATCTGCGGCCTGCGCTCGAAGACCTCGAACACTACCTTGACGAGCGCCCCGACGCGGAAGACGCGACCGTGGTCGAGTCGCAGTTGCATGAGCTGCGCCAACGCACGCTCGACAACGACTGAAGCGCCTCGTTGAAAAGCGCAGACAAAAAAGCCCGCGACGAATCTCGCGGGCTTTTTTTATCGCGCGGGTGAGGGCGCGCCGTTACTTCGGCTGCATGCGGATCGCGCCGTCCAGACGGATCACTTCGCCATTGAGCATCGGATTCTCGACGATCTGCTTGACGAGCATCGCGTATTCATCCGGCTTGCCGAGGCGCGGGGGGAACGGAACCATCGCGCCGAGCGCATCCTGTACCTCCTTGGGCATGCCGAGCAGCATTGGCGTTTCGAAGATGCCGGGCGCGATCGTCATCACGCGGATGCCGCTGCGCGAGAGGTCGCGCGCGATCGGCAGCGTCATGGCGACGACGCCGCCTTTCGATGCCGCGTAGGCCGCCTGGCCGATCTGGCCGTCATACGCGGCCACCGAAGCCGTGTTGACGATCACGCCGCGCTCGCCGCCTTCGCCCGCCGCCGTCTGGGCGATCGCGGCGGCCGCGAGGCGGATCATGTTGAAGGTGCCGATCAGATTGACCGAGATGGTCTTTGAGAACGTGTCGAGCGGATGCGGGCCGTCCTTGCCCACGGTCTTGACGGCGGGCGCGATGCCCGCGCAGTTCACGAGGCCGCGCAGCGTGCCGAGCGCGGTTGCCGCGGCCACGGCGCGCGCGCCGTCGTCTTCGCTCGCGACGTTGCATTTCACGAAAGCACCGCCCAGTTCCTTCGCGAGCGCGTTGCCTGCGTCCTCGTTGAGGTCGGCGATGACGACCTTGCCGCCTTCGGCCGCGATCAGACGCGCGCTGGCCGCGCCGAGCCCCGATGCGCCGCCGGTGATGAGAAATACGTTGCCGCGGATCTGCATGTTTCGTCTCCTGTCATTGGGCTATGCCTCACGTAGAGCGGAAGCCCTCGCAAGGCTATGCAAAACAAAGCGGGCCGGCTGGCGTCGCGTCCCGAGTCATCTCAGGAGTGCGGCGCCAGCCGGCCCGCAGGCAAACCAGCATGAAAGCCGAAAAAAACCGGCTTCGAATCGTGCTTTTAACGGGGCGGCGAAGCGCTTACTTGAGCGCGTCGAATGCGCGTTCGCGAATCTCGTCGACGCTGCCGAGGCCCGAGATGGCGCGATACTGCGGCGCCTTCAGGCCGTTTTCCTCACCGCGCTTGGCCCAGTCGCTGTAGTAGGCGATGAGCGGCTTGGTCTGGGCGACGTACACGTCCAGGCGCTTGCGCACCGTTTCTTCCTTGTCGTCGTCGCGCTGGACGAGCGGTTCGCCCGTCACGTCGTCCGTCATCTCGACCTTGGGCGGATTGAACTTGACGTGATACGTGCGGCCCGAACCCGGGTGCATGCGGCGGCCGCTCATGCGCGTGATGATCTCGTCGAACGGCACGTCGATCTCGAGCACGTAGTCGATCGCGACGCCTGCCTGCTTCATCGCTTCCGCTTGCGGCAGCGTGCGCGGGAAGCCGTCGAACAGGTAGCCGTTCTTGCAGTCGGGCTCCTGAAGGCGTTCCTTCACGAGATTGATGATGAGTTCGTCGGTGACGAGCTCGCCGGCGTCCATGAATCGCTTCGCTTCGAGGCCAAGCGGCGTGCCAGCCTTGACGGCCGCGCGCAGCATGTCGCCCGTCGAGATTTGCGGAATGCCGAACTTTTCCTTGATGAAGCTTGCCTGGGTTCCCTTGCCCGCGCCCGGGGCGCCCAACAGGATCAAACGCATGTGAACAATCTCCGATCTGTGTGAATTCTTGCGGCGCGGCGGCTGCACCACGTGGGGTGGGACAGCGTCGTTAGCGTCGTGCGTCTCCTCGCCCGTTCGCTCACGGCCGTCGAGGCAGTGCTGGCGGGGGCGACGGCCCGTCCCGCGCGGCTTTCGCCCGGTGTCTACGACGTGCTCTGGACACGGGGCGGCGCTGCAAGACGGTGCCGAAAAGCGGGGAAACCCCGACGCACAAAGGCTTTAGACGGCTCGCGCAAACAATTGATTATGCCATGGGATTTTTACCCCACGGACGGAATTAAGGCCGGTATAACGCCTGCACACGGGCGAGGTCGGCGGGCGTGTCGACGCCCGGCGCGGGTGCTTCGGCCGTCACGAGCACCGCGATGCGCTCGCCGTGCCACATCGCGCGCAGCTGCTCGAGCGCCTCGACCTGCTCGATCGGCGAATGCGCGAGCGAGGGGTAGCTGCGCAGGAATTTCGCGCGGTACGCGTACAGGCCGATGTGCCGATAAACGGTCGCGGGAGCCGGTGGGGCGGGCATTGCGCCGAGATCGAGGCGCGCCGGCGACCAGTGCGGCTGCCAGGCGTCGCGGGCCCAGGGAATGGGCGCGCGCGAGAAGTAGAGCGCCACACCGCGCGCGTCCAGTACGACCTTCACGACGTTCGGGCTGAAGATCTCCTCGGGCGCCGTGATCGGATGCGCTGCGGTCGCGATGGCGCATTCGGGGTGCGCAGCAAGGTGCGACGCAACGTCGCACACGAGCGCAGGGTCGATCAGCGGCTCGTCGCCCTGGACGTTGACCACGATCGTGTCGTCGCTCCAGCCGTAGTGTTCCGCGACCTCGGCGAGGCGGTCGGTGCCCGACGGGTGGTCGGCGCGCGTGAGCACAGCCTCGAAACCGTGCTCGTGTGCGGCGTCGAGCACGCTCTGGGCGTCCGAGGCGATCAGCACCTTCTGGGCGCCCGAGTCGCGCGCGCGCTCGGCCACACGCACCACCATCGGCTTGCCGCCGATGTCGGCGAGCGGTTTGTTGGGCAGCCGCGTGGACGCGAGGCGCGCCGGGACGACGGCGATGAAGGGTTGCACGGGAGCGGTCATGGCCAGTTGGGGCAAGGACAGGAAACGGGATTGGGATAACCGGTTCTGGAAACCGTCTCTGGAGACGACAGCGCGCCGGGTGCGGCGCGCGTGACCTGGCTTCCAGCCGGGAATGCGAAATGAACGAAATGAGCGGGGTGAGTGAGCACGGCCGCCTGGCGGCGCGCGACGCGCCGCCCGCGCGCCTTACGCGGCGCCCGGCCCGTGCGGGTCGACCGGCGTGCCTTCCACGGTTTGACGTGCTTCGTCGACGAGCATGACCGGGATGCCGTCGCGGATCGGGTAGGCGAGCTTGTCGGCATTGCAGATCAGCTCCTGCGCGGCGCGGTCATAGCTGAGCGGGCCCTTGCAGATCGGGCAGACCAGGATTTCAAGCAGACGAGCGTCCACGGAGTTTCTCCACAACCAGGGTAATGAGGCGATGATCGAGCGCGGCTTCGACGGGGACGACCCAGATGCGCGCGTCGTTCCAGGCCCCCAATTTTACTGCATCCTTTTCGGTGACCAGGATCGCGTCGGCGGCGACGTCGGCGAACGGGTTGGTTGCGTACGCGTAGTGGTCGGGCAGCGGCAGGGTTTGCGGCGCCAGGCCGGCCGCGCGCAGCGTCGCAAAAAAGCGCTCCGGCGAACCGATGCCTGCCGCCGCCACGATGCGCAGCGCGGGCTGCGACGCTTTCCCGTCCGGCGTCAGCCGGGCGCCTTGCCCCGGCGCGTCCGCGCCAGCGGCAAATTGCGCGAGCGGGCGGCGCAGCGCCGGATTGGCGAGATGCCAGGCGTCGCCGGGTTCGAGTTTGAGCGCGAACGTATTGGGCCAGGGCGGCAGCGTGCGCTCGAACGGATTGTTGATCAGCGTGGCGTCGCGGCTGCGCGAAAGCGGCTCGCGCAGCGGGCCCGCGGGCAGCAGAAAGCCATTGCCGCCCAGGCGATGGTCGAACACCACGATCTCGACGTCGCGCACGAGGCGGTAGTGCTGGAGGCCGTCGTCGCTCACGATCACGTCGACGTCGCTGTGTGCGCCGCACAGCGCCGTGGCCGCCGCGACGCGGTCGGGCGAGACCCACACGGGCACACCCGTGCGGCGCGCGATCAGCAAGGGCTCGTCGCCGCAAAGGCGCGCAGGCGTGTCCGCCGTGACGGGTGTCGGGCGTGCGATTTTCGCGCCGTATCCGCGCGAGACCACGCCGGGCGAGAAGCCCGCTGCGCGCAGCGCCTCGACGAGTGCGATCACCGTGGGCGTCTTGCCCGTGCCGCCTACGGTCACGTTACCGACCACGACCACAGGCACGCCCACGCGCACGCGCTTGAGCCAGCCCGCCGCGAAGGCGGCGCGGCGCGCGCCGCTCACGGCGGCGAACACGGCGGCGAGCGGCGTAAGCGCCCAGGCGAGCGCGCCGCGGCGTTGCCAGGCGTGCGCAAACTGCGCTTCGGCGCGCGCCTTCAGACGGGAGACAGGGCCGCTCATCGGCAATTTGCGCGCGAAGCGCCGCACGCGGCATGCGGGGAGCAGTCAGGCAGGGCGGGCATCGGGTCGGTTCTCCGGTTCGAGGTGAGCGACAAACAAGACGGCAGACGATTGACCTGCGTAGGCGAGCGCCTGGCGCTTCGCGCGGCGCGGCGCAGGCGGTCGTGAACCCGGCACTCTAGCGCGGGTAGGCGCCACGCGGCAAGTTGGCTGGCGCACGCAATTGTCGGTTGCGTGCAAGGTGTGTGAAACGCCCGAAAAATCGCCGCCTGTGGATAACTTTGTGGAGAAGTCGGTCCCGGGAAGGCTGAAAGGCCCATTCTTCGGCCTCTCCATCGGCATGTAAGGATGTTATAGGGATAAAAAACGTATAGAAATCAATGGGATGGGATATTTTTGCGGCGTTTGCGGGCCGGGCGCGGTCATCTTGCCGCATGACAGCGTCGATGTGGACACTTCACGGGGCTTGCGAGCCGGTTCTCATTCGTGCTGGACTGCCGCCCCCCGAACGGTCTATCGTCTGTCCGGCCGACGTTTCTCCACATCCTTTCGCATGCTATCCGACCGATTCTCCGCTTCTTCCGCGCCCTCGGGCGACGTCGTCGTGCCGGTTTCGGCGCTCAACCGGGCGATTGCCTCGATGCTCGAGCGCACGTTCCCGCTTGCCTGGATTTCCGGCGAAGTGTCGAACTTTACGCGCGCTGCGAGCGGCCACTGGTACTTCTCGATCAAGGACGCGCAGGCGCAGATTCGCTGCGTGATGTTCCGCGGCCGCGCGCAGTACGCGGAATTCACGCCGCGCGAAGGCGACCGCATCGAAGTGCGCGCACTCGTCACGATGTACGAGCCGCGCGGCGAACTCCAGCTGAATGTCGAGGCCGTGCGGCGCACCGGTCAGGGCCGGCTCTACGAAGCCTTCCTGCGACTGAAGGCGCAACTCGAGGCCGAAGGGCTCTTCGACCCCGAGCGCAAACGCGCGCTGCCCTCGCATCCGCGCGCCATCGGCGTGATTACGTCGATGCAGGCCGCCGCGTTGCGCGACGTGCTCACCACGCTGTGCCGGCGTGCGCCGCACGTGCCGGTGATCGTCTATCCCGCGCCGGTGCAGGGCGCGGGCTCGGCCGAAAAGCTTACGACAATGCTGGAGACCGCGAACGCGCGCAACGAAGTGGACGTGCTCGTGCTGTGCCGCGGGGGCGGCTCGATCGAGGACCTGTGGTCATTCAACGACGAAGCGCTGGCCCGCGCGATTGCGGCTAGCGCCATTCCCGTGGTGAGCGGCGTAGGGCACGAAACCGATTTCACGATTGCCGATTTTGCCGCCGACATGCGCGCGCCGACCCCCACTGGCGCGGCTGAACTCGTCAGCCCGCAGCGCACGCTGCTGCTGCGCGACCTCGACCAGCGCCATGCCGCGCTCGCGCGCGATTTCGGCCGCCTGCTCGAGCGGCGCTCGCAGCAGCTCGACTGGCTGGCGCGCCGGCTCGTTTCTCCCGTCGAGCGCCTTGCGCAGCAGCGCACGCATTTGCGCCAATTGACGATACGGCTCGCCTCGGCGGGCTCCCGCGCCACCGCCGAGGCCCGTGCGCGCCTGAACGTCATGCAGATGCGCTGGCAGCGCGCGCGGCCCGACGCCGCCGCGCAGCGCGCTCAACTGGAGTCGCTTGGCCGGCGTCTGGACGGCGCGTTCGCGCGCACGCGCGAGCGCGAAGCGGCGCGCGTATCGGAACTCACGGCGCGGCTCGAAGTGCTGAGTCCGCAGCGCACGTTCGAGCGCGGCTATGCAGCGCTGCTCGACGCGCAAAGCGGCGCGGCCGTGCGCTCGCCCGCCACGCTAAAGCCTGGCAAGCGGCTTACGGTGCACCTCGCGCAAGGCAGCGCCGACGTTGCGCTCGCCGATGTCCAGCCGCGCCTCGCTGACGGTTTCTGAAGCAGGCTCGCTGTTTGCTGCCCAAGGAAGAACCGGCGCGATCGCCTGCTCCACGACGATAAATCGCGGCGGCGAGCGATTGTGGCAGTCTCGTTGCAGGAAGTTTGCATGTCGATTGCGCGAAGATTGCAACGCGATTGCAGCCGTCTTGTTTGCGCCCAAAACCGGCTTGGATCGCATGGCTTCGCAAAGTGCTGTTCGAGCGTCATTGTGTCGAGCATCACGTGCTGTGCAATCGGTGCAGCACGGCACCCATGAAGCGGGGAATCGGCACAAAACCGCTTAGCGGTTCATGCGCGAAAGCCCCGCGCAAACGATATCCGGCATAAAGGCCGCGCGTTTGCGGGGTTATTCCAACTCGCCTACAATCGAGTGCTCCATGCCGGCGAATTTGCAGAACTTCACGCAGAACTCCCCATAACACGACGAAGGAACCGCATCATGTCATTTACGCTCCCGCCGCTGCCGTTCGCGAAGAACGCCCTCGCTCCGCACATGTCGGAAGAGACGCTCGAGTTCCACTACGGCAAGCACCACCAGGCTTACGTCACGAATCTGAACAATCTGATCCCGGGCACCGAGTTCGAAAACCTGTCGCTCGAAGAGATCGTCAAGAAGTCGTCGGGTGGCGTGTTCAACAACTCGGCGCAGATCTGGAATCACACGTTCTTCTGGAACAGCCTCTCGCCGCAGGGCGGCGGCGCACCGTCGGGCGCGCTCGGCGACGCGATCAACGCGAAGTGGGGCTCCTACGACGCGTTCAAGGAAGCCTTCACGAAGGCTGCAGTGGGCAACTTCGGTTCGGGCTGGACGTGGCTCGTGAAGAAGGCCGACGGCTCGCTCGACATCGTGTCGACCAGCAACGCCGCCACGCCGCTCACGACCGACGCCAAGGCGCTCCTCACGATCGACGTGTGGGAACATGCTTACTACATCGATTACCGCAACGCACGTCCGAAGTTCGTCGAAGCGTTCTGGAACATCGTGAACTGGAACTTCGCAGCGCAAAACTTCGCGTGAGTTTCGCGTAATACGAAGTCCTGTTCGATGTGCCGCAATGGCTGCGGCACATGCAAAAAGCCCTCGATGCGAATCGAGGGCTTTTTTGTTTTGCGCGAAGTGATTTACGCAAAAGCGGCGATGGTTTCCTGCGTCGAGCGCACGTGACCAATGTGCGGGAACAGCTTGTTGAACGAGAAGTGATGCATCTCTTCGTTCAGGCCCGAAGTGGCGTCTTCGACGAACACGAGCTTGAAGCCGAGATCGAACGCCGCGCGCGCGGTGGATTCGACGCCGAAGTTCGTGGCGATCCCGCCGATGACGATGGTGTCGATGCCGCGGCGGCGCAACTGCTGCTCGAGATTGGTGCCGTAGAACGCGCCCCATTGGCGCTTGGCGACGATCACGTCGCCGGCTTGCGCGCCGATCTCGGGCACGAGTTCGGAGGCCTCGGCCGGTGCGGGCGGCGTGTCGGGCGTGCGCCCGGGCGCGTCGGCGGGCAGCGCGAGCAGCTCGTTCAGGAGCACGTGGACCCAGACGACGGTGCCGCCCTTGGCGCGCAGGGCGTCGGCGAGCGGCTTGGCCTTGGCCACGACCTGTGCGCCGCTATAGGGCGCGACCTGGCGGCCGACGATACCGTGCTGGAGGTCGATCATCACGAGCGCCGTGGTGCGCGCGTTCAGTGAAAGTGCTTGCGTCATGGTTCACCTATATGTGAGGATGGCTTCACATAATCATACACGAATGTGAAGGAGGCTTCAGATATGGCGGCAGACCCGCTCGCGCGCAAGGAGGCGCAAAAGGAAGACGCACGCGAAAACGCACGGCGCGTGCCGCGTCAGGAACGCGCGGCGCGCACCGTAGACACGCTGCTCGAAGCCGCGGGCGAAGCCTTTGCCGAGCGCGGCTTCGAAGCGGCGACGATGACGCAGATCGCCCAGCAGGCGGGCGTTTCGGTGGGCGCGGCGTACCAGTACTTCCCGAACAAGGAGGCGCTGGCGCTGGCGCTGCGCAAACGCTACGGCGACGAAATGGACGCGCGCTGGAGTGCGCTCATCGCGGCGCACGACGATGCGGGCAAGCTGCCGCTGGCGCAACTGGTCGAGCGCCTGTTCGACCTGATGGTCGATCTGATGCACGACTATCCCGCGTATTTGCCCCTGCTTTCCGTGCCGCTCGGCTTCAAGCGCGATGCGGCCGTGCGCAATCTGCTGCGCCAGCGTTTCACGGCGCTCTTCCTGCGTTATCAGCCGGCGCTTTCGTCCGACGAGGCCTATCGCGTGGCCGAAGTCATGCTGCAGGTCATCAAGAGCCTCAACCCGCTCTACGCCGCGGCGAAACCGAAAGAACGCAAGCTGCTGGTCGCCGAGTACAAGGGCGTGCTGGCGGCGTGGCTCGCCGTGCGGCTCGCGTGAGAGCGCGAGCCGCCTGCGCCCACACCGCTCCCTAGCGCAGTAGCGGCTCTTCGCGCGACGTCAGCACACGGTCGATCAGGCCATAGTCCGCGGCCGCCTGCGCCGACATGAAATTGTCGCGATCGCTGTCGTGGGCGATCTGCTCGATACCGCGTCCGGTGCGCTCGGCGAGCATCGCGTTCAGGCGCTCGCGCAGGTAAAGGATCTCGCGTGCCTGCAACTCGACATCGGCAGCGGTGCCCTGGCCGCCTCCCGAAGGCTGATGGATCATGATGCGCGCATTGGGTAGTGCGAAGCGTTTTCCGTGCGCGCCCGCTGCGAGCAGGAACGACCCCATGCTGGCCGCGAAACCCGTGCACAGCGTCGAGACATCGGGCTTGATGAACTGCATCGTGTCGTAAATGGCGAGTCCGTCGTACACCGAACCGCCCGGCGAGTTGATATAGAGGCTGATGTCCTTGTCCGCGTTTTCCGCTTCGAGAAAGAGCAGTTGCGCGACCACGAGGCTCGCGCTTTGCTCGGTCACCGGCCCAACGAGGAACACGATGCGCTCGCGCAAGAGGCGAGAGTAGATGTCGTAGGCACGCTCGCCGCGCCCCGACGTTTCGATCACGGTCGGGACGAGATTGAGCGCGCTTGGCGGCATTGCTGCATGATTCAGTGCAAAGGATGGCATGAGTGGCCTCGCGTTTTTCCGTTGACGGCTGTTGGCGTTGGCGGCGCGATCGCGCCGCAGCTGCCATGACGCCCGGCGAAGCCGTCGCGTGACGAGAATATTTTTGCGTGGGGCTGTCACGCCGGCCTTGCGCCGAACGTCATGAGGGAAACGGGCGGGATCGGGCACGCATGGCGAAGGAGCGAAGCGAATGACGCAGGCGATCGACACTATCGAAGGAACAAGTCTGGAGGGCGCTGGGCGCAATGAGGCTGCGACCCCAGTGGGCGAGGCAGCCGGGCCTCGCGAACAGGCATGGACTGACGCGCGCCGCGCCGCCGCCTTCGGCGAGGCGCGCGGGCGGCTCCTTGCGCTGGCAACGCGCGTGCTGGGCAGCCGCGCGGAGGCCGAGGATGTCGTGCAGGACGCATGGTTCCGCTGGCGCGACGCCGACGCGCAAGCGTTGCGCGCGCCGCAGGCGTGGCTCGCCACGGTGACGGTGCGCCTCGCGATCGACCGGCTGCGGCGCTTGCGCCGGGAGAATGCGGGCGAACACGAAGCTGCATGGCTCGACGACGCGGCGCCCTCGGCGGAAGAGGCGGGATTGCGCGCGCGGCGGTTTTCGGACGCGCTGCTGCTCCTGCTCGAAAGGCTGGCACCGCTCGAACAGGCGGTGTTCGTGTTGCGCGAGGCCTTCGACTGCGACTACGCGCAGATCGGCGCGCTCACCGGCTGCACGAACGAACATTGCCGGCAGATCGTGCGGCGCGCCCGTGTGCGGCTCGCGCGCGAGGCCGCGCCGCAAGCGGCTCCTGCCGACAAAGTGCAGCACGCGCGCACGGCTGAGCGATTGCGCGACGTGCTGCATGCGCAGGATCGCGTGGGATTGATGGACTTGCTGGGCGTGACGGCAACGGCGCTGGTCGCGTCGAGCGTGGCCGGAGCCGCTCATCGTCACGGCACGCAGGTGGCGCCGCCCGCGCGCATCCTGCGCACCGAGGCGCTCGCGTTGGACGGCGAGCCGGGCGTGGCGCTCGTCGCGCAGGACGGTGCGCTCGCGGCGTGGCTGCATGTGCGCGACGACCGCTACGGGTTGCCCGAGCCCGTCGTTTGTGTCGCGGCAATGGAAGAGGGGAGCGCGCTCCAGGCGGCCAACCGGGCTTTCGGCGGCGATGCCGTGCGCAAGCTGCTCGCCCGGCTCGCCTCGAGCGACGGCGCGGCGTGCGTGTCTACGCTCCGTGTCACCGCGCAAGCGTTCACCACGCACGACTGCGCGACGCTGCTCGCGCAGCCTCTCGTCGTGGCCTGAACCCAGGCGTGAACGCTAGTCAGCCGCGCTAGCCGCGCAAGGCGGCGTCCCAGTTGATGTCGACGCACAGCACCTGCACGCCGTGTTCCGTCTGCACGGCGACCGACGCCGTGACGCACAGGTGCGCCTCGTTGATCGACAGATAGGGGGGCGTGAACTGCACGCGGCCCGGCGCCTTCATCGCACCGATGAAGTAGGGCCGCCGCTCCCAGCTCGCGCCTTCCGAATGCAGCAGCGGCCGGAAGCGCTTGGCGCGTTGCGACGTGCGGCCGTCGGGCAGCACGTTGTCGCCGATCTGGCGGCCCGACGCGTCGAGCAGGAAGCAGCGCGCCGTGTCGTCGAGGCCGAGCAGCGGCAGCGTCGCGTCGCTCATGTTCACGCCCTCGGCAAGCTGTTTCGCCGCCGCTTCGATGGCGTTCACATACGGCGCGAGACGCGCGGACTGCGAACGCTCGCGCGCGGCCACGCGCTCGCGCAGGCGCGCCGATAGATCGTCCATGAGCTGCGCGGCCTTGGCCGGCGGCACCGGCTCGACGTCGGGCCGCGCGAAATACGCGCCCTGCACGAAGTCGGCGTTGCTCTCCAGCGCGATCAGCGCGTCGCGCTCGGTCGAAAGGCCGCCCACGAGCACGAGCTGACCCGACTCGTGCAGCATCGAGACAAGCCCCGGCAGCACGCGCTCGATATGCGCATGGCGGCTCGCCTGGGCGAGCAGGCTGCGGTCGAGCGTGACGATGTCGGGCCGCAGCTGCCACACACGGTCGATGTTCGAATGCTTCGCGCCAAAGCCGTCCAGCGCGATCACGAAGCCCGCCTTGCGCAATCCGTCGATGATTTCCGCGAAGCGCGAATTCTCGCCGCCTGCCTGCTCCGACACTTCGAGCACCACGCGCTGCGGCTGCAGGCCGAGCGCCTTGAGGCCGGCGAGCAGGGCGTCGCCGTAGCTCGTGTCCATCAGCGCGGCCGGATGCAGGCTCAGAAAGAGCCATTCGTCATGCGAATCGAACGCATTGAAGTTGCCCAGATGCAGCGATTCCGCGAGGCGCCCCAGTTCGAGCAGGTCGCCGCGGCGCGCCGCCTGCGTGAACACTTCCTGCGACGGCGCCTGCTGACCCTGCTCGTCATGCGCGCGCAGCGACGCGTGATAGCCGATCGCGCGCCGGTGCGCGACCGAAAACACGGGCTGGAACACGCTGAAGACGGTGTAGCCGCCGTACAGCACGGTGCGGCGGGCGCCTTCTTCGCCGGCAATGGGGCGAGACTGGAAGCCGGGGGGATCGATGTCGATCATGCTGGTCATTTCGTTTCGATGGCACGCGGGACGGACGGGCGGGACGCGTGAGCGTCAAGTTTACAGGATAGGACAGCAAAAAGTATGCAAGTCCCAAGTCCCGCGGCCATTGGCCTGTGTGTTGGCGCACGCGCTATTTCGGGACGGTGCCCGCGATGTTCCTGTGTTGGTGCCTGAACGCCGCGCGAACGCCGGCGACGCACGGCCGCGAGGCGCGCCGCACCTTTGCGGTGCGCGCGCCGCCGCCCGGCGATCCAACTGCAACGACCGCTGCAGCGGCCGCGGCGTATCAGGCCCGCTCGGACGGATCGGTCTTTTTCGCAGTGCGCCGCAGGTCCGACGAGAGCTGCGCGAAGATCCACGACGACCCTGCCGTGATGATGCCCACGCAAATGAACGTCGCGTGGAAGGCCGGAATTACGTTCTCGCCTGTCTTGTGGCCCATGATGCCCGTGAAGGTCGTAAGCAACGCGCCCGCGACGGTGACGCCCAGGCTCATCGAGAGCATCTGCACGAGCGAGAAGAGGCTGTTGCCGCTGCTCGCGCCGCCGGTGCCCAGGTCTTTGAGCGTGAGCGTGTTCATCGCCGTGAACTGCATCGAGTTCACGCCGCCGAAAATCGCCAGTTGTGCGATACGCATCCACAACGGCTCGTTAGGCGTGGAAAGCGCGAAGCTCGCCATCATGAGGCCCACGAGCACGGTGTTCGAGACCAGCACGCTGCGGTAGCCGTAACGCATGATGAGGTACGTCACGAGGCGCTTGGAGAACATGCCCGCCGCGGCGGTGGGCAGCATCATGAGGCCGGCCTCGAATGCCGTGTAGCCGAGCGCCACCTGCAGGAGCAGCGGAATCAGATACGGCATCGCGCCGCTGCCGATGCGCGCGAACAGATTGCCGAGCAGGCCCACGCTGAAGGTGTGGATCTTGAAGAGATCGAGCGAAAAGATCGGCTGCGGCGTGCGTACCGCGTGCAGACCGTAGGCCACGAACGCGGCGAGCGAGAGGATGAACAGCACGAGCACGGTGGCGTGCTGGATGCCGAACTCGCTGCGCCCGTCGAGCGCGAAGGAAATCGCGAGCATGCCGATGACGAGCAGCAGGTAGCCCGGCAGGTCGAAGCGCGGCGTGTCGGGGTTGCGGCTGTCGGGCATGAAGATGAAGGTGGCCACGCACCCCACCACGCCCACCGGCACGTTGATGAGAAAGATCCAGTGCCACGAGGCGATCTGCACGAGCCAGCCGCCGAGCGTCGGACCGATGAGCGGGCCGATCAGCCCCGGAATCGCCACGAACGAGAGCGCAGGCAGATAGCGCTCGGCGGGAAACGTGCGCAGCACGGCAAGCCGGCCGACCGGCAGCAGCATCGCGCCGCCCACGCCCTGTGCAACGCGCGAGACCACGAGCTGGTTCAGCGTATGCGCGCTCGCGCACAGGAGCGAGCCGACCGCGAATACGAAAATCGCGCCGAGAAACACACGCCGGGTGCCGAGTTTGTCCGCGAGCCAGCCCGATACGGGAATCATCACCGCCATGGTGAGCGAATACGCGATCACGACTGATTGCATGCGCAACGGTAATTCGCCCAGACTCTTCGCCATCGCCGGCAAGGCCGTGTTGACGATGGTCGAATCGAGGGTCTGCATGAAGAAGCCGGTGGCGACGAGCCACAGCATCACGGACAACGAGCGGGGCGACGGGGCGGTGCTGGATGCAGCAGTGGATTCGGACATGGGCGAGGAGTGGGGCGCGCAGGCAAGCGCCATTGTAGGGAAAACGGCGTGCGCGCGCAGACCGCAGGGCCCGCTGCCACGCATTTGCCAAGCCTGCGCGCTTATCCGGGCAGACGCGGCGCCGCCGCGAAGAACGCCTGCGCGCGCGGGTCGAGCGTGAGCGCCACGTTGATGCGAATCCACGGGCTCGCCTCGCCATGCGGGCGGAAGTGGCTGCCCGGCGAGACCGCAACGCCGAGCGGCTCGCCGCAGGCCGCGAGCCGCGCCGAATCCTCCACGTGCGGTACGCGCGCCCAGACGAACTTGCCGCCCGTTTGCGCGTAGCCGCGTGCCGCGGGCGACGCTGCCGCGCCGCCGAACAGCTCCCACCCATGCGCTTCGAGCGTGCGCGTGGCCGACCCCTGCGCCTCGGCGATGCGCCGGCGCAGCCGTTCGAGGTATTTGCGGTACGCACCGCGCTCGAGCAGCGTGGCGGCCACGGCCTGCGTGAAGCGCGAGCCGCTGATGGTGGTCAGCGCCTTGATGGCCGCGAGGTCGCGCACGATCGCTGCGTTGGCCACCACGTAGCCCACGCGCAGCGCCGAGGAGAGCGTTTTTGAGAGCCCGCCCACGTACACGACGTGTTCGAACTGGTCGAGCGCGGCGAGGCGGTCGGTGGGATCGGCCTGGAAATCGGCGTAGATGTCGTCCTCGACGATCGTGAAGCGGTGCTCGCGCGCGAGCTGCAGCAAGCGGAACGCCACCGGCGGCGAGATCGTCGAGCCGGTCGGGTTGTGGAAGACCGTGTTGACGAAGAAAGCGCGCGGGCGGTGCTCCGCGAGCATCGCGTGCAAATGGTCGATGTCGGGCCCGCTCGCCGTGCGGCGGATACCCACGAGGCGCACGCCGTGCAGTTTCAGCAGACCGTACAGGTTGTAGTAGCCGGGGTCTTCGACGAAAACCGTGTCGCCGGGCTTGAGCATGTAGCGCATGAGCAGGTCGAGGCCCTCGCTCGCGCCTTCGGTGACGAGGATCTGCTGCGTCTCGGCCACGATGCCGAGCGGCGCGAGCCGGTTGCGCAGATGCTCGCGCAGCGTGGCGTCGCCGGTTGGCGTGCCGTAGTCGACGAGGCTGGAGGGATCGCTGCGCGACACATGGCGGATCGCCTGGCCAAGCGCGTCGATGTCGCGCCAGGCCTGCGGGATCGAGCCGCTGTCGAGCTGGAGCGATTCGTCCGCGCGTTCGAGCTGGCTGAGCAGATGGCCCGACTCGTCGGCGGCGTTCGTGAGGTCGCAGGTGCCCATGCCGGCGAGTCCCGCGCGCGCGTGCTCGCTCACGTAGAAGCCCGAGCCGTGGCGCGAGTCGAGATAGCCGAGCGAGACCAGCCGGTCATAGGCCTCGATCACGGGAAAGCGGCTGATCGCGTAGTCGGCGGCGAACTGGCGGATGGACGGCAGGCGCGAGCCCGGGTGCGCCGCGCGCGAGCGAATCCACGTCTGTACGCCGGTGACGATCTGTTCGGTGAGCGGCACATCGCTCGCGCGGTCGAGTTCGAGTTTCATCTGGGTCTCGGAGGGTACGTGACTGTTCGGTTTTTTTACTGCACAGTTCCAGATGAACTGTTCGGAAGTGTGCATGGGATCGTGCGTCACTGACCGCAATAATGCTCCTACCGGGAAGGCGCTTCAAGTCCTGATCAGCAAGCCTTCCGGAGGCCGCCCGAGGGTGATCGGCGGCCAGTCTGCAAGGAGCACGGCAATGCGCGAAATCCGAATCTTCGAACTGGAACACGGCGAGCCCGTCGAAACCTGGCGGCTCGCAGAGGCTATGCAATTGCATGTGAGCGAAGGCGAAATCTGGCTCACGATTGCGGGCGACGCCGGCGACTACTGGTTGCGCGCCGGCGAATCGATTGGGCTTGCGGCGGGCGTGCGCGTTCACGTGAGCGCGGGCCGCGAGGGCGCGCGCTTCGTGCTGACGCAGGGCGGCGCAACCGCCGAAGCGCCGGCGCGGACTTTCGCACCCGTCGACATGGAGCGCGTACGCGCGGCGGGCGCGAGCAGTGTTGCGGCGCGCATCGGCGAGGCGTTGCGCGACTGGGCGCAGCGCGGGCAGTGGGGTGTCCGCGCGGCGGGTTGAGCGTGTTGCTCGTTGCTTTTCGCTCCGGTTACGCGATGTGCCTGCCAACGTGCCGCACATCGCCGGCCATTTCCCCCACATAGCGTGCGCGCGGGCGGATCAACCGGCCATCGGCGGTCTGTTCGAGCGCATGCGCAATCCAGCCCGTCACGCGGCCGGCGGCGAACAGCGTGAACGCCGCGCCGCGCGGCAGTCCCAGCACGCGTTCGATCGCCGCGAGCGCATAGTCGAGCGTCGGGCGCGCGCCGCTCGTCTCGGCCACGGCCTGGGCGAGCGCGTCGACTTCGTCCATGGGCGAGCGCGCCGGCGCACGCTGTGCGAGCAGGTCCAGCAACAGGCGCGCGCGCGGGTCGCCATCGGGATAGAGCGGGTGGCCGAAGCCGGACAGCGGCACCGCCGCGCCGAGGTCGTCGGGCGCGAGGCGGTCGGCCAGATAGCGATGCAGGTCGTCGGCGCGTGCAGCTTCGTCGAAGAGCGCGGCCACGCGCGTGGTCTCGCCGCCGTGGCGCGGCCCGGCCAGGGCGGCCAGGCCGCCCGTTGCCGCGCCGAACAGATGCGTGCCGGTCGAGGTGATACAGCGCACCGTGAACGTCGAGGCATTCAGTTCGTGGTCCGCGCACAGCACGAGCGCCGCGCGCAGCAGGTCGGATTGCGCGCGCGAACGCACGCCCCACGCTTCGCCTAGCTGGCGGTGCAGTGGCTCGTTCGACGGCGCGGCGGAAACGAGCGCCGCCGCGAGCAGACGCATGAGCATCGCGCCGGTGTCGATTTGCGCGTCGCGGCCCTGCGCCCAGATGCGCGGCATTTGCGCGGCGGCGGCCGGCAACAGCACGAGCGCACGTTCGAGCGGCGTGTGCCCACTCCAGATCTTCAGCCATGCCGACCATTGCGCGGCCGCGATGGGCGCCTCGGGCGCCTGCAGCACGCGGCGCGGCGCGCATTGCCAGAGCAGCGCCGCGACGTCTTCGAGCGAAGCCTCGCGCGCGAGCGCGATGGCGTCCTGCCCGCGATAAAAGAGCTTGCCGTCGGCGATCAGCGTGATCGACGATTCGAGCACGGGCACGCCCCAGTCGAGCACTTTCTGTGCGACCTTGCCTGCGCGCTTGCCGTCGGCCTTGCGGCGCGCGAGGCGCCGCACCTCGGCGGCGTCGTAGCGGTTGTGGCGGCCATTGGGCGAGGGCGCCGAGGCGATGAGTCCACGGCTCACATACGCATAGAGCGTGGCCCGGCTGATGCCGAGTTCGGCGGCGGCTTCTTCCGCGGTCATATAGCTCGACATGGTGGCTCACCTCCTGGAACCGGAGAAATCAATCTATGTTGATCATGATAATCAAGATTGATCCAGGATTCGAGCGGCGCGACGATTCGTGACATCAATTCAGCCCGTTTTCTCCACGCTCTCCTAGCAAAAGGACTCCACACCATGACGCCACGCGACGCGCTCGAACACCTCTGGATGCTGGCGGGCTGCGACCCGTCCGCGCTCGGCTGGCTCGATATGGAAGGCGGCGATCCGGGCCTGCCGTCGATCTTTCGCGTGGGCACGCTCGCGGCGGCCAGCATTGGCGCGGCGGGGCTCGCGGCGGCGCAACTGCACGCATTGCGCTCGGGCCGGCAGCAGCGCGTGGCGATCGACGTGCGCCGGGCACTGGCCGCGTTTCGCAGCGAACGTTATTTGAGCGTGGACGGCAAGCCGCCCACGGAACTCCGTCACCCCGTAACGGGCCACTTCCCGACCGGCGACGGCCGCTGGATCCAGTTGCACGCGAACTTTCCGCATCACCTTGCGGGCATCCTGCGCGTGCTCCAATGCGCGGACGACCGCGACGCCGTGGCGCGAGCGATCCTCGGCTGGGAAGGCGCGGCGCTTGACGACGCGCTCGCGCAAGCGGGCCTGTGCGCCGCGCTCGTGCGCGCGCCGCGCGAATGGGCCGCGCATGAGCAGGCGAAGGCGGTGGCGAGCCTGCCGCTCTTCGAGATCGAACGTATTGGCGACGCGCCCGCCGAGTCGCCGCAAGCGGGCGCCGGTGCGCGTCCTCTGGAAGGCGTGCGCGTGCTCGACTTCACGCGCATCATCGCGGGGCCGGTTGCGGGGCGCACGCTCGGTCAACACGGCGCGGACGTGCTGCTCATTAACGGTCCGCATCTGCCGAACATCGCGCCGCTCGTAATCGATAACGGCCGCAGCAAGCGCTCGGCCACGCTCGACCTGCGCGACGATGCCGCGTGCGAGCAGTTGCGCGCGCTCGTGCAGGGCGCCGATGTGTTCGTTCAAGGCTATCGGCCAGGCGCGCTCGCCGCGCGCGGCTTCGCACCCGAAGCGCTCGCGCAGTTGCGGCCCGGCATCGTGTGCGTGTCGATCAGTGCGTATGGGCATCGCGGACCGTGGCGCGAGCGGCGCGGTTTCGACAGCCTCGTGCAGTCGGCGAGCGGGATTGTGTGGGCCGAGAGCGCCGCCGCCGCAAAGCAGGACAACGGCGGCCGCGAAACCGCGCAGCCATTCGCCAAGGCCCGTCCGCTGCCGTGTCAGGCGCTCGATCACGCCACTGGGTATCTCGCGGCATTCGGCGCGATGGTCGCGCTCGCGCGGCGCGCACGTGAAGGCGGCAGCTGGCACGTGCGCCTTTCGCTCGCGCAAACGGGTCGCTGGCTGCAGACGATGGGCACGCTCGAAGACGGCCAACGCGTGCCCGACGTGGGCGTCGCCGATCTCGCCGATTGTCTGGAGGAAATGGAGTCGCCGTTCGGACGCGTGCGCGCGGTGGCGCCCGCCGAACGGCTCGAACTCACACCCGCGTTTCACGCGCGGCCACCGGTTCCGATCGGCAGCGATGCGCCGGTGTGGAGCGCGCGGTAGAACGAACAGGCGCAAACAGGCGCGATCACGCGCCTGCGCGCGTTTTAGCAAGCTACTTGCGCAATTCCGCGACGAAATCGTAGTAGTCGTTGCGGCAGTACGTATCGGTGAGTTCGATGGCGCGCTGATCGGCGGTGTAGCCCACGCGCGTGATGAGCAGCAGCGCCTCGTTGGGCGCGATACTCATCTGCCGCGCGATTTCCTCGCTCGCATTCACGGCGCGAAAGTGTTGCAGCGCGCGCACGATCGACAGTCCGCGCTGTTCGAGAAAGCTATAGAGCGAGTCGCCGATCGCGTTCGGGTCGGGAATCAGCGCGGCGGGGAAGGTGGAGTTCTCGACGGCCATGACGATGCCGTCGGCCAGACGCAGGCGCTTCAGGCGCGTGACGGCGGCTGCCGGCGAAAGGCCGAGCTGGATCACCTCGTCGCGGCTCGCGGGCTGGATTTCACGCGAGAGCCAGCGCGAGCTGGGCGTGAAGCCGCGTTGGCGCAGCATCTCGCTGAAGCTCGTGAGGCGCGAGAGCGGGTCTTCAATACGCGGCGTGATGAAGCTGCCCGCGCCTTGTGTGCGGCGAATCAGGCCCTGCTCGACGAGCAGCGCGATCGCCTTGCGCGCCGTGATGCGCGAAACGCCGAGAGACTCCGCGAGTACGCGTTCCGAAGGCAGGGCTTCGCCCGCGTTCCAGCGATTGTCGTGAATCGCGACGCTCAGCTTGCGTGCGAGCTGCAGATAGAGCGGCGTGTCGTTGTCCGGGTCCGGGCGCAGGTCGCGCCAGCGGTCTTCCGTGGGTGCGTTCATGGGAGGCGTGCATGAAAGGCGAACGGCAATTTTATGTCATCGGCGTGCGATCACGGAAATGAACGGCTTGCGAGAGTGCGTATGACCGCATTGCGCGCGAGGCGATACACTGGCCGTTCGTTGCCAGTCAGCGCCGTTGCAGCGCGCAAAGGGAGATCATGACGACCGATATCGCTAGCGTCGCATTGCGGGACGGCGAACGCATTCCGAAGCTCGGGCAGGGCACGTGGGAAATGGGCGAGCGCAGCGCGCATCGCGCGGCGGAAATCGCCGCGTTGCGCGAGGGCGTGGCGCTCGGCATGACGCTCATCGACACCGCCGAGATGTACGGCGACGGCGCGACCGAGCGCCTCGTCGGCGAGGCCTTGCAGGGTTTGCGCGACGAAGTGTTTCTCGTGAGCAAGGTGTATCCGCACAACGCGAGCCGCAACGGCGTGGTGCGCGCGTGCGAGTCGAGCCTGAAACGCCTCGGCACGGACCGGCTCGATCTTTATTTGCTGCACTGGCGTGGCGGCGTGCCGCTCGAAGAGACGGTCGAAGGGTTCGAAGCGCTCGTGCGCGCGGGCAAGATCCGCCACTGGGGCGTGAGCAACTTCGACACCGACGACATGGAGGAACTGTTCGCCACACCCGGCGGCGACGCGTGCGCGACCAACCAGATCCTCTACAACATCGCGCGGCGCGGCGCCGAATTCGACCTGCTGCCGTGGAGCGCCGCGCATCGCATGCCGGTGATGGCGTATAGCCCCGTCGATCACGCGCGCCTGCCCAGGCGCTCGCCGCTCGACGACATCGCTCATGCGCACGGTGTCTCGGTGTATCGCGTGGCGATGGCGTGGGTCCTGGGTCAAAGCGGGGTCTGTGCGATTCCGAAGGCAGGACGCGTGGAGCACGTGCGCGACAACCGCGCGGCGCTCGATCTCGTGCTCGGCGCAGAAGAGCACGCGGCGCTCGACGCCTATTTCAAGCCGCCGCGCAGCAAGCGTCCGTTGGAGATGTTGTAACGAGCGATTGAGGTACGCGCTTCTCGCGCGCGGTCATCGCCGGCGCCTGCGTATCGCGAGCAGACAGCCCGCATGGCCGCGTGGGAACGCCACGCGTATCGCGCATCCGGCGACCGGCCCACGGCGGCGGTGCCCGGCCGGGGGACCGGGACGCCGCCGCCGACGCCAGGACTGGCGCGCCTGGCCATCGCGCCAGATCGGGGTGGCTGCAGCGGTTTGCCTGCACCGCCGTACAGGCTCAATGACCGCTGCCATGGCCGCCACCGTGTCCGCCGCCGTACCCGCCGCCCGGGCCGCCCGACGGTCCACCCTTGCCGAATCCACCTCCGAAACCACCGCCGAAGCCGCCGAAACCCCCGCCAAAGCCGCCGCCGAATCCGCCCGATGGGCCGCTCGCCGATCCGCCGTGGCTGCCACAGCCACACCCGCCTGAACTGCCGCCGCCGTTGTTGCCACCGCCGTTGTTGCCGCCACCGTTGTTGCCGCCACCGCTGTTGCCGCCGCCGTTGTTACCACCACCGTTGTTGCCGCCGCCGTTGTTGCCACCACCGCCTTTCCCGCCGCCGGAGTTGCTGGAACCGCCTCCCGAACCGCTCGGTCCCGTCCCTCCTACGCCAGAACTGCCGCTGCGGCCAAGCCCTCCCGTGCTGGCCGTAGCGGCGCCCGCGCCGCCGCCGCTGCTTCCGTTGCTGCCGCTCGACGACCCCGAGCCGCCGTGGCCGCCGCCGTTGCCTCGAAAACACGCGCTGCCTGTCGTACGGCTAATGCAATCGTTCGGCGCGAACACGGTAGAAACGTCGCTCGCCAGGATGGTTGAATCGGAGTCCGAATCAGTTTTCGATAAGGTGCCTGCAGCAGGCGAACCTGCAGCAGGCGACTCCTCAGCAACCGGCGCGCTGAAGGCCCCGAAGCCTTCCGCCCCGCTCGCGGGCATGGGTGCGTCCGCGAGCAGGATCACCGGATTGATGGTGTCGCCTGCGGCGCGGGCGGTGACCGCGGTGAACAGAACACCCGCGCCCACCGCACACATTCCCGCTCCCCGACTTATCCAGTAGTAGTACTGATGATTATTCGTCTTGTTCATCTTGTTCTCCCCGCGAGGCGGCAGTGGTGATGCCCTGCCTTCCCTCATGCCCCCGTGCAGGCTGCACGCCTTGTGCGCGTGCGCCGACTCCATCAGGCTCGCAACCCGCTTTGCGCCGGCGTGGATAGTGTTTCGATCCGGCTCGCGCGGTACTCGCCAAACAAAAGGCACCCGGTCAGGCCGCGCGCAGGACGACCGGTTTGTGCAGGACTACTTGTGGATTGTCGGGGCCCATGGTGTGGGACGGCAGATTACAAGCGCGTCGAGCGGCCGGTCATCCGTTCGCCCGGTGCGACACCCCGCGTGTGTCGGGGCGGATTGCACTGGATTGCAGCGGCCGGATGCCTGGTGCCGATGTAGCCAGTTTTGTGCCATCGGCCGGGGAGGGGCGTGCAGGGTGGACTTAACAATTGATGTGTCACCCGCGTGGCAGAAAAAACGCGGAAAACGTTACGGCGATGAAACGCGCGCGCCGAATGGCGCGATTTGCGTTGCGAAAGCGGACAGCGCAACGAACCGGGCGCGCGATACGAGCGCTATCGCACGTTCAGGTTGCCGCTTGTGTGGACGTGGTGGCGCGCTGTTGCGCACGCAATTCGTCTACGGGAATGTGGCAAAGAATGCGATGACCGCTGCCTGCATCGGCGAGCGGCGGCGGCGCTTCATCGCAAATGGCGCCGACTTTGCGCGGGCAGTGCGCGCTGAAAATGCAGCCGCGCCCTGTGGCCTGCGTGCCGTTTGCCGAAGCCACGCCCAGCGCGCGCGCGGCCAGCAGCGTTTCTGTATACGGATGCCACGGGCCGTCGAACACCGCGCCAGCGGGCCCGCTTTCGACGATGCGGCCCGCGTAGAGCACGACGATGCGATCGGCGAGATAGCGCACGACATCGAGGTCGTGCGAGATGAACAGGTAGCTCACGCCGCGTTCGCGCTGCAGGCGTGCAAGCAGGTTGAGAATCGCGGCCTGCACGGAGACGTCGAGCGCCGAAGTGGGCTCGTCGCAGATCACGATGCGCGGCTCGCCCGCAAACGCCTGGGCAATCGCCACGCGCTGCTTGAGGCCGCCCGACAGTTGCCGTGCACGTGCCACGAGATAGCGCGCCGGCACGCGCACGGCTTCGAGCAGCCCCGCGATGCGCGATTCGTCTGAGGCTTGGTGGTCTGCCGCCGTGTCCTCACGCGGCCGGGAAAGCGCACGCTCGATCAGCCGTTTCACCGGCAGCGCACGATTGAGCGAGGCGTCCGGATGCTGGAACACGACACGCAGCGCCGCACGTTCGTCGGCGCGACGGCGCGCGACGTGAGCGTGCAGGCGTTTGCCGTCGAGTTCAACGGCGCCGCCCGCGTCGGGCGCGTGCAGGCCGAGCAACATGCGCGCGAGTGTCGTCTTGCCGCTGCCCGATTCGCCTACAAGGCCGAGCGTCTCGCCCGCATGCAGCTCGATCGACACGCCGTCGAGCGCACGCACGGCTTGCGCGCCGTGTCCGAAGGTGCGCGAGACGTCGAGCGCCCGCAGTACGACGCGCGGTTCGGTATCGGCGTTCGTTGGGCTATGGCTCGATGGCAGCGAGCCCTCGCCGCCGCCGATCAAATTGCCGAACGGCAATTCGATCGCGCGCTCGTGGTAGTGGCAGCGCGACATCTGCTCACCGTGCGGCGACGTCATGCGATGCGGCGGCGGCGCTTCCACGTGGCAACGCGTGTCGGCGAGGCGGCAGCGCGGGGCATAGATGCAGCCGGGCGCGCTCGCGCCGGGCGCCGGCAACTCGCCCGGTATCGTGTCGAGCGCGCCTGCGTGCTTGTTGCGCCCATGCGCCGGCAGGCAGCGCAGCAGGCCCACCGTGTACGGATGCCGCGCGCGCTCGAACACGTCGCGCGTGATGCCTTCCTCGACCAGCCGCCCCGCGTAGAGCACGCCCACGCGTTCGCACATGCGCCCGATCACCGCGAGGTCGTGGCTGATGAGCAGCACCGCCATCCCCAGCTCCGCGCGCAGCTTGGCGATGAGGTCGAGCACCTCGGCCTCGACGGTGGCGTCGAGGCCCGTGGTCGGTTCGTCGAGGATCAGGAGCGCGGGGTTCGACGCGAGCGCCATCGCAATCACCACGCGTTGCTGCATGCCGCCCGATAGCTGATGCGGATAGCTCGCCAGCACGCGGCCCGGATCGGCGATGCGCACGCGTTCGAGCGTCGCATGCGAGCGCGAACGGGCCACGCTCGCGTCGGCGCCCGCGGCTTCGAACGCTTCGTTCAACTGGCGGGCGATCGTGAGCGTGGGATTGAGCGCACTGGCGGGGTCCTGATAGACCATCGACACGGCGTTGGCGCGCAGCGTGCGCAGGCCGTCGGCGTCGAGCGCGAGCACGTCGTCGCCCGCAATCGCGATGCGCCCCGCTTTCACGCGGCCGTTGCGCGGGAGATAGCGCAGTGCTGCGAGCGCAACCGTCGACTTGCCGCAGCCCGATTCGCCCACGAGCCCATACGCTTCGCCGCGCCGGATGCACAGCGAGACGTCGGTGAGCACGTCGCGCTCGCGCCCGCGCACGCGGTAAGCGACGGTGAGGCCGACGAGCGCAAGCGCGTCGTCGTCGCGTGGCGCGCCAAAGGTGGCGAGAGCAGGGCGTGAAGAGGCGGGGCGGTTCACGATTGAAGCACCTCGCGCACGCTGTCGGCAATGAGGTTCACGGCCACCACGAGCGAGGCGATGGCGAGCGCGTCGAATGCCACGGTCCACCAGGCGCCGCCCGCGAGCAGCGTGTACGACTCGGCGAGCGCGAGCCCCCAGTCGGCGGAAGGCGGCTGGATGCCGAAGCCGAGGAACGAGAGCGTCGCCACCGCGAAGATCGCATAGCCGAGGCGCACCGTCGCTTCGACGACGATGGGCGGCCAGACGTTCGGCAGGATCTCGCTGAACATCACGTCGAGCGCGTTCGCGCCGCGCAAACGCGCCGCCGCCACGTAGTCGAGATGGCGCTCGGCGAGCACGGCCGCGCGCACTGTGCGTGCGATGAGCGGCGCAAACGTAATGCCGATCACGAGCACCACGGCGAGATTCGAGGCACCCACGGCCGCGAGCACGAGCAGCGCGACGATCACGAGCGGCAGCGCGAGTACCGCGTCGAGCGTGCGCGCGACGAGGGTGCCGAATGCGCCTTCGAAATAGCCCGTCACCAGGCCGAGCGCTGCGCCTGCGAGCGTGCCGACGAGCGTGGCGAGCGGCGCGATCGTGAGGATGTCGCGCGCGCCCACGATCACGCGCGAGCAGATGTCGCGGCCAAGCTGATCGGTGCCGCACCAGTGCGTGTGGTCGGGCGGCAGGAGCGAGCTGAGCGGGTCGGACGCGTAGGCGTCGTGCGGCGCGAACCACGGGCCCGCGAGTGCGCAGACGATCCACCACACGAGGATCAACGCACCCGCGACGAACGAGGGCGAGCGCAGCAGCAGATGCAGCGTGTCGCGCAAACGCGTGTCGGCAAGCGCTTCTTCGCCGGGCTCGCCGGGCGGCTGCGCATCGGACGGCTTGCCGCCTGAGGAAATTGATTCGGATGCCATATCGTCTATGCGCCTCCCGGCGTGCGCAGGCGCGGGTCAAGGAGCGCGTGCAGCGCATCGGCGGCGAGATTGGCGAGGGTGTAGACCGCGCCCACCGCGAGCACGCCCGCTTCGAGCAACGGGAAGTCCTTGGTTTTCGCAGCGTTGAAGATGAGCGAACCTACACCCGGATAGCGGAACAGCGATTCGACCACGACGAGCCCGCCAATCAAATAACCGAGCTGCGTGGCCGCCACGGTCACGCTGGGCAAGAGCGCATTGCGCAGGACGTGCCGCACGATCACGACGTGGCTCGGCAGCCCTTTGAGAATCGCGGTGCGCGTGTAGTCGGCATCGAGCGCCGTGATCGTGCCTGCGCGCGCAATGCGCGCGAGATAGCCGAAGAACACCAGCACGAGAGGCAGCACGGGCAGCACGAGGTGACGCAATTGTTCGAGCGCGCCCGCGCCGCTGGGCGCGGTGGCTTCGATAGGCAGCCAGCGCAGCCACACGCCGAAAATGAGGATCAGCACGATCGACGAGACGAACTCCGGCACGGCGCTCGCGCATAGGCCGCCGGTGCTGATCGCGCGGTCGATCAGGCGGCCTTCGTGGAGCGCCGCCCACACGCCGCCCGCAATGCCGAGCGGCACCACGACCACGAACGCGAGCAGGCCGAGCTTCGCCGACTGCAGGAGCGCGTCGCCCACGAACGGCGCCACGGGTTCTTTGTAGCTCCACGACATGCCGAAGTCGCCGCGCAGCGCATGCGTGATCCACGAGGCGTACTGATCGAGCACGGGCCGGTCGGCGCCCAGTTCGTGATTGAGCGCGGCCACGGCGCGCGCGTCGGCGAGGGGGCCGAGCACGGCGCGGCCGATGTCGCCTGGCAGCAGCTGGCCGCCCGCGAACACGAGCACCGAAAGCAGCCAGAGCGTGTAGATCGCCCACGCAGCGCGCCTGCCAAGAAAGCGCGCGATGCCCGCACGCGGGGCGAATGCGCGCGCGGCGCCGGTCGGCTTCGACATGGGCGGGAGCGGAGTAGCCATCGGACCTCCGTTGCGGGTGCGCCAGCCTCGCGTGCCGGCTCAGGCGGCGAGCGTCGCGCGGTCGAAGTAGAGCTGGGCGAGCGCCGTGAAGCGCACGCCGGAAAGCACGGCGCGCTGCGCGATCAACTGGTCGTAGAAGTACGGGATGATCACGGGCGTCTCGTCGAGCAACAGCGTCTGGATCTGCCGCGCCACCTGCTTCTGGGCCGCCACGTCGAGCGTTGCTGCGAACTGCGCGACCAGCTTGTCGTACTCGGCGTTGCGAAAGTGCGCAGCATTCCACGTGCCGCCCGAGGTGAGCGGCGCGTTGAGAAACACGTTCGGCACGCCCCGATGCCCGTAGTCGGTTATACCGAGCGGCGAGTCGAGCCAGTCCGATTTGCCGAACGTGCCCGCGCCGTAGTACTGCGACTGGCTCTCCACCTTGAGCGTGATACGAATGCCGACCGCCTTCGCCGCGTTCTGCACGACCACGGCGAGGTCCGGTATCTCCATGTACTTTTCGGTGGTGAGCGTCACGTCGAAGCCGTTGGCCACGCCCGCCTGCGCGAGCAACTGGCGGGCCTTCGCGACATCGATCTTGCGCTGGGGCACGTCGGTTGCCGTAGAAGGAAAGATGGGCGCGAACGGACTGTCGTTGCCCACCTCGGCGCGGCCCTTGAAGAGTCCGCGCACGAGCACGTCGCGATCGAGCGCCAGCGCAAGCGCCTGGCGCACCCGCTTGTCCTTGAACGTGGGCGAGTCGTTGCGCATGTGGATCTGGCGATGCGCGCTCGAGCGCACGCCGATCACCTTGAAGTCGGGATTGTTCAGGATGCCGATGCCGCCCTGCACGGTGAACGTGCCCATCACGTCGGCCTGGTGACCTTGCAGCGCGAGCAGTTGCGCCTGCTCGTCGGCGTAGAACGCGAATTCCAGGCGCGCGGGCAGCGCCTTGTCGCCCCAGTAGTCGGGATTGCGCACGAAGCTCGCGCCGCGCCGCGCTTCGAACTTGCCGAGCTTGAATGGTCCCGTGCCGATGAAGCTCTTTTCGTAATTGCCCGCATAGTTGGCGGGTAGCATCACGGCGTTGTAGTTGTCCGAAGAAACGTAGTAGGCGAAGTTGCCATTGGGCGCGTCGAGATGGAACTCGACCGTGTGGTCGTCGATGGCCTTCGTTCCGCCTTTTGAAAGCACGCCCTTGAGCACCGAGAGCGCCGCCGAGCCGGTTGCCGGATCGGCGAGACGATCGAAGGTCGCCACCACGTCTTTCGCGCCGAACGGCTGGCCGTCGTGGAATTTCACGTTGGGGCGCAGCTTGAACGTCCAGACGTCTGCTTTCGCGTTGGCTTGCCACGAGAGCGCGAGGGCGGGTTGCAGATGGCCTTGCGCGTCGTCGTTGGCGAGGAATTCACCGGTCTGGTTCAAGAGACACAGCGCGCCCGCATCGGTCACGGTGAGCGGATCGACAGCGCCCGCAGGCATGAGGTGGGCCACGCGGATCGTTTGCTCGCCGGGCTTGCCCGCGCCTTGGGCGTGCGCGCTGCGTGGCACGCCGAGCCCCGCAAAAGCGGGCAGCGCCGTGAGGCCGACCGCGCTCGCATAGCGCAGCAGCTCGCGGCGCGTAAGGCGCCCGGCGACGAATTCGTCGAGAGCATGGTTGCCATGGTCGCCGGCCTGAGGGCGCAGCGCTTCGAGGCGGCAGAGGAGCGGACGGCGGGACTGCGGTCGTTTCATCGGTGCGGGTTTCCGTGCGATTCCGTTCAGGGGACGCGCGAGGCCCGGGGGCGTGCGCGACGGCGGCATGCGGTACGGCAGACGACGAAGGGGTGCAGCTAAGGCAGCGAATTGAAACTGAGCGAAACGATTGATGAGTCTATTGCGCGCAATAGCTGGGGGCTAGTTTACGCGCTTTCGGCAATCGAGGCGAAGGGTAGGGGTTTCGCGGGGTTGCGCGCCGAGCGAGAAACAGCGCGTGCGTTTTAGCGGACCGCAGCGGGACGGCGCCAGCGATGGAAGAGCACCGAGCCGATCCAGCACGCGATGAACGCCGCGACGATGCCGTAGCCCAGCTCGCCGAAGCGCGCGTTCAGGCCGGCGATGAGCGTCCACGCGCCGCCGCTGGCGCCGAGCTTGTCGGCGATGAGTCCGAGCGCTTCCACGCCGCCGATCACGATCGCCACGAGGGCGGAGACGAATGTGATGCTCGCGTTGTAGTAGAGCTTGCGCCTCGGGTCGTCCATGGCCCAGCCGTAGGCGTGGACCATCAGCACGTTGTCGGTGGAGTCGACGAGCGTCATGCCCGCGGTGAAAAGCGCGGGGAACACGAGAATCGAATACATCGGCAAGCCCTTGCCCGCTTCGGCAGCGGCGATGGCGAGCAGGCCGATTTCGGTGGCCGTGTCGAAGCCGAGGCCGAACAGCACACCCACGGGATACAGGTGCCAGCTCTTCGTGACGAGCGCGAAGAGCGGACGCAGTGCGCGCGAAAAGAGGCCGACGGGAGCGGGTGCGGCGGCGGCCGCGAGCGTCGCCTCGTCGCCCTGTTGCGCGCGGCGGTAGCGCATCCATACGTCGCGCAGGATCACGAGGTTCACGCCCGCGAGCACGAGCAGGAATGTCGACGAAACGAGCGTGCCGATCGTCGAGCCGATCTCGTGGAACCGCTCGAAGCGGCCATGCAGCGAGAGCGCCGTGAGCGCGATGCCGAGCGTGGCGGCGATCACGACCGTGGAGTGGCCGAGCGAGAACGCGAGTCCCACCCCGAGCGGGCGCTCGCCTCGCTGCATGAGCTTGCGCGTGACGGCGTCGATGGCGGCGATATGGTCGGCGTCCACCGCGTGGCGCAGGCCGAAGCCGTAGGCGAGCAACGCCGTGCCGAGCAGCAGCGGGTAGTGGCGAAACGCGATCAGCGCCCACGCCCACGCGCCGAGATTGGCGGCGATGAGCGCGGCATAAAGCGCAATCAGGCGAGGGCGTAGCGAGGCGGTGGGTGTCGTCATCGCGTAAGTAGGGGCGCTTGCGGCCGGGCGTTCAATGGTCGTGCGGATGGCGGTGGATCGGATCGACCCAGTACACGGTTTCCGGCGCTTCGACCGCTTCGATGTTCAGGTTCACTACCACGGCCTCGTTGTCGCTGCGCACGAGCACGCATTCGAGCGGATCGTCGGTGCTCGCGTTGATCTCCTGGTGCGGCACGTAGGGCGGCACGAAGATGAAGTCGCCTGGGCCCGCCTCCGCCGTGAACTCCAGATGCTCGCCCCAGCGCATGCGCGCGTGACCGCGCACGACGTAGATCACGCTTTCCAGCGCGCCGTGATGATGCGCGCCCGTCTTCGCGTTCGGATGGATCGTGACCGTGCCTGCCCAGATCTTTTGCGCGCCCACGCGCGCCGCGTTGATCGCGGCCGCGCGGTTCATGCCGGGCGTTTGTGCGGTGTTCGTGTCGAGCTGATCGCCGCGTATCACCTTGACGCCGTTTTCGCGCCAGTCGACCGGTGCGTTGTCGTGAGGGTGGTCATGAGGATGCTCATGGTCGTGGTCGTGACTCATCGTCGTGTCTCCTTGACTGTGTGCGTCGCAGCGTTATCGCCGCATTGTGGCACGGTCAAAATTGCGCCGTGCGCATGTAAAAAAGCCCGTCCGCAAGGGGACGGGCTTTCGTGTGCGCGGCAACGCCTGCACGTTGCCGGCGCATTGCCTACGTTACGCCTTCTTCGCGTTGATGACCGCTTCGGCCACGTTCTGCGGTGTTTCCGCGTAGTGCTTGAACTCCATCGTGTACGTGGCGCGGCCTTGTGTGAGCGAGCGCAGCGACGTGGAGTAGCCGAACATCTCCGAGAGCGGCACTTCGGCGCGCACGATCTTGCCGCCGCCGCCCGCGATGTCCTCCATGCCCTGCACGATGCCGCGGCGGCTGGAGAGATCGCCCATCACGTTGCCCATGAAGTCCTCGGGCGTTTCCACTTCCACGGCCATCATCGGTTCGAGCAGAACGGGCTTGGCCTTGCGCATCGCTTCCTTGAAGGCCATCGAACCGGCCATGCGGAAGGCGTTTTCGTTCGAGTCCACGTCGTGGTACGAGCCGAACGTGAGCGTGACCTTCGTGTCGACCACGGGGTAGCCCGCGAGCACGCCGGCCTTCAGCGTCTCCTGAATGCCCTTGTCGACAGCCGGGATGAACTCGCGCGGAATCACGCCGCCCTTGATGGCGTCGACGAACTCGTAGCCCTTGCCCGGCGGCTGCGGTTCGAGCGTGATGACGGCGTGGCCATACTGGCCACGCCCGCCCGACTGCTTCACGAACTTGCCTTCCACATCTTCGACCTTGTTCTTCACGGTCTCGCGATACGCGACCTGCGGTTTGCCGACCGTCGCCTCCACGCCGAACTCGCGCTTCATGCGGTCGACGAGAATTTCCAGGTGCAGCTCGCCCATGCCCGAGATGATGGTCTGGCCCGACTCTTCGTCGGTTTGCACGCGGAACGACGGGTCTTCCTGCGCAAGACGGTTGAGCGCGATGCCCATCTTTTCCTGGTCGGCCTTGGTCTTCGGCTCGACGGCCTGCGAGATCACGGGCTCGGGGAAGATCATCCGTTCGAGCACGATGGCATGCGCCGGGTCGCAGAGCGTGTCGCCCGTCGTCGCTTCTTTCAGGCCCACTGCGGCCGCGATGTCGCCCGCGCGCACTTCCTTGATTTCCTTGCGCTCGTTCGCGTGCATCTGCAGGATGCGGCCGAGGCGCTCCTTCTTGTCCTTGGTCGCGTTGAGCACCGTGTCGCCCGAATTCACCACGCCCGAATAGACGCGGAAGAAGATCAGTTGCCCGACGAACGGGTCGGTCATGATCTTGAAGGCGAGCGCGGAGAACGGCTCGTCGTCGCTCGGGTGGCGCTCGATTTCCTTGTCGTGGAGGTCGTGGCCGAGAATCGCGGGCACGTCCACCGGCGAGGGCAGATAGTCGATCACGGCGTCGAGCATGGCCTGCACGCCCTTGTTCTTGAACGCGCTGCCACAAAGCATCGGCACGATCTCATTGGCGATCGTGCGTTTGCGCAGGCCGCCCTTGATTTCCTCTTCGGTCAGGCTCTCGTGGTCGTGAAGATACTTTTCGAGCAGTGTTTCGTCGGCTTCGGCGGCGGCCTCGACCATCTTCTCGCGCCACTCATGCGCAAGCTCGACGAGATTCGCGGGGATGTCCTCATACTCGAACTTCACGCCCTGGCTCTCGTCGTCCCACACGATCGCCTTCATCTTCACGAGGTCGACCACGCCCTGGAAGTGATCTTCCGCGCCCACCGGAATCTGGATAGGCACGGCCACGCCTTTGAGGCGCTCGCCGATTTGCCGCTGCACGCGGAAAAAGTCCGCGCCCACGCGGTCCATCTTGTTGACGAACGCAATGCGCGGGACCTTGTACTTGTTCGCCTGGCGCCACACGGTCTCCGACTGCGGCTGCACGCCGCCCACGGAGTCGTACACCATGCACGCGCCGTCGAGTACGCGCATGGAGCGCTCCACTTCGATCGTGAAGTCCACGTGCCCCGGCGTGTCGATGATGTTGATGCGGTGTTCGGGGTAGTTGCCGGCCATGCCTTTCCAGAACGCGGTGGTCGCGGCCGAGGTGATCGTGATGCCGCGCTCCTGTTCCTGCTCCATCCAGTCCATGGTCGCCGCGCCGTCGTGAACCTCGCCGAGCTTGTGATTCACGCCGGTGTAGAAAAGGATGCGCTCGGTCGTCGTGGTTTTGCCGGCGTCGATGTGAGCGCTGATCCCGATGTTGCGATAGCGCTCGATGGGGGTCTTGCGAGGCACGGTGATCTCCTTGGAATGACGCGCCATGGAAGCTGCCGGGCGGCACGCGGCGCGGCCAGCGCGCGGCCCGATGCGCCGCACGGCGCGCGCGGTCTTGGCACGCGCGATGCGGGGGGATTAATAGGATAGCGCTTGCGCGCCGGTTTTGCAGGGCGCATGTCGCAGCGCGGGAAGGAGGGCGCAGCGAGGCGCCGCCGAGCGCTCCCGCGCCCGGCGGGGCGCCGCGCGTGCGGGCGCCGGCGTGGCGCTTCTGGGTGCCATGCGTGAAGCGCAACGCGGGCGCAAAAAAACCGGCGCCGCGTGCGTGCGGGGCCGGCTTGTGCTTTTCGCGCTGCGCGCGTTGGGCAACCGCTTACTGCAGCGGCGGCAGTCCCTGAATCACCATGCCGGGCTTGATGCCCTTGGCCGTGAACCAGCCCTTGGGCATTTCGAGCGCGAAGGTGCCGTTATTGCGCGGGCAGTGGTTGTTGGTCGTTTCGGCCTGCATCTCGTCGATGTCGGTGATCGTGCCGTCGGCGCGAATGAAGGCGATCGACAACGGGATCAGCGTGTTCTTCATCCAGAAGCAGTGCACGGCGTTTTCGCCGAACACGAACAGCATGCCTTCATTGGGCCCGAGCTGCGAGCGGTACATGAGGCCTTGTTCGCGGTCCGCGTCGTTGGCGGCGACCGCGGCGTCGATCACGAACATGCCTGCCGTGAGCTTCACGCGCGGAAATTCGCTGGGCTGCTTGGCCCCCGGCGGCATTTGCTGCGCCAGCGCGATATTCGACGTCGCCGCCGCGGTGAGCGTGAGCGCCGAGAAAGCGGCGAATGGCAATGCGACGACAAGCGCGCAGCGCACGAAGAACGAGCGCAGGGAAAATCGCACGAGAGACTCCTTGCTGTAGGTTAATCCGCGCATGTTACGCGACCAGGTCAGAACGGGTCAAAATGCGCGGCGCGGTTCACGTCGTCTTTCGTGTCATCGACGTGATGCGGTGAGCGCGCATGTCAAAAAAGCCTGTAAATCATGCAGCCAAACAAAAAGGCAGAACGCCTTGCGGCGCTCTGCCTTTCGTCGCGCTGAAGAGCGGCAGCGAATGCCGTTCCTCGGTGCGTCTTACAGCAAGCTTACTCCGAAGCTGCCGAAGCGGCTTCAGCCTTCGCTGCCTTCTTGTGCGACGACTTCTTGTGCGACTTCTTGTGTGCCGACTTGTGAGCAGCCGAAGCAGCAGCAGCCGGAGCAGCCGAAGCAGCTTCCGGAGCCGAAGCTTGTGCGAATGCAGCCGATGCGAAGAGGCCAGCGACCAGAGCAGCGATCAGTTTGTTCATGTTGTGAATCCTCAAGCTTGAGTTAATTAACCAAATGACCCGGTTTTTGGAGTCAGGTCGGTAAACGTGCCATCCACCTTTCGGTTGACAGTCGCTTTCGACAAATTCGCGTGAATTTGATTTCTGCTTCTGCCAGCGGTCAGGACCGTGCATTGCTGCGAGGACCCGGAAGGCTGAATGCCGGACAGCTTCTGGCGGCATCTGCGTCGAATAACGCACGGTCTCGCGAGACGGTTGACGCAAACTTGTTATTTGCTTCGTAACGAGACGCAACAGAAAGGTGGGGGACGTGTCGCGTGATTCGAAAAAAATCGGTCAGAAAGTGAAAAGTGCTTGCGCAACAATCACTTGTGTTTACGAGACACGTTTTGCCAGGGCGCATTGGTGGGCACGTCGATGCTTTCGCCGGGCGCGAGACCAAGCGAAAAAATATCGAGAGCACCAATCGCGACGCGTACGAGCCGCAACGTTGGATAGCCGACTGCCGCGGTCATGCGTCGCACCTGCCTGTTCTTGCCTTCGCTGATCGCAATCTCCACCCACGTGGTGGGTATTGACGCGCGATAACGAATCGGCGGATTGCGCGGCCACAAATGCTCTGGCGTAGCAATGATTCTTGTTCGACACGGTTGTGTCACGAAGTCGCCGAGATCGACGCCGCGCTCGAGCGCGGCAAGCGCAGCCGCGTCGGGCTCGCCTTCCACTTGCGCCCAATAGCGCTTCACGAGTTTGCGTTTCGGTTCGGCAATGCGCGCCTGCAATGCGCCGTCGTCGGTGAGGAGCAGGAGACCTTCGCTATCGGAGTCAAGCCGGCCTGCCGGATAGACGCCCGGCACCTTCACCCAGTCCGCGAGTGACTGGCGTGTTTCGTGCGGCGAAAACTGACAGATCGTGCCGAACGGTTTATTGAGGGCGATCAAACGCATGACGGAGGCGACGGGTACGGATGGAGGACTGGTTAGCGCCGTGATCTTAATGCATATTGCGCATCGCCGATTTTTATATCTTATATAAGACATAAGACATGGGCGCGCCTCGCGCTGGCGTCCGTGTGAAGTGTGCGGCACGCTGGCGCGAGGCGTGGGCTAGAATAGCCGCCAGACCCTCACGCCGACGGGCCGCTCGCGCCGCGTGGCAAGCCGCTCGTGAAGCCGCTTGCTCCGCTCGGTTGCGCGCAGTGCGCCGCGTGTTCCTGGACAGTCTTGCTGCGAATATTGACCGCGTGTCGAGCGCGCCGGTCGTCGAGAAGCCGCATCGGCGAGATACCTCTCTTGCCGGGCGAAACGGCTTCGCCGCCGCCGCGAGGCGCCGGGCGCCGCGTCAAACCCGCTACAACAGCCTTGCCCTTACTGGAGTCGATCATGCCGTATCAGCACATCCTGGTTCCGACCGGCGGTGAAAAGATCACCGTCAATCCGGACTTCTCGCTCAACGTCTCGGATCAGCCAATCATTCCGTACATCGAAGGCGATGGCACGGGCGTGGACATCACGCCGGTCATGCTGAAGGTGGTCGACGCAGCGGTTGAAAAGGCCTACGGCGGCAAGCGCAAGATTCACTGGATGGAAATTTACGCGGGCGAGAAAGCGACGCGGGTGTACGGTCCCGACGTGTGGCTGCCCGAAGAAACGCTCGAAGTGGTGAAGGATTACGTGGTGTCGATCAAGGGGCCGCTCACGACGCCTGTTGGCGGCGGCATCCGGTCGCTGAACGTCGCGCTGCGTCAGCAACTCGATTTGTACGTGTGCCTGCGCCCGGTGCAGTACTTCAAGGGCGTGCCTTCGCCGGTGCGCGCGCCGGAGAAGGTCAACATGGTCATTTTCCGCGAGAACTCGGAGGATATTTATGCGGGCATCGAATGGCCCGCCGAATCCGAAGGCGCGAAGAAGCTCATCAAGTTCCTGCGCGAAGAGATGGGCGTGGCGAAGATCCGCTTTCCGGACAGCTCGGGCGTGGGCGTGAAGCCGGTGTCGCGCGAGGGCACGGAGCGCCTCGTGCGCAAGGCGATCCAGTATGCGATCGACAACGAGCGCCGTTCCGTTACGCTCGTGCACAAGGGCAACATCATGAAGTTCACCGAAGGCGCGTTCCGCGACTACGGTTATGCGCTCGCGCAGAAGGAGTTCGCGGCGGAACTGATCGATGGCGGCCCGTGGATGAAGATCAAGAATCCGAAGACGGGTGGCGATATCGTGATCAAGGACGTGATCGCCGATGCCTTCCTCCAGCAGATTCTGCTGCGCCCGGCCGAATACGACGTGATCGCCACGCTGAACCTGAATGGCGACTACATTTCCGACGCGCTGGCGGCGCAAGTGGGCGGCATCGGTATCGCACCGGGTGCGAATCTTTCGGACTCCGTCGCGATGTTCGAAGCCACTCACGGTACGGCGCCGAAATATGCGGGCAAGGACTATGTGAATCCGGGCTCCGAGATTCTCTCGGCGGAAATGATGCTGCGCCATCTCGGCTGGGTTGAAGCGGCGAATCTCATCATTGCGTCGATGGAGAAGTCGATTCTGCAGAAGCGCGTGACTTACGACTTCGCACGGCTGATGGAAGGGGCGACCCAAGTGTCGTGCTCGGGCTTCGGGCAGGTGATGATCGAGAATATGTAAGAGAATTTGCTAGATTGAAGCAGGACGGAATGCAAAAACCCCGGCGGACCTCTGGTTCACCGGGGTTTTTCTATTTGCGCCTCACTCCGTGAGCTTCGTAATTTTCTGCCCTTGCACGCCGAGCCCGGCCATCAGCCCGGTCTGGCCGAAGACGAACGCATACACATCCGAACGCACCGTGGTGGTCGAAAAGTCTTTGGCCATGCCCGTATCGGCGAGCACGACGCTCGGGCCCGCGCCGACCGACCAGCCGTCGCTGCTATCGAGATATTGCTTCGCGCCAGGCGTCATGAGAAACATCGCCTCCGAGAAGTTTTGCGCTCCGGCCTGCAATCCATAGGAGAGGGCGCTGACGTTGTAATAGCCGAGCACTCTGCCATCCTTCGAAAACAGCACGCCATCGCCGCCCGCGCCGCCAACCAGGAAGCCTGCTTTAAGAATTCCCGGGAAAATAAGAATACCGAATGAATTGTCGGCCAACGACTTCGCGTGCGGTGTGCTGGCATACAGGCTGTTCATGGCCTGGCGGGCATCGTGAACGAGTTGCGTGCGCGAGTCAGCGCTACTTGATGAACTTGCCGAGGTCATGGGGTTAGGCATGGAGCAAGCCGCGACGAGCAGCGTGGCGAGAACAGCGGCAATGCGCAGGATTTTTCGTGACATGGTGGATCTTCCCAGTGTTATCTGTGCGGCACCGGCCCGCGTCGTGCGTGCGGGCAGGGCTTGAGCGATCCTGGCGGCCTTTCATGCCGTTGTCTTTGTCCTGGACACGGTGCGCGGCACGCTGTCGCGTGCGTCGCGATGTCTGCTGTGCGATATGATGATGCGTATCAACCTGGTTAGTCCTTCGCCCAAGTCGCATGCGTTTTTTGTGCCGCCTCTTTCTTGCTTGCCTGTTCGCGCTCTTTGCCGTGCGCGGCGCGACGGCTTGCGAGCATTCGCAGCGAATCGGGCTGGCGGCGCACAGCATGGCGGTGGCCGCCGCTCATTGCGGCACGGCGAAATCCGGCGACATGCCGAACACGAGCGGCCACGGCTCGCACGGTGTGTGCGGCACGAGTTGCTGTGTCGTGGGCTGCGGCGTGCATTGCGGTGCGCCGCCCGTTGCGTTGGCATTGGGTATGCAAGCGCCCGATGGCTCCGCGCTCAATGTTCTTCCGGCCCTGCTACGTGCCGGGATTACCCACGCTCCTCCATTACCTCCTCCGATCGTCTGAGTCGTTCGAAGTGCTTCGCATGCGCGAAGCGAACGGCCGCACGCGCGGCGTGCCTGCTATTGCGCGCCACGTGCTCTGGCATGAACGAGGTATGAGGAATTCATCGATGAAACGACGAGCATTTATTTCCGGCGCGTTGAGCGCCGCCACCGCGACCCTGTTCGCGCGCCGCGCATTCGCGCTAGGTGCGGACGATGGCATGCACGCGATGCACGGCATGTCGGATATGCCATCGATGTCGGGCGCCATGATGCAGGCGCAAACGCCGCTAGCCGCTGCCGATGCGTTGCCCGCCGGCGCGCCGCTTGCCGCGCTGCGCACGCTTGCCAATCAGGGCCGCGAGCCGGGCCAGTTTCGCGCGACGCTGATCGCGCAGCCGGCTGCACGTGCGCTGCTGCCCGGAAAACCGCAAACGGTCTTCTGGCAATACGACGCGCTCGGCGCGGGAGCCGCGACGGAAAACGACGGGCCCGTCATCGGTCCGTTGATCGACGTGCGCGAGGGCGATACCGTCGAAATCACTTTCGTGAACCGGCTGCCGCAGCCTTCGACAATCCACTGGCACGGCCTGCCCGTGCCGCCCGATCAGGACGGCAATCCGTCGAAACCTGTCGCGCCGGGCGAGCAGCACGTTTATCGCTTCACGCTGCCGCAGGGCAGTGCGGGCACCTACTGGTATCACCCGCATCCCCATATGCTGAGTTCGGAGCAGGTGTTCCGCGGGCTGGCGGGCCCGTTCATCGTGCGCGCCGCGGGCGATCCGCTCGCAGCGTCGTGGCCTGAGCGGCATCTGTTCGTTTCCGACCTGAAGCTCGCGGCAGACGGCACGATTCCCGCGAACAGCATGATGGACTGGATGAACGGCCGCGAAGGCCAGTACGTGCTCGTGAACGGGGCGCGCGAGCCGCACATCGAGGTCGTGCGCGACGAGCGCTGGCGCGTCTGGAATGGCTGTAACGCGCGCTATCTGCAACTCGCCTTCGATGACGGCCGCGCTTTCGCGCAGGTGGGCACGGACGGCGGGCTGCTGGGCGCGCCGCGCGAGGGCGTCACCGCGCTTTTGCTGGCACCGGGTGAGCGCGCGGAACTGATCGTGCGCGTGGGGCAGGGCGCCTCGCGTGCGTCGCTGATCGCCGCGCAATACGATCGCCACAAGATGGCGATGACACACGGCAGTTTGCCTGCGGGGCCATCGCTGATCCTGGCGAACGTTGGCTTCACACCGGCAGGCGCAACAGCGCAACCGCCGTTGCCGGATCGACTGCGCAAGCTTGCGCCGCTCGTTTCATCAGGTCCGCTAACGATTCCGAAAAAAAGCGTGGTGTTCAGCGAAGCCATGGACATGAAAGCGATGCACGCACCGGGTGCGTCCGCGCAGGCGATGCCGCGCGGCATGCAGTTCATGGTGAACGGAGCGGTCTTCGATCCGGCGCGCGTGACGTTGGCGAGCCGGCGCGGCGAAGTCGAGCACTGGGCGATCGCAAACGGCACGGACATGGATCATCCGTTTCATCTGCACGGGACGCAATTTCAGGTGATGGCGCGCGAGCGTGGCGGCGTGCGCAAGGAAGAGGAACTGCTGGCGTGGCGCGACACGGTGAACGTGCGGCCGGGCGAAACGGTGCACATCGCAACCGTCCAGCACGAGGCGGGCGACCGCATGTTTCATTGCCACATCCTCGAGCACGAGGATCTCGGCATGATGGGCACGTTACGCGTGAGCTAACACTCAAACGTTAAAAAACGATGACGCCAAAAAGAAACCCGGCCGAAGCCGGGTTTCCAAGGTACGGGTACCGAACAGATCAGGCGGCTGCCTGAATGTTCGATGCCTGTTTACCCTTCGGGCCTTGCACGACCTCGAAGCTCACCTTCTGACCTTCTTTGAGGGTCTTGAAGCCATTCATTTGAATAGCCGAAAAGTGAGCGAACAGGTCCTCGCCGCCTTCATCCGGCGTGATGAACCCGAAACCCTTCGCGTCGTTGAACCACTTGACCGTACCGGTTGCCATACCAACTTCCCCTGTAACTCATGTCACTACCACGAGCAGTTCGAAAAGCTAAACGATCGCGGTGCGATCGCCCCCTCCTCACAAGCTCACCAACGGCATTTTTTCGAATTTAAGGCGGTTGAAAAAAGTGCCAGCTTGATTGTTGAGGGTCTTTATTCTGCTGTCAAGAATATTTTGAGACGCTGTTTGACGCGTTGTAAAGAGCGCATTTCCAGGGTTTTTCCTGCTTTTCGCCGACGCTGGGCGCCGGTGCACAAAGTGGTGTGCATGAGCCATCTTGAAAAAGCACGCAAGCGACGCATATGCGATGCACCGCACCATGGAATCTGACACTGAGCGTGCGGGCGCCTACAGTCGCTTCCCACGACAACGTCAAGGTTGTGCGATACTCGATTCAACGGTGGCGTGAAAGCTGCTCAGTGCAGGATTGTGTACCGGCCCCGCAGCCGGTCCAAGGGATCGGGGCCGGGCCAGGGTGCATGAATTGCTTGCAGCGGGTCGCAGGTCGGGAGCGCCGGGTTCACCGGCCGGCCGGTCAGGTTACGGCAGGATTGCGGGCCTGTCCGAGTTGTTTAGAATGGGTGTATGGCGATTATCCCGGACAAGCAGGATTCAACCGTACTGGAGCGGCAGGAGCAAAAGGTCAAACCGCCCTCCATGTACAAGGTCGTGCTAATGAATGACGACTACACGCCGATGGAATTCGTCGTGATGGTCGTGCAGGAATATTTCAATAAGGACCGCGAGACCGCAACGCAGATCATGTTGAAGGTGCATCGCGAGGGCAGGGGCGTTTGTGGGGTCTATACGCGAGACATCGCGTCGACCAAAGTTGAGCAAGTCGTTACCCATGCACGGCAGGCCGGGCATCCGCTGCAGTGTGTGATGGAGGAAGCATGATTGCCCAGGAACTGGAAGTCAGCCTGCACATGGCGTTCATGGAAGCACGTCAGGCACGGCACGAGTTCATAACGGTCGAGCATCTGCTGCTGGCGCTGTTGGACAACCCAACAGCGGCGGAAGTGTTGCGTGCGTGTGCCGCCAATATCGAAGACCTGCGACAGAACCTGCGCAACTTCATTCACGACAATACGCCTACGGTTCCCGGCACGGATGACGTCGATACGCAGCCGACGCTCGGGTTCCAGCGCGTGATCCAGCGCGCGATCATGCACGTCCAGTCCACTTCCAACGGCAAGAAGGAAGTGACGGGCGCGAATGTGCTGGTCGCCATCTTCGGCGAGAAGGATTCGCACGCGGTGTACTACCTGCAGCAGCAGGGCGTCACGCGTCTGGACGTCGTGAATTTCATTTCGCACGGTATCGCGAAGACGGGCAGCGGCGAAGCCGCCAAGGCCAGCGACGCGAACGCCGAAGCCGAAGACGCCGCCGGCCAGAAGGAAACCCCGCTCGCCCAGTTCACGCAGAACCTGAACCAGATGGCGAAGGACGGCCGGATCGATCCGCTCATTGGTCGCGAACTGGAAGTGGAGCGCGTGGTGCAGGTGCTGTGCCGCCGCCGCAAGAACAATCCGCTGCTCGTGGGCGAGGCCGGTGTCGGCAAGACCGCGATCGCGGAAGGGCTCGCCTGGCGCATCACGCGCGGCGAAGTGCCGGACATTCTCGCAGACGCCCAAGTCTACTCGCTCGATATGGGTGCACTGCTTGCGGGCACGAAGTATCGCGGCGACTTCGAGCAGCGCCTCAAAACGGTGCTCAAGGAACTGAAAGAGCGTCCGCACGCCATTCTGTTCATCGACGAAATTCATACGCTGATCGGTGCAGGCGCCGCGTCGGGTGGCACGCTCGATGCGTCGAACCTGCTCAAGCCGGCGCTCTCGTCGGGCACGCTCAAGTGCATTGGCGCGACGACGTTCACGGAATACCGCGGCATCTTCGAGAAGGACGCGGCGCTGTCGCGGCGCTTCCAGAAGGTCGACGTGGTCGAGCCGACTGTCGAGCAGACCGTGGCGATCCTGCGTGGCCTGAAGTCGCGCTTCGAAGAGCACCACGGCGTGAAGTATTCGTCGGGCGCGCTGAACGCGGCCGCTGAACTGTCGGCACGCTTCATCACCGACCGTCACTTGCCCGACAAGGCAATCGACGTGATCGACGAAGCGGGCGCGGCCCAGCGCATCCTGCCGAAGTCGAAGCAGAAGAAGACCATCGGCAAGAGCGAGATCGAAGAGATCATCTCGAAGATCGCGCGCGTGCCGGCGCAAAGCGTCTCGCAAGACGATCGCAGCAAGCTGCAAACGCTCGACCGCGACCTCAAGGCCGTGGTGTTCGGCCAGGATCCGGCTATCGATGCGCTTTCGGCTTCGATCAAGATGGCGCGCGCGGGTCTCGGCAAGACGGACAAGCCAATCGGCTCGTTCCTGTTCTCGGGCCCGACCGGCGTCGGCAAGACCGAAGTGGCGCGCCAGCTCGCGTTCACGCTCGGTATCGAGCTGATCCGCTTCGACATGTCCGAGTACATGGAGCGCCATGCGGTGAGCCGTTTGATCGGCGCGCCGCCGGGCTACGTCGGGTTCGACCAGGGTGGTCTGCTGACCGAAGCCGTCACGAAGAAGCCGCACTGCGTGCTGCTGCTCGACGAAATCGAGAAGGCGCACCCGGACATCTTCAACGTGCTGCTGCAGGTCATGGACCATGGCACGCTGACCGACAACAACGGCCGCAAGGCGGATTTCCGCAACGTCATCATCATCATGACGACGAACGCGGGCGCCGAGGCGATGAACAAGTCGACGATCGGCTTCACGACCCGGCGCGAGCAGGGCGACGAGCTGGCCGATATCAAGCGCCTGTTCACGCCGGAGTTCCGCAACCGGCTCGATCAGACGATCAGCTTCCGTGCGCTCGATGAGGAAATCATCATGCGCGTGGTCGACAAGTTCCTCATGCAACTGGAAGACCAACTGCACGAGAAGAAGGTCGACGCGGTCTTCACCGACGCACTGCGCAAGCATCTGGCAAAGCATGGCTTCGACCCGCTCATGGGCGCGCGGCCGATGCAGCGCCTGATCCAGGACACGATCCGCCGTGCGCTCGCCGACGAACTGCTGTTCGGCAAGCTCATGAACGGCGGCCGCGTGACCGTGGACGTCGATGCGGACGACAAGGTCCAGCTCACGTTCGACGAGCAGCCGGCGCCGCGCAATCCGGAAGCGGTGGAAGTGGAGTAAGCGGCAGCGCGAAAGCGCGCACAGAGCCTTCAGGCAAGACGGCGCAGTCCGAAAGGACTGCGCCGTTTTTTCTTTTGGGCTGGCCGGTTCGGGTGTTGCGCCGTGGCGCGCGGGTGGGCGAGCCGCTGCCCGGTAAAATACGCATTTGTCCCGCCGTCGGCGTTTTCTTGATGCGCAGCGCTTCAGTAGCGCTTCGCGCGAAGCAGGGGTGTAACAGTGGTACCACGTAAATCGGGCGCGTTCGAAGCTATCGTCGAGCGCGAACAAGGGCTGCGCCAGGGCCTGTCCGCCGGGCAGATGACGATGATCGCCATTGGCGGCGCAGTCGGCACCGGGCTCTTTCTCGGCAGCGGCTTTGCGATCTCTTTCGCCGGTCCGGGCGTGCTCATTTCCTACGCGATCGGCGCGCTGATCGCCTTGCTGTTGATGGGCGCACTGGCCGAAATGACCGTTGCGCATCCTGTGGCGGGCTCGTTCGGCGCGTATGCCGAGCACTACATCGGGCCGCTCGCCGGCTTCGTCGTGCGTTACGCGTACTGGTCGGCCTATGTGCTGGCTGTCGGCACCGAGGTCGCGGCGATCGCCGTCTACATGAAGTTCTGGTTTCCCCACGTGCCGGGGCTTTACTGGATCATCGGATTCTCAGCAGCGCTGATCGTTGTGAACGCAATGAGTGTGCGCGCTTATGGCACCATCGAATACCTTTTTTCGAGCCTCAAGATCGCGGCCATCGTGGCGTTCATCGTGCTGGGCGCCTGGTTCGTTTGGCGGGCACCAGCCGGCTCGGGCGTGGGCTTAGCGAACTACACGTCGCACGGCGGATTGCTGCCGCATGGATGGTGGGGCGTGTGGGTGGGCACGATCGTCTCGCTCTTCAGCTACCTCGGGGTGGAGACGATCGCCGTGGCGGCTGCCGAGGCGCAGGACCCGCAGCGCGCCGTCACGCGTGCGTTTCGCGCGACCGTGCTGCGGCTCGTGCTGTTCTATCTGCTCACGCTCGCGCTCATGCTCGCCATCGTGCCGTGGACTCAGGCGGGCGGCAACGAGAGCCCGTTCGTGAAGGTGATGGCCGCGACCGGCGTGCCTTATGCAGCGGGCGCGATCAACTTCATCGTGCTCGTGGCGGCGCTCTCCGCCATGAACAGCCAGCTTTACATCACCACGCGCATGATGTTCAGCCTTTCGCGCGCGGGCTATGCGCCCGCGGCGTTCGGGAGGCTCACACGCCACGGCGTGCCGACCGCTGCGCTGTCGCTGTCCACCATCGGCATCGCGGTGGCGGCTGTGCTCAACGCACTCTGGCCGCAGGCGGCGTTCACGCTGATGATGTCGATCGCCATGTTCGGCGCGATGTTCACGTGGTTCATGATCTTCGTCACGCAGATCTTTTTCCGCATGCGCCAGGCGCGCGAAGGCGCTGCGCCGCTGGCGTTCCGCATGTGGGGTTTCCCGTTCACGAGCGTGCTGGGCGCGCTGTTGATGCTCGGCATTCTGGCTGGCACGGCCTTTACGCGCGAATTCCGCATGACGCTGGTCTACGGCCTCGCGTTTCTCGCGGTGCTCGTGGTGGTCTATGCGCTCTGGTATCGCCGGCGTCCGGGCGCCGCGCAGCGAACCGAAGCCTCCGTCTAAACGAAAAAAAGCACGCCTTGGCGTGCTTTTTTGTTGTCAGCGCAACCGCTAGGGTTAGTGCTTGCCCGTGCTGCCGAAACCGCCCACGCCGCGCTCGCTCGCCTCGAAGTCGTCGACGATGTTGAACTGCGCCTGCACGACCGGCACGATCACGAGCTGCGCGAGGCGCTCCAGCGGGTTGAGCGTGAAGGTGGTGTGGCCGCGGTTCCAGGTCGAAATCATCAGTTCGCCCTGGTAGTCCGAGTCGATCAGGCCGACCAGGTTGCCGAGCACGATGCCGTGCTTGTGGCCAAGGCCCGAGCGCGGCAGGATCAGTGCCGCGTAGCCGGGGTCGGCCACGTGGATGGCGAGACCCGTCGGCACGAGCTTCGTTTCGCCCGGTTCGAGCGTGATCGGCGCGTCGAGGCACGCGCGCAGATCAAGGCCGGCGCTGCCCGGCGTGGCGTAGTGGGGCAGTTGGTCGCGCATGCGCTCGTTCAGGATCTTGATGTCGATTTTCATGAAGTCAGGGTGATGGGGCGGTGGTGGTTCGCTCAGGCGCGAGGCAGCTGGAATGCCTCGGCGAGCAGTTCATAGGAGCGCAGACGAGCCTTGTAGCTGCCCGCAACGGTCAGCACGATCAGTTCGTCGGCGCGAAAGTTGTCCTTGATCGCAAGAAGGCGCTCCGTGACGCTCTCCGGCGTGCCGATCACGCTGCGCGGCTTCTCACGGTCGATCACGATCTGCTCGCGCTCGCCGTATTCCTGCGCGCGCCCTTGCTCGAGGCTCGGAATTGGCGCGTTCAGCCCGTAGGCCATCTGCACGCGGCGCAGGTCGACGGCCTTTTCGAGGTCGGCGGCTTCGGCTTCGGTGTCGGCGCAGATCGCGAACACGGCGCACGCGAGATACGGCTTCGCCTCGTGGCCCGGCTTGAAGCGGTCGAGATACGCCTCTGCCACGAGGTGCCCGAAGTGCGCGTTGATGAAGTGCGCGAACGAGAAGCGCAGCCCGAGCTGCGCGGCGAGAATGCCGCCGAAGTCGCTCGAACCGAGCACCCAGAGCTGCGGGCGCGTGTCGATTTGCGGCTGCAGCACCACGCCGTGCGCGAGGTGGTCGGCTGGGAGGTTGCCGTCCATCAGGCCGACGAGATCCTGCACTTGCTGCGTGAACTGGTCGCCGCGGTTGTAGGCGCCCGCAGCCACAGCCTGCGCGGTGCGCATGTCGCCGCCCGGCGCGCGACCGACGCCGAGATCGACGCGTCCCGGAAAGAGCGCCTCGAGCATCATGAACTGCTCGGCGACCTTGAACGGGCTGTAATAGGGCAGCATGATCCCGCCCGAGCCGATGCGGATGCGCTTCGTCACACTGCCAAGGCGCGCGAGCATGACTTCGGGGCTGGGGTTGCACACGCCCAGCAGGCCGTGGTGTTCGGCGCACCAGTAGCGCGTGTAGCCGAGGTCGTCGGCAAGCTGCGCGAGTTCGATGGTGGCGGCGATGGCATCCGCCGCGCTGTGCCCGGCGATGACGGGCGACTGGTCGAGTACGGAAAGCAGTGTCATGGCAGTACTGCTCCTTGCCTGTGTTCGCGGCGCCGCGCGCCGGCACACGGGTGCGCCGGCGCGTGCGTCACGAGATGATGCTCTGGTCGGGCAGACGCCGCGCGATCTCGGCGACGATCGTCTGCGCGAGCGCCTGCTTGGCCGCGCGCGGCAGCGGCGTGCGGCCGGCCGCCTCGAACAGCACGACTTCATTGTCGTCCTGGCCGAAGGTGAGCGGGCCGAGATTGCCGATCAGGAGCGGCACTTTCTTACGTGCGCGTTTTTCTTCGCCGTGCACGTCGAGATTGCCGCTTTCGGCGGCGAAGCCCACGCAGTACGGCGGATTCGGCAGGGCCGCGACCGAGGCGAGGATGTCCGGGTTCTCGACGAACGTGAACGTCGGCATGCGGTGCTCGGCCGTTTTCTTGATCTTGTGCTCGGCGACATGGTCGACGCGCCAGTCGGCCACAGCCGCCACGCCGATGAAGACATCGGCGTCGGTGGCGGCGCGCATGACCGCGTCGTACATCTGCCGGGCGGTCTGAACGTCTTCGCGATACACGCCCCACGGCGTTTGCAGCGCGACCGGGCCCGCGACCAGATGCACCTCGGCGCCCGCCTGCTGCGCGGCGCGCGCGAGCGCGAAGCCCATTTTGCCGCTCGAACGGTTGGTGATGCCGCGCACGGGATCGAGCGGCTCGAAGGTCGGGCCGGCGGTGATCAGGAGCTTGCGGCCCGCGAGCACCTTCGGCGCGAAGAAGGAGACGATCGCCTCGTACACGGCTTCGGGTTCGAGCATGCGCCCGTCGCCGATCTCGCCGCACGCCTGCGGGCCGGAATCGGGGCCGAGCGTTTCGATGCCGTCCGCGCGCAGCTGCGCGACGTTGCGCTGCGTTGCCGGGTTTTGCCACATCTGCCGGTTCATCGCGGGTACGACGAGCAGCGGGCAGTCGCGCGCCACGCACAGCGTGGAGAGCAGGTCGTCGGCGAAACCGTGCGCGAGTTTGGCGAGGAAGTCGGTGGAGGCAGGCGCGATGACGATGGCGTCGGCCTCGCGTGAGAGGTCGATGTGCGCCATGTTGTTCGGCACGCGCGCATCCCACTGGCTCGTGTAGACGGGGCGGCCCGAGAGCGCCTGCATCGTGACCGGCGTAATGAACTGCGTGGCCGCCTCGGTCATCACGACCTGCACGGTCGCGCCTGCCTTGGTCAGGAGGCGCGTGAGCTCGGCGATCTTGTAGCAGGCAATGCCGCCCGTCATGCCGAGCACGAGGTGGCGGCCGGCAAGTTCGCCAGGGTTTGCAGCGGACGTGTTCAAGTCACAGCTCCTTTAACCGTGCAGCGGGCAGTGCAGCGGGCACACTCAGCGCGCGCCGCGCACGCGCCGCAGTTCGTCGAACACCAGCAGCGCCGCGCCGATGCAGATCGCGCTGTCGGCCAGGTTGAATGCCGGCCAGTGCCAGCCGCCCACGTGGAAGTCGAGAAAGTCGATCACGTGGCCGTAGAGCAGGCGGTCGATCACGTTGCCGAGCGCGCCGCCCATGATGAGCGCGAGCGCGGTGCAGAAGAGCTTCTGCGTGGCGTGGCGCTTGAGCAGATAGCAGATCACGAGCGCCGCCACCACGCCGAGCGCCGTGAACGCCCAGCGCTGCCAGCCGCCCGCCGCCGACAGGAAGCTGAACGCCGCGCCCTTGTTGTAGACCAGCACGAGGTTGAAGAACGGCGTGATCACGCGGCCTTCGCCGTAGCTGAACACCTTGTTGATGGCGATTTTCGTGAGCTGGTCGGCGAGGATCACGATGACCGCGATGCCCAGCCACGGCGCGAGCGTGCCGCTTGCGCCGTTCGACCGGGTTTGCTTCGGCAGCGTTTTTGCCATTATGCCGCGCTCCGTTTTTCACCGTCGCCGAACAGATTCACGACGCAGCGGCCGCACAGGCCCGGATGCTCCGCGTTCGCGCCGACGTCCTCGCGGTAGTGCCAGCAGCGCTCGCACTTGAGGTACTTCGAGGTGACCACTTCGACGCCTTCCTCCGCTTCGCTTTCCACCTTCACGACTTCCGCCGCCGAGGTGATGAGCACGAACTTGAGGTCGTCGCCGAGCGAGGTGAGGGCGTCGTAACGCGCGCCGCTTGCGAGAATGCGCACTTCGGCTTGCAGCGACGAGCCGATCTGGTTCGCCACACGCGCCTCTTCGAGCGCCTTCGTCACGTTGCCGCGCACTTCGCGCAGCAGCGTCCACTTGGCGATCAGCTCCGGCGCGCCTTCGACGTCCGGGAAGGCGTGGAAGGTTTCGGTGAAGATGGTTTCGCTTTGCGGCTGGAACACCTTCCACGCTTCTTCGGCCGTGAACGAAAGGAACGGCGCGAGGATGCGCAACAGGCTATGCGTGATGTGGTGCAGCGCCGTTTGCGCGCCGCGGCGGGCCTTCGAGTCCGCCGCGCTCGTGTAGAGGCGGTCCTTCAGCACGTCGAGATAGAAGCCGCCCAGGTCTTCCGAGCAGAACGTCTGCAGCTTGGCCACGACCGGGTGGAACTCATAGCGGTCGTAGTGCGAGAGCACGTCGTTTTGCAGCGTGTGCGTGAGCGCGACGGCATAACGGTCGATCTCGAGCCATTCGCTCGCGGGCAGCGCGTGCTTCTCGAAGTCGAAGTCCGACAGGTTCGAGAGCAGGAAGCGCAGCGTGTTGCGGATACGGCGATAGCCTTCCGTCACGCGCTTCAGGATCTCTTCCGAGATGGCAAGCTCCCCCGAATAGTCGGTCGAGGCGATCCACAGACGGATGATTTCCGCGCCCAGGCGGTTCGCCACTTCATGCGGATCGACGCCGTTGCCGAGCGACTTCGACATCTTGCGGCCTTCGCCGTCCACGGTGAAGCCGTGCGTGAGCAGCGCGTTGTAGGGCGGGCGGCCGTCGAGCATCGAAGCCGTGAGCAGCGACGAGTGGAACCAGCCGCGGTGCTGGTCCGAGCCTTCCAGGTACAGGTCGGCCGGGAACTGCAGCTCGTCCTTGTGCGAGCCGCGCAGCACGTGCCAGTGCGTCGTGCCCGAGTCGAACCACACGTCGAGCGTGTCGCGGTTCTTCTCGTACAGGTTCGCGTCGTCGCCGATCAGCTCGCGCGGGTCGAGCGTTTGCCACGCTTCGATGCCTTCCTTCTCCACGCGCTGCGCGACCTGTTCGAGCAACTCCAGCGTGCGCGGATGCAGCTCGCCGGTTTCCTTGTGCACGAAGAACGCCATCGGCACGCCCCATTGGCGCTGGCGCGAGAGCGTCCAGTCCGGGCGGTTGGCGATCATCGAATACAGGCGCTGCTTGCCCCACGACGGGTAGAACGCCGTTGCCTCGATGCCTTCGAGCGCGGTTTCACGCAGCGTCTTGCCGCCGTCCTTGGGCGTGACGTCCATGCCCGCGAACCACTGCGACGTGGCGCGGTAGATGATGGGCGTCTTGTGGCGCCAGCAGTGCATGTAGCTGTGCAGGTACTTTTCGCTGCGCAGGAGCGTGCCGGCGGCGTCGAGCGCGTCGACGATCTTCGGGTTCGCCGCCCAGATCGAGAGGCCGCCGAAGAGCGGCAGCGACTCGATATAGCGGCCGTCGCCCATCACCGGGCTGATGATGTCCGAGTCGGCCATGTTGTGCGCCTTGCACGACACGAAGTCTTCCACGCCATAGGCGGGCGCCGAGTGCACGATGCCCGTGCCGGTGTCGGTCGTCACATAGTCGCCGAGATAGATCGGCGAGGTGCGCTTGTAGCCCGGGTGCGCCGAGGCGAGCGGGTGGTTGAAGCGCAGCAGCGAGAGCTTCTCGCCCTTCGTCGTGGCGACGATCTTGCCCTCGAGGCCGAATTCCTTCATGCACGCTTCCACGCGCTCGACCGCGAGGATCAGCAGGCCGCGTTGCGTGTCGACGAGCGCGTAGTCGATTTCCGGATGCACGTTCAGCGCCTGGTTCGACGGGATCGTCCAGGGCGTGGTGGTCCAGATCACGATGCCGCCTTCTTCGCGCGGCAGGGCGGCGAGGCCGAACGCGGCCGCCGTTTCAGCCGGCTGCGCGAACGTGAACAGCACGTCGATGGTCGGGTCGGTCTTGTCCTTGTACTCGACTTCCGCTTCGGCAAGCGCCGAGCCACAGTCGAAGCACCAGTTCACGGGCTTCAGGCCCCGGAACACGTAGCCCTTCTCGATGATCTTCGCGAGTGCGCGGATCTCGCCGGCCTCATTCGCGAAGTTCATGGTCTTGTACGGATTGTTCCAGTCGCCGAGCACGCCCAGGCGCTTGAAGCCCTTCTTCTGCGTCTCGATCTGGCCGGCCGCGTATTCGCGCGCCTTCTGCATCACTTCCTGGGCGGGCAGCGACTTGCCGAACTGCTTTTCTATCTGGATTTCGATCGGCATGCCGTGGCAGTCCCAGCCCGGCACATAGACCGCGTCGAAGCCCGCGAGGTTGCGCGCCTTGACGATCATGTCCTTGAGGATCTTGTTCACCGCGTGGCCGAGGTGGATGTCGCCGTTCGCGTACGGGGGACCGTCGTGCAGGATGAACTTCTTGCGGCCCTTCGAGGCCGCGCGGATCTTCTCGTAGACCTGGTTCTCCTCCCACTCCTTGACCCATTGCGGCTCGCGCTTGGGCAGATCGCCGCGCATCGGGAATGGAGTGTCGAGCAGATTGACGGGGTACTTCGATTCGGACTTCTGCGGCTTGCCGGAGGATGCTTTCTTGTCGCTCATGGTGAGATCACGTGGAATTCGGGGGATGCATGGCGTCAGCGTTGCGGCCGATGCCGCGCAACCGTCGCCTCGGGCGCTGCATGCCGTGCGTTCCGCACGCGGCGCCTGGGGGCGGGGCAGCCCGCGCATGCGGGCCGCAGGTCACCTAATTCGGTCGGTGGCCGAGGTGGCGAAGCCGGTGGACGCGCCGCCGGCCACGCTGGCGCCCGCGGCGGCGAACCACGCGCGGGTGTTCGCCACGTCGCGGGCGATCGCGGCGGTGAGCGTTTCGAGGTCGGGAAACTTCTCCTCGTCGCGCAGTTTCTTGAGAAACTCGACGCGCACGAGCTTGCCGTAGGCGTCGCCGTGCCAGTCGAGCAGATGCACTTCGAGCAGCACGCGGCCCGAGTCGTCCACGGTCGGGCGCAGGCCGAGGCTCGCGACGCCAGGCAGCGGGTGGTCGGCGATGCCATGCACCATCACGACGAAAATGCCCTTGAGCGCCGGCCGCTTGTGGCCGATCAGCAGGTTCATCGTGGGGAAGCCGAGGTCGCGGCCGAGCTTCAGGCCATGCGTGACGTGCGCGCTGATGTGATAGCCGCGGCCAAGCGAGGCGCGCGCGGCGTCGAGGTCGCCCGCGTGCAGTTGCGCGCGCACGGCGGAGCTGGAAATGCGCACGCCCGACGGGTCGGCCACGGTCGCCATCTGTTCGACTTCGAAGCCGTACTGCGCGCCCGCGGCCTGCAGCGAGGCGAAGTCGCCCGCGCGCTTCGCGCCATAGCGGAAGTCGTCGCCGATCATCATCCAGCGCGCGTGCAGGCCGCCCACGATGATGCGCTCGACGAACGCCTCGGGCGACTGGCTCGCGAACGTGTGGTTGAAATGCTCGACCACGACGCGGTCCACGCCGTTTTCGCGCAGCGCCTCGAGCTTGTCGCGCAGCATGGCGATGCGCGGCGGGGCGCTGGCCGGGTTGAAGAACTCTCGCGGATGCGGCTCGAAGGTCATCACGCAGACGGGCAGGCCGCGCGCGTCGGCCGCCGCGCGCACGCGCGCGAGCAATGCCTGATGCCCGCGGTGGACACCGTCGAAATTGCCGATGGTCAGCGCGCAGGGCGCGCGGCTTTCGGCATTGGGAAGACCGCGGAAGACTCTCACGATAGCGGAACCTGGTGGAACCTCAAAAAGCGCGCTGGCGCAGCGCGCGTGCTAAGGACCTTCTGACTTGGCCATTCGCGGCCCAAAGACCGCGACGAAACAGAAGATTATAAACGCACGAGGCGACGATCGCCGCCGCACGAGCGTCGAGCAGGCCCCCCGATGATAAAATCCGCGGATGAAAAATCTCGTCATCCTGATTTCGGGACGGGGCAGCAACATGGAAGCCATCGTGCGCGCTTGCGCGCAGGAAGCTTGGGGCGCGCGCATCGCCGCCGTGATTGCCAACCGTCCTGACGCCGCGGGCCTCGCGTTCGCGGCTTCGAACGGCATTGCCACGGCGGTCGTCGATCACCGCCAGTTTCCCGATCGCGCCAGCTTCGACACGGCGCTCGCTCAAGTTATCGACGGCTATGCGCCGGACCTCGTCGTGCTGGCGGGTTTCATGCGTGTGCTGACCGAATCGTTTGTCGGCCATTATGCGGGTCGGATGCTCAATATCCATCCCTCGCTGCTGCCGATGTTTCCGGGCCTCAAGACGCATCAGCAGGCGCTCGACGCGGGCTGCCGCGTGCACGGCGCGACGGTGCATTTCGTGACGCCCACGCTGGATCATGGCCCGATCGTCGCGCAGTCGGTGGTGCCGGTGCGCGCGGGCGACGACGCCGCGGCGCTCTCCGCGCGCGTGCTCAAGACCGAACATGTAATGTATCCGCGCGCAGTGCGCTGGTTCGTCGAAGGGCGCCTCGCGCTCGACGGCGAACGCGTGACGCTCACGCCGGCCGAGCCACAGTGGCTCTTCTTTGACGACTCGCAAGCCGCCGGGGAGGGCGCATGAGACTGCATGGTTTTCTGATTGGACAAACTGAAACGTTGCTCGCCGACGTCCTCAAATTCACGGGCCCGGCCGACGCGGTGACGAGCCGTTTCTTCCGCGAGCATCCGAAGCTCGGCCACGCCGAGCGCGGCGTGATCGCCGAAGCCGTGTTCGCCGTGCTGCGCCGGCGCATGGAATTCGCGCACCTGGCCGAAAGCGGCTCGGGCAGCCCGACGCGCCGCCTCACGCTGCTTGGCCTCATGGCGACGGCGGGCCGCTCGGCGATCCGTCCGTTCGTTTCCGACGCCGAGGCCAGCTGGCTCGAGCATGTTTCGAAGATCGACCCGGCGAGCCTGCCGCAGCGCGTGCAGCTGAATCTGCCGGAGTGGATCATGAAGGCGCTGGAAACGCGCTTCGAGCCGGCCGAACTCGCACAACTGGCCGCCGCGCTGAATTACCCGGCGCCGCTCGATCTGCGCGCCAATCCCATTAAGGCGAACCGCGAGGAACTGATCCGTGCGCTGTCCGCTTCGGGCATCGAAGGCGGCGAAACGCCGTTCGCGCCGTTCGGCGTACGTGTGACGGGCAAGCCCGCGCTCTCGAAACTCGACGCGTTCAAGGACGGCTGGTTCGAGGTGCAGGACGAAGGCAGCCAGCTGCTGTGCACGCTGCTCGCGCCGCGCCGCGGCGAGATGGTCGTGGACTTCTGCGCGGGCGCGGGCGGCAAGACGCTGGCGCTCGGCGCGATGATGCGCTCGACGGGCCGGCTCTACGCCTTCGACGTGTCCGACCGGCGCCTTGCCAAGCTCAAGCCGCGTCTCGCGCGCAGCGGCCTGTCGAACGTCAATCCGGTGCTGATCGACAGCGAGCACGACGCCAAGATCAAGCGACTGATCGGCAAGATTGACCGCGTGCTCGTGGACGCGCCGTGCTCGGGCCTCGGCACGCTGCGCCGCAACCCCGACCTCAAGTGGCGCCAGTCGCCCGAGTCGATTGCCGAGCTTGTGCCCAAGCAACTGTCGATTCTCACGAGTGCCGCGCGCCTGCTCAAGCGCGGCGGCCGTCTCGTCTACGCGACCTGCAGCATTCTCGACGCCGAGAACGAAGCGGTCGTGAAGCAGTTCCTCGAGGCGCACCCCGACTACGTGCTGGTGAGCGCGCGCGACGTGCTGGCCGAGCAGCGTGTGGGCCTCGACACGGGCGACTACCTCTCGCTGTGGCCGCACCGCCACGCCACCGACGGTTTCTTTGCCGCCGTGCTGGAACGGCGCGGCGATGCGAAGCCGAAGACGAAGGCGGCCGGCGCGCAGACCACGCCTGAAGAAGCCGCGGCGGTGCAGGAAACGTCCGACGCAATCGCGAAGGCGCAGGAAAGCGAAGCCGCCGAGCCGGACGCCGCGCTGGAGTAAGCGCACGGCAGGCAGCCGCGATGCGGGACCGTCCGGCCTACACAGGCCGGGCGGTCCGAGATAGCGGGTACGCGAGGTCGTGCCGCGTCACGGCTGACCCCTCGTTGCGTATTGGCGACACCGTCAGGCAGGCGGTATTCAGGTTGGGATGTGGATGTGGCATCGAGACCTGATTCCCGACGACCATCGCATCCCATTGAATTTTCGCGCGACGCCACCCAACTTGAGCCAGAATTCTGGTTAGAAGGCGCGGAACATGGGATCGCGATACCGCTGCTCAACGCGAGGTGCGGATTGCAGTGAAAGATTAGATGGGGACAGATACTTCGGAAAGGGCCGGTTGGGGTGCGGCAAAGCGCCTCAAAACGTCCTTCAGACGTTGACGCCGTAACCATTAAAGAAAAAAATCTTCCTTTGTTACAAACACTTGGAACGGTTCTAGTAGAATGCCGTCCAACGCATCTAGTCGCTTTCACTTTCTTGACACCGGCGCCGGGCTGAAAGGCCGACGCGCTTCGCTTCACAGGTAAATGCCTTGTTGAACTCCCTGCTTGATTTCCTCGCCCACGGCGTGCTCCATTTCTCGTGGTGGCAGATCGTGCTGTTCGCGGCGGTGGTCACCCATATCACGATTATCGGCGTGACGGTGTACCTGCACCGCTGCCAGGCGCACCGCGCGCTGGACCTGCACCCCATTGCGAGCCACTTCTTCCGTTTCTGGCTGTGGATGACCACGGGCATGCTCACGGGCCAGTGGGCGGCGATTCACCGCAAGCACCACGCCAAGTGCGAAACGGAAGAAGATCCGCACAGCCCGCAAACGCGCGGCATCTGGAAGGTGCTGCTCGAGGGCGCCGAACTCTATCGCGCCGAAGCGAAGAACGAAGAAACGCTGCGCCGCTTCAGCCACGGCACGCCCAACGACTGGATGGAGCGCAACGTCTATACGCGCTACCCCATTCTCGGCGTGAGCATCATGATGGTGATCGACGTCGCGCTGTTCGGCGCGGTCGGCCTGACCGTGTGGGCCGTGCAAATGGCGTGGATCCCGTTCTGGGCCGCTGGCGTCGTGAATGGCCTCGGTCACTTCTGGGGCTACCGCAACTTCAATTCGTCCGACGCAAGCACGAACCTTCTTCCGTTCGGCATCATCATCGGCGGCGAGGAACTGCACAACAACCACCACACGTTCGCGACTTCCGCGAAGCTCTCGAACAAGTGGTACGAGTTCGACATCGGCTGGATGTACATCCGCATGATGCAAGCGGTGGGTCTTGCCAAGGTGAAGAAGGTCGCGCCCACGCCGCGCCTGACCAAGGGCAAGCTGGTGCCGGATCACGAAACGCTGCAGGCCGTGCTGTCCAATCGCTACGAAGTGATGGCGCGTTACGGCAAGGCCGTGAAGCAGGCGTACCGCCAGGAACTCGCGCACCTCAAGGAAGTGGGTGAGCGCGAGAAGTACAAGGTCATGCGTGGTGCACGCAAGTGGTTCGACAAGGAAGAAGCCAGCCTGAACGAGCCGCAGAAGCGCCAGCTTCCGCAAATTTTCGCGAACAGCCAGAAGCTGCGCACGTACATCGAACTGCGCAACGAACTGGCCGCAATCTGGGAACGTTCGAGCGCCTCGCGCGAACAACTGCTCACACAGCTCCAGGATTGGTGCCATCGCGCTGAACAAAGCGGTATCAAGGCGCTGCAGGAATTCGCGTCGCGTCTGCGCCGTTACGCCTGATTGGCCTCATCGTCCGGAGGGGATTTTGGCCCCTCAGTAGGGCGTAAGAAAATCCTTTAGAATGACGAGACGTCACAAAACCCCGCGCTGGCGGGGTTTTTCTTTTTGGGCCGCAAAAAAGCCGGAGTCCCCACAATGGCTTCAATGGCGCGGCGATCGGTAGGGGCAGGAGATCATGAGTCAGGCAATCAGGAAGGTCGAATACGACCGGCCGCAGGGTGCCGTCTGCAGCGTTGGACAGGCTTGGGCGCGCGTGCCCGACGCACCGTCCACGGCAGAGCGCGTTGCATTGAAGGAGCGGATTCGCGCGTTGCTCAAGCGCGAGAAGGCGGTGCTCGTCGCGCACTATTATGTGGACCCCGAATTGCAGGAGCTCGCCGACGAAACGGGCGGCTGCGTGGCCGATTCGCTCGAGATGGCGCGCTTCGGCCGCGACCACGAGGCACAGACGCTCGTCGTGGCGGGCGTGCGCTTCATGGGTGAGACGGCGAAGATTCTGAGTCCGAACAAGCGCATTCTCATGCCCGATCTCGATGCGACCTGTTCGCTCGATCTCGGCTGCCCGATCGACGAATTCTCCGCGTTTTGCGATGAGCATCCGGACCGTACCGTCGTCGTTTATGCGAACACGAGTGCGGCTGTGAAGGCGCGTGCGGACTGGATGGTCACGTCGTCCATCGGCCTCGAGATCGTCGCCGACCTGCACGCCAAGGGCGAAAAAATTCTGTGGGCGCCGGACCGCCACCTGGGCAGCTACATCCAGAAGAAGACCGGCGCGGACATGTTGCTGTGGCAGGGCTCGTGCCTCGTGCACGACGAGTTCAAGGGCATCGAGCTCGATCTGCTGCGCGCGGAATACCCGGACGCAAAGATTCTCGTCCACCCCGAATCGCCGGAAGGGGTCGTTGCGCTTGCGGATGTGGTCGGCTCGACCACGCAGCTGATCGACGCCGCCGTGAAGCTCGACGCGCAGCGCTTCATCGTCGCGACCGATTTAGGCATCCTGCACAAGATGCGTCTCGCGGCGCCGGGCAAGACCTTCATCGAAGCGCCCACGGCCGGCAACAGCGCCACCTGCAAGAGCTGCGCGCATTGCCCGTGGATGGCCATGAACGGCCTCGCGAATCTCGCCGACGTGCTCGAGCGCGGCCACAACGAGATTCACGTCGACACCGCGATCGGTGAACGCGCGCGTCTGCCGATCGACCGCATGCTGGCGTTCGCGGCGGAGCACAAGCGCCGCGTGCAGGCGAGCGGCGACCTTGCGCGCGACACCGCGTTGTTCTCGCAAGTGGGGGCGGCGTAAATGGGTGCACTCGAATTGCTCGCAGTCGATGCCGTTTCGCCCGTGCTCGATGAAGTGCGCGCGCAGTACGGCGCAGCGTTCGACGCCGCGATCGTGCGCAATGTGGCCGACGCGCTAGAGGAAGACGTAGGCCCTGGCGACCAGACCGGCCGCCTCGTGCCCGCCGACGAAATGCGCGACGCACGCATCATCGTGCGCGAAGAGGCCGTGCTGTGCGGCGTGCTCTGGTTCGACGGCGTAGTGAAGCAGGTCGATCCGCGCATCGAGGTGCGCTGGCATTATCGCGAAGGCGACCGCATGGCCGCCGACACGACCGTTTGCTCGCTGCGCGGTCCGGCGCGCTCGCTGCTCACGGCCGAGCGCAACGCGATGAACTTCCTGCAACTTCTTTCGGGCGTGGCGAGCGTGACGCGCCGCTATGTCGACATGATCGCGCATACGAGCACGCGTATTCTGGACACGCGCAAGACGCTGCCCGGCCTGCGCCTCGCGCAGAAGTACGCAGTGCGCGTGGGCGGCGGCGCAAACCAGCGCCTCGCGCTTTACGACGGCATCCTGATCAAGGAAAACCACATCGCGGCAGCGGGCGGCGTGGACGCGGCAATGGACGCTGCGCTCGCGCTCGATGCGGGCGTGCCGATCCAGATCGAAGTCGAGACGCTCGAACAGCTCGAAACGGCGCTCGCGCACGGCGCCAAATCGGTCCTGCTCGACAACTTCTCGTTCGACATGATGCGCGACGCGGTGAAGCTCACGGCGGGGCGCGCAGTGCTCGAAGTCTCGGGCGGCGTGAACTTCGACACGGTGCGCACGATCGCGGAAACGGGCGTGGACCGGGTGTCGATCGGCGCTTTGACGAAAGATGTGCGCGCGACGGACTTTTCGATGCGCATTGTCTGAATCGGCAAATGCGTTGAGCTGAACCGAAACGAAAAGGCCGCCTCGCGATGAGGCGGCCTTTGTTTTTGCGGCGCGCTTGCTACGTAGGTCTTAAGAAACCGTGCGATTGCGTACGCGCTCCGGTGCGAGCACGGTCGGCAGCGCCTTGGGCAGCGAGTTCTGCCAGTCGCGGCTGTAGTGCAGGCCGCGGCTCTCGCGGCGCGAGCGCGCACTTTCCACGATCAGCGAAGCGACTTCGACGAGGTTGCGCAATTCGAGCAGGTCGCGCGTGACGCGGAAATTCGCGTAGTACTCGAGAATTTCATCGCGCAGCAGGGCGATGCGATGCTGTGCGCGCTCGAGCCGCTTGTCGGTGCGCACGATGCCGACGTAATTCCACATCAGCCGGCGCAGCTCGTCCCAGTTGTGGGCAACGACGACTTCTTCGTCGGAATCGGAAACGCGGCTTTCGTCCCAGTCGGGCAGCGGTGCATGCGCGCCAGCGCTGAAGCCTTCTTCCTCAATCGCCTCGGCCGCCGAGCGGCCGATCACGAGGCACTCCAGCAGCGAATTGCTCGCGAGCCGGTTCGCGCCGTGCAGGCCGGTGTACGAGGTCTCGCCCACGGCGTACAGGCCCGCGAGATCGGTGCGCCCGGCTAGATCGGTGACGACGCCGCCACAGGTGTAGTGCGCGGCGGGCACGACCGGAATCGGCTCCTTCGTGATGTCGATGCCGAACTCGCGGCAGCGCGCGAGGATGGTCGGGAAGTGCTCTTCAAGAAACGCCGGCGGCTGATGGCTGATGTCGAGATGCACGCAGTCGATGCCGTGCTTCTTGATCTCGAAGTCGATCGCGCGGGCGACGATGTCGCGCGGCGCCAGTTCGGCACGCTCGTCGTGCTCGGGCATGAAGCGCGTGCCGTCGGGCAGGCGCAGCACGCCGCCTTCGCCGCGCACGGCTTCCGAAATCAGGAACGACTTGGCATGCGGATGGAAAAGGCAAGTGGGGTGGAACTGGATGAACTCCATGTTCGCCACGCGGCAGCCCGCGCGCCATGCCATGGCGATGCCGTCGCCGGTGGCCGTGTCGGGGTTCGTCGTGTAGAGGTAGACCTTGCCCGCGCCGCCCGTGGCGAGCACCGTGTGCGGCGCCTGGATCGTCACCGTGCGGTCGTTCTTCAGATCGAGCGCATACAGTCCGTGGCAGCGACGGCCCGGCAGTCCCAGACGGTCGGACGTGATGACGTCGATTGCCTGATGGTCTTCGAGGATCGTGATGTTCGGGTGCGAGCGGGCGCGCTCGAGCAGCGTTTGCACGACCGCGTGGCCGGTGGCGTCGGCAGCGTGGATGATGCGGCGATGGCTGTGGCCACCTTCGCGCGTGAGGTGAAAGCCGAGTTCGGCGGCGGCGTCCTTCGTGAACGGCACGTCCTGGGCGATCAGCCATTCGATCGCCTCGCGGCCATGCTCGACGATGTAGCGCGTGGCCGCCTCGTCGCACAAGCCACCGCCGGCGACGAGCGTATCGTCCACGTGGTTCTCCACGCTGTCGGCCGAGTCGAGCACGGCGGCAATGCCGCCTTGCGCGCGGTCGCTCGCGCCTTCGGTCATCGCGCGCTTGGCGATGATGACCACACGACGCGAGTCGGCGAGATTCAGCGCGACGCTCAGTCCTGCGAGGCCGCTGCCGACGATCGCTACATCGAAATTCATGATCCTGCTTCTCCGTCTCTCTTGTTCTACGCATTCCGGCCGGCGCATTTGCCGCGGTCCTGCGCCGTCGCGGACGTATGACACGCGTGTGGCAGCCGGTATAAAGCGGGAAGCATACTCCGAGAGACGAGCGAAGGGGTAGCGGCAGTTTGGGCGCTGCAGTTAAAACACCTTTGCACGGCGCGAACCTAGGCGCGGTGGTGTCCAGGACCGGCGCGCAAAAAGAAAAACCCCGCTAAAAAGCGGGGTTTTTCTGTCTTCGTCAGGCTCGAAACCGATCAATTACTTGATCTTGGTTTCCTTGTACTCGACGTGCTTGCGAACAACCGGGTCGAACTTCTTGATCGACATTTTTTCCGGCATGTTGCGCTTGTTCTTCGTGGTCGTGTAGAAGTGACCCGTGCCTGCGGTCGACTCGAGCTTGATCTTGTCGCGAATACCCTTGGCCATGATTTACTCCTTACAGTTCGCCGCGTGCGCGCAGGTCTGCGAGCACGGAATCGATGCCGTTCTTGTCGATCAGGCGCAGGCCTGCGTTCGAGATGCGCAGACGCACCCAACGGTTTTCGCTTTCAACCCAGAAACGGCGGTTTTGCAGATTCGGGAGGAAACGGCGCTTGGTTTTGTTGTTAGCGTGGGAAACGTTGTTGCCGCTCATCGGCGCTTTCCCAGTGACTTGGCATACACGTGCCATGAGACACTCCTACGGAAATTCTGAGTTCGAGAGCCGCTTAAGTTTCCCAGGCGAGAAATGGCCGGAATAAGAGCGCGCTCACGTATGGATGAGAGACAACCTCGAACCCAGGCCGTATTTCCCCTGGAAGACCTCGATGGGCTTCAGAACAGGGTTGGAAATAGGCAAACCGTGAGTCTAGCAGAAAAATGCCAGGAAAATCAAACACGATTTGCGGATATCGTTGTGCGCTGCCGCGGTTGCTCGCAGTTTCCTGCAGCTGTCCGCGGTCGCCGCGGGTGCCACCACGCGCGCGGCCGCCTCAGCTCCAGCCCTGGCGCGCGAAGGAAAACGTCTCGCGCGTGCCAATGACCAGGTGATCGATGAGTTGAACCTCCACGAGCGCCAGCGTTTCGCGCAACACCCGCGTGAGGCGCCGGTCGCTCGCGCTCGGCTGCACCGCGCCAGAAGGGTGATTATGGGCGACGATGAGGCTCGCGGCATTAAGGGTTAGCGCACGCCGCACGATTTCACGAGGATACACCGCCATGCGCGTGAGCGAGCCGCGCGAGCTTTCCTCCGAGCGGATCAGCCGATGGCGCGCATCCAGAAAGAGGCAGACGAACACCTCATGCGGCCGCCCGCCGATCAAGAGACGCAAATAGTCCTCGACCGCGCCCGGAGAGTCGACGAGCGGCTTGTCGTCGAGCGCTTCGGCGAGCGCGCGCCGCGCAAGTTCGGTCACCGCCTGCAGCATCGAGGCTTTCGCGGGCCCGATGCCGCGCAAGGCCAGGAATTCTTCGCGCTGCGCGTCGAGCATGGCGCGCAGCGATCCGAATTGGGCCAGCAGCGTGCGGGCCACTTCGAAGACATCGTGGCCCGGCAAGCCGGAGCCGAGCAGGATTGCTAGCAGTTCCGCGTCCGATAGCGCGGCCGCGCCCGCCGTGCGCAGCCGCTCGCGTGGCATGTCGCGGCGTCGTGCCGCAGCCCCGCTGTTGCGAACCGGCACCGCAGGCGTAGCCGGCGCGGGAAGGGCGGCGTCGCCTGGGCCGCGCTCCGCGCAACCCAGGCCGTGCGGGCGGCCGGCGAAGGTGCCGGCAATCGTGCCGGGCGCCGTGTCTGGCAGGCAGGCAAGTTCGGTCATGGCAATCTCCACAGACAAATAAGGAGCGCGCGGCGTACGCGAGCGCGGGTGGTGGCAGCGCACAATCGTGCCGCGACCGCCCCGGCCAAGTGGCTTACAATAGATGTTTTCCGGCCGCCCAAGGCAAGCCGGACCGGCGCCTTGCGGCGCGCACGCGCGAAGCGCGCGTTCCGACGAAAAGAGTTACGCATGAGCATCATCGACATCTCCGAAGTGAAACCCGGTTCCCACGTGACGCTGCATTACCGGCTTTCGCTCGCCGATGGCACCGAAATCGTCAATACCTTTGTCGACCGTCCCGCCACTCTGCTGATGGGCGCCGGCCAGCTCGCGCCGCCGCTGGAAGATATTTTGCAGGGCCTGAAGGTGGGGCACCACTCGACCTTTCAGCTAGAACCGGGCGTCGCTTTCGGCCAGCGCAACCCCGACCTGATCCAGCGCGTCTCGCTCAAGACCCTGCGCGAGAACGGCATGATCGGCGAGGAGTTCAGCCCGGGCGACCTGATCGAGTTCAATGCGCCCAACGGCGGCCGCTACGCGGGGGTGCTCAAGGAAGTGAACGAGACCTCCGCGCTGTTCGATTTCAACCATCCGCTCGCTGGCCAGGCGGTTGCGTTCGAAGTGCAAATCATCGGAATCCTTTAAAGCCCATGACCAACACGGACACGTCCCTCGTCGCAGACCTGACGGAAGCGGAAATCCTGCTCGCCCAGCCGCGCGGCTTCTGCGCCGGCGTCGATCGGGCCATCGAGATCGTCGAACGCGCGATCCAGCTTCACGGCGCACCGATCTACGTGCGTCACGAAATCGTCCACAACGCGTATGTCGTCGAAGACCTGCGCAAGAAGGGCGCGATCTTCATCGAGCAGCTCGATGAGGTCCCGTCCGGCAACACGGTGATCTTCAGTGCGCACGGCGTCTCCAAGTCGGTGCGTGCCGATGCCGAGGCGCGCGGACTGCGCGTGTATGACGCGACCTGCCCGCTCGTCACGAAGGTGCACGTGGAAGTCGCGAAGATGCGCGACGAAGGGCTCGACATCGTCATGATCGGGCACAAGGGCCATCCAGAAGTGGAGGGCACGATGGGGCAGGTGGCCGAGGGCATGTACCTCGTCGAAGACATTGCCGACGTCGAGGCGCTCAAGCTGCGCGATCCGCAGCGCGTGGCGTTCGTCACCCAAACCACGCTGTCGGTGGACGACGCCGCGGAAATCATCGCCGCGCTCAAGACGCGCTTTCCGGCGATTCGCGAGCCGAAGAAGCAGGACATCTGCTACGCCACGCAGAATCGCCAGGACGCCGTCAAGTTCATGGCGCCGCAGTGCGATGTCGTGATCGTGGTGGGGAGCCCGAACAGCTCCAATTCGAACCGGCTGCGCGAAGTGGCCGAGAAGCGCGGCATTCCCGCCTATATGGTGGATGCCCCCGAGCAGATCGACCCCCAGTGGCTCGTCGGCAAACGCCGGATCGGTCTGACGGCTGGAGCGTCGGCTCCCGAGGCGCTCGCGCAGGAAATCATTCGCCGTCTGCACGAACTTGGTGCGCGCAACGTGCGTGCACTCGAAGGCATCGAGGAGAACATTGCGTTCCCCTTGCCGCGTGGACTCGGCCAGCCGGCCTGAAGCTTCCCGCTCCCTGCAAAAACGCGCCCATCCGGCGCGTTTTTTTATGCCCGCGACGGACGCAGGGTGTCATTAATAAGGGGCATATTGCCAGAAAAGAGAGGTTAACCTCACATTGGCCGGGTGTTCTTATTAGTGTTTTCGCTAGAGTGGGGCATCGAATTGCGTGGTATGACCCCAAATGTATGAGGTAATTGACACGCTTTCGACACGCATGCACCGCGTCGGGGCAGCATTTTTATGCTCTCCCTTAAATACCGTTCATTTGAACCAATGCCCGCCTGACAAGGCATTGCGGCCATTATTCGCAACACATGATGCGAAACCCGCGGATTTTTGGTGCAACTGGTGCACGAAAATGCGGCGCAACCTACGGTGCAACCCGATACAGGCTGTTATCTAAAAATATGGTTGCAATGCAGGAAAACCCTGCCGGTTCAACAATATTGCCCGTCGCATAATTGGCGTTACAATGCGCGCGTTCTGAAGGCTGGACATCGTTGAGAAGGCCATCAGGCAAGCATTTCGGAAGGCGCAGGAGACCTGATTAATGCAATTCAAGTCTGCTTTTTCCGCGTCATCGATTAATGCGGTTGCGCTACGCAACACGTGGCACAGCCGCAATGTCGAGACGGGTATGAGCGCAACATCGATCATTCCTGGCATGCAGATTGCTTTTGCATGCTCCGGCGTTGTCATGCCGGTTCGCCGCCTGGGTGCGATGGATCTCGCAGGTGAGATCCTGAAGCGCGTGGGCGGCCGGGGAGAGGGAGTCATGACGTTTGACGCATTCGCGTTTGCGGGCCGCGAGGCTCGCCGTGAATACGCCAACGTGAATATGACGCGTAGTTGATTGAACCCGACGGCACCGAACCATCCGACGGTGCCGTTTTTGCATCCGCTTTTGGCGAGCCTGCCGCTGCAACACAGCGGCAACGCGAACCAGGGCGGCCAACCGTTACCGGTTTTTACTTCAATACCCGAAAGTGTCGTTGTGGTTCCGTAAAACATCGCCCACCGGCCGATGACGAGCGCGAATCCGGTTGCACGGGCTAAGGAGCATTAAATGGATATTTTCATCCAGCAGATCCTGAATGGGCTGGTGCTTGGCAGCATTTACGCCATCATCGCTCTGGGCTACACCATGGTGTACGGGATTCTGGGCATCATTAACTTCGCGCACGGCGACGTGCTCATGGTGGGCGCCATGGTCGCGCTCTCCGCGATCAATGTGCTCCACAATCACTTCCCGGGCCTCGGGAACATCCCCACGCTGTGCATCGCCCTGGCCGTCGCCGCGGTCGTGTGTGCGGGCGTCGGGTACACGATCGAAAAGGTCGCGTACCGGCCGCTGCGCCGGGCGCCGCGCCTCGCACCGCTGATCACCGCGATCGGTGTGTCGATCCTGCTGCAGACGCTCGCCATGATCATCTGGGGCCGTAACCCGCTCGCGTTCCCCCAGCTCATCTCGACCGACCCGATCAACGTCATCAAGCCGACTGAAACCGGCGTGGGCGCCGTGATCTCGATGACGGAAATCGTCATCATCGTGGTCGCGTTCCTCGTGATGGCGGGTCTGTTGCTCCTCGTGCACAAGACCAAGCTCGGCCGCGCCATGCGCGCGATCGCCGAGAACCCGAACAATGCCTCGCTGATGGGCGTGAACCCGAACTTCGTGATCTCGGCCACGTTCATGATCGGCTCGGCGCTCGCAGCGCTCGCCGGCGTGATGATCGCCTCGGAATACGGCAACGCGCACTTCTACATGGGTTTCATCCCCGGCATGAAGGCCTTCACGGCGGCCGTGCTGGGCGGTATCGGCAATCTCGGCGGCGCGATGGTCGGCGGCGTGGTGCTCGGTCTGATCGAGCAGCTCGGCGCAGGCTACATCGGCAACCTGACCGGCGGGGTGTTCGGCAGTAACTATCAGGATGTCTTCGCATTCATCGTGCTGATCGTCGTGCTCGTGTTCCGTCCGTCGGGGCTGTTGGGCGAACGTGTCGCGGACCGCGCATAAGAGGGAGTAGCACAACATGACTTCAATTCAACCGATCGAGCCGTCGACGACGCTCATCCCCGAAAAGAACACGACGAAGACCCTCGCGGTGGGTATCGTGACGGCCGTCGTCGTGGCCGCGCTGCCCTTCGTGGTCGGCGCCACGGGTGGCAACTACTGGGTGCGCGTGCTCGACTTCGCGATGCTGTACGTGATGCTCGCGCTGGGCTTGAACGTGGTGGTGGGCTTCGCCGGCCTGCTGGACCTGGGCTATATCGCGTTCTACGCGGTGGGCGCCTACACGGCCGCGCTGCTGACTTCGCCGCACCTCGCAAATCAGTTCGCCTGGATCGCGAACATGTTCCCGGGCGGGATGCATACGCCGTACTGGATCGTGATTCCGTGCGCGATGGCGCTCGCCGCGCTCTTCGGCGTGCTGCTCGGCGCGCCGACACTGCGTCTGCGTGGCGACTACCTCGCCATCGTGACCCTGGGCTTCGGGGAAATCGTTCGTATCTTCATGAACAACCTCGACCGTCCGGTGAACATCACCAACGGGCCGCAGGGTATCACTGGCGTCGCGCCGCTGCAGGTCATGGGCTTCAACCTCGCGCAGCCGCATGAGATCCTAGGCTTCACCTTCACGTCGGTGTACATGTACTACTACGTGTTCGTGATCTGTGCGCTGCTCGTGATCTGGGTGTGTACGCGTCTGCAGCACTCGCGTATCGGCCGTGCATGGGCCGCGATCCGCGAAGACGAAATCGCCGCCAAGGCCATGGGCATCAACACCCGTAACGTCAAGCTGCTCGCGTTCGCGATGGGCGCGTCGTTCGGCGGTCTTTCGGGCGCGATGTTCGGTGCGTTCCAGGGCTTCGTGTCGCCGGAATCGTTCACGTTCTGGGAATCGGTCGTCGTGCTCGCCTGTGTGGTGCTGGGCGGCATGGGCCACATCCCCGGCGTGATTCTCGGCGCCGTGCTGCTCGCCATTTTCCCCGAGTTCCTGCGCTCGACCATGGGCCCGCTCCAGCACATGCTGTTCGGCCACGAAATCGTCGATACGGAAGTCATCCGCCAGTTGCTCTATGGCCTCGCCATGGTCGTCATCATGCTGTATCGCTCGGAAGGCCTGTGGCCCGCGGCGAAGCACGAAGACAAGATCGCCAAGATCGCCAAGCGCGCCAGCAAGAAGCCGATTCGCGCATAACGGGGAGAACAGACTATGAGCAACAAATCCATCCGCCTGTCCGTGAAGGGCGTGAACAAGCGCTTCGGCGGCCTGCAGGCGCTGTCCGACGTCGGCCTGCAGATCGAGGAAGGCACGATCTACGGCCTGATCGGTCCGAACGGCGCCGGCAAGACCACGTTCTTCAACGTGATCACCGGTCTCTACACGCCTGATTCGGGCGAGTTCAAGCTCGACGGCACGGCCTATACGCCGACCGCCGTCTATCAGGTGGCGCAGGCCGGCATTGCGCGTACGTTCCAGAACATTCGCCTGTTCGGTGGCATGACCGCGCTCGAAAACGTGATGGTCGGTCGTCACGTGCGTACGAAGCACGGGTTGCTCGGCGCGGTGTTCCAGACGCCGTCGGAGCGGCAGGAAGAACGCGAGATCAAGGAACGCGCGATCGAACTGCTCGAATATGTGGGCATCGCGCAGTACGCCGACTACACGTCGCGCAATCTCTCGTACGGCCACCAGCGCCGTCTGGAAATTGCGCGCGCGCTCGCGACCGATCCGAAGCTGCTCGCACTCGACGAGCCGGCGGCCGGCATGAACGCGACCGAGAAGGTCGAACTCACGCGCCTGCTCGACAAGATCCGCGCCGATGGCAAGACCATCCTGCTGATCGAGCACGACGTAAAACTGGTGATGGGCCTGTGCAACCGGATGACAGTGCTCGACTATGGCAAGGTGATCTCCGAAGGGCTGCCGCAAGACGTGCAGAAGGACCCGAAGGTGATCGAGGCATATCTGGGTGCGGGGGTTCACTGATGTCGACATCGGTTCTGAAAATCAAGGGTCTGCAGGTCAACTACGGCGGGATCCAGGCGGTCAAGGGCGTGGACATGGAAGTTCGCCAGGGCGAACTCGTCACGCTGATCGGCGCGAACGGCGCGGGCAAGACCACGACCATGAAGGCGATCACCGGCCTGAAGCCGTACTCGGCGGGCGACATCGAGTACATGGGCCAGTCGATCAAGGGCGTGCCGGCGTACGAGCTGCTCAAGCGCGGCCTCGCGATGGTGCCGGAAGGCCGCGGCATCTTCGCGCGCATGTCGATTCTCGAAAACATGCAGATGGGCGCGTACCTGCGCAGCGACAACGACGGCATCCAGAAGGACGTCGATCGTATGTTCGGCTTCTTCCCGCGCCTGAAGGAACGCGCCACGCAGCTCGCAGGCACGCTCTCGGGCGGCGAGCAGCAGATGCTGGCCATGGCGCGCGCGATCATCAGCAAGCCGAAGCTTCTGTTGCTCGATGAGCCGTCGATGGGTCTCTCGCCGATCATGGTCGAGAAGATCTTCGAGGTGGTGCGCACGATCTCGTCGGAAGGCATCACGGTGCTGCTCGTCGAGCAGAACGCGCGCCTCGCGCTGCAGGCGGCGAACCGCGGTTACGTGATGGACTCGGGCCTCGTGACGATGGAAGGCGAAGCCAAGCAGATGCTCGACGATCCGAAGGTGCGCGCCGCGTACCTGGGCGAGTAAGCTGCACGGCGTTGCGGTCCTCGCGGCCGCATAAAACAAAAGCCGCATGGGTGGGTCACCCATGCGGCTTTTTTCATGCCATCGACGAATCAGGCTCAGGCGAGCGCTTCGGACTCCTGCACGGCAAGCCGCTTGCCGAGACTCACCACGGCGTCGGCGCGATAGCCGAGCCGCTCGTAGAACGCGAGCACCTCGGCCTTGTCGGTGAGCACCTGAAGGTTGAGCTTCAGGCAGCCCATCGCGGCGAGCGCATCTTCCGCGTGACGCACGAGCCGCGTGCCGAGACCGTGACGCCGCGCTTCGGGCGCGACGGCGACCGAATAGAGCCAGCCGCGATGCCCGTCGTAACCGGCCATCGCCGTGCCAACGAGTGCGCCGTCAACGTCGCCGTCGCTGCGAATCGCGACGAAGAAAAGCTCCGGCTGCGTGCCGAGCTTGTTCGCGATCGACAGCCGCGGATTGCGGTGCGGCCGGCTCGTGTCGTTGTACTCGGGAAACGCCTGCAGCCAAAGCGCGATCACCGCTTCCGTATCGGCTTCGCTGAACACGCGGATCGTGATGGACATCGCCCGTGCTCCGTCCGATTACAGCGAGTCGAGAATCGTGCGCAGCATCGCCATCATCTGGTCGATTTCCTGCGTCGTCACGTTCAGCGCCGGCATGAAGCGCAGCAGGTTCGGACGCGCGGCGTTGAGCAGCAGGCCGTCGGGCTGCATGAGGCGCGCCTTCTCGACAATCTCCGGTCCGATGTCCTTGCCGAGCAGCAGCGCGCGCAGCAAGCCTTCGCCGCGCTCGCCCTGGAAGCCGCGTTCGGCCGAAAGCTCGAGCAGCTTTTCACGCAGATATTCGCCGCGCGCGCGCACGCCTTCGAGGAAGCCGGGCGCAACCAGTTGCGAGATCACCGAATAGCCCACGGCCGTCATCAGCGGGTTGCCGTTGTACGTGCCGCCCTGGTCGCCCGCTTCGAACACGGCGATTTCCTTCTTCGAGAGCAGCGCCGCGAGCGGCACGCCGCCGCCGATGCCCTTGCCGAGCGTCATGATGTCCGGCTCGATGCCCGAAAGTTCGTAGGCGAAGAGGGTGCCGGCACGACCGCAGCCGCTTTGCACTTCGTCGACGATCAGCAGGATGCCGTGCTTTTTCGTGAGCGCGCGCAGTTGCTGCATGAATTCGCGCGTGGCGGGAATGACGCCGCCTTCGCCCTGGATCGGCTCGAGCATCACGGCGACGGTCTTCGCGTTGATGAGCTTTTCAACCGAGGCGATATCGTTCAGGTCCGCCTTCGGGAAGCCCGGCACTTGCGGCGCGTAGATCGTGTCCCAGCCCGGCTTGCCGCTCGCCGACATCGTCGCGATCGTGCGGCCGTGGAAGCTGTGGTCGAACGTGATGATCTCGTAGGCGCCGTCGCGATGCTTCTTGCCCCACTTGCGCGCAAGCTTGATCGCGCCTTCGTTGGCTTCGGCGCCGCTGTTGGCGAAGAACACCTTGTCGAAGCAGCTGTGCTCGGTGAGCAGGCCCGCGAGCTTCGCCATCGGCTCGTTGTAGAAGGCTGGCGACGGGTTGATGAGCAGGCGCGACTGCTTTTCCAGCGCCTCGATCATGCCTTCGTTGCAGTGCCCGAGGCTGTTGACGGCCCAGCCCTGGATGAAGTCCAGGTATCGCTTGCCTTCGTTGTCGTAGAGCCACGACCCCTTGCCATGCGTGAAAACGATTTCGGGCCGGTTGGTGATGTACATCAGCGACTCGATCGGGTACTCGGAATAATTCATGGCAACGGGCTCCGCGTTGGGGCTGCTAAAGGGTTGAGAACGGGGTTGCAAACGGGGTTGCAAACGATACGGCGGAAAAACAAAAAGCCACGGACTGGCCGTGGCTTTCGTGATTCGAACTTGCTGTGCGTTGCGAAGTGCAACGCGCGTCCGCGAGTAGCCAGGCCCTAAAGATGGGGCGAGCGGCGACGTCGGAGGGCGGACAGGATGCAGTTCATGGGCGCAAGAATACGACAAGCCGAACGGCGATGTAAACCGTCAATGTGCCGATTTTGTCCAATCGGCCGAAGAATTTTTCGTGACGGCCAGCTTTGCCGGTCGATACGGGTCATTGCATTGTGCACGCAACGACCCGCCCCAACAACGCTCAGACGGCGTTCGCGAGGTCTGCGGCGCTCGTGAACGAGTCCGCGTAGAACTCGTCTTCGGGCAGACCGTGATGTTGCGTAAAGTCGCGCTGCGCCGACTCGACCATCACCGGTGCGCCGCACGCATAGACCTGATAGCCCGAAAGGTCCGGCAGATCCTCGATCACGGCGCGGTGCACGAAGCCCGTGCGGCCGGTCCAGTTGTCGTCGGCGGCGGGCTCGGAGAGCACCGGCACGAAGCGGAAGTTCGGGATGTCCTTCGCCCATTGCCCGGCGAGATCCATCAGGTACAGGTCCTTCTTCTGGCGCGCGCCCCAGTAGAGCGTCATCGGGCGGTTCAGGTTCTTGTGGACCGCGTGCTCGACAATCGCCTTGAGCGGCGCGAAGCCGGTGCCCGAAGCGAGCAGCACGATGGGCTTGTCGGACTCCTCGCGCAGGAAGAAGGTGCCGAGCGGTGCTTCGAAGCGCAGGATGTCGCGCTCCTTCATCTGCGAGAAAACGTGGTCGGTGAACTTGCCGCCGGGCATGTGGCGGATGTGCAGCTCGATCGGGCCTTCCTCGTGCGGCGCGCTCGCCATGGAGTAGCTGCGGCGCGTGCCGTCCTTGAGGATGAATTCAAGGTACTGGCCGGCGAGATACTGCAGACGCTCGTTGGCGGGCAACTGCAGCTTGAGGACGACGACGTCGTCGGCCTTGCGTTCGATGGCGGCGATGCGGGTAGGCAGCTTGCGCACCTGCACGTCGCCCACGCCCGCCACTTCGCGGATATCGATTTCGAGGTCGGTTTGCGCCGTCGCACAGCAGAAGAGGGCCATGCCGCGCGTCCTTTCGTCGTTGGACAGCGCCGAAGCCGCGTGAGCGCGCTGCTCCACTTCGCCGTGGCAGACCGTGCCCTTGCACGAGCCGCACGCGCCGTTCTTGCAGCCATACGGCAGGCCGATGCCCTGGCGCAGGGCCGCGTTGAGAATGGGTTCGTCGGGCTCGACCTGGAATTGCCGGCCGCTTTGCTTGAGCGTTACGTTGAAAGCCATATTCAGGGAAGCGTAAGTCTGTATCCGAGGGTTGATTCCGGGTGCGGGCCAGTTCCGGACTTTTCCGGCTAGTGTCCGCGTTTGCTTGCCGGCCTTCGCCGCGAGGCCCGGGCCGCTAAAATGGTTCCACCATGATTGCCACACGAACCTTGCGCCGTGCGCGCATCCTGATTGTCGGTTGCGGCGACGTCGGCCTGCGCTGCGTCGCCCAGTTGCGCGAGCGGCCAGACCGCGCGCGCGTTTTTGCGCTCACGCGCCGATCCGAGCGCGCAGACGCGGTACGGGCCGCGGGCGCAACGCCGGTGCGCGGCGACCTCGATTTCCGCACGAGCCTCACGCGGATCGCGGGCCTGGCTGGCACCGTCCTGCACCTGGCGCCGCCGCAAAAAAACGGCGACGACGACCTGCGCACGCGCCGCCTGCTCGCAGCACTCGCGGCGCGCCGCCGTGCGAGGGCGCGGCCTGTGCTGGCGGGTGTGGCGCCGCGCGCATTGCGGCCCCCATTACGTGCTCTCGTGGGCCGCATGCGCCGCAGCGCTTTCGACCCCGCCACAGGCGCGGGAGCATCCGTTATTGTACCCGAGCGCATCCGGCGGTTTTCTCGCCCCCGGCGCCAGCGCCTCGAACGCACGAAGCTCGTATACGCAAGCACGACGGGCGTGTACGGCGATTGCGGTGGCGCGCGCATCGACGAAACTCGCACGGTGCAGCCAGCTAACGCCCGCGCCAAACGCCGGGTATCGGCCGAACGGCAACTGCGGCGCGCAACGGCGCGCGGCGGCGCGCTGAGCGCCACGATCGCGCGCATTCCCGGCATTTACGCAGCGAACCGCCTCCCGCTCGCACGCCTCGCGAAGCGCACGCCGGCGCTCGTCGCGAGCGACGACGTCTACACGAGCCACATCCACGCGGACGATCTTGCGGCGATTCTCCTGCGCCTCGCGACACATGGCCGCCCGGGGCGCACGATCCACGCGACGGACGACAGCGAACTGAAGATGGGCGAGTATTTCGACCGCGTAGCCGATGCCTTCGGCCTTGCGCGCGCACCACGCGTGAGTCGCGCGCAGGCCGAGCGCGAACTCGAGCCCGTCTTGCTGTCGTTCATGCGCGAGTCGCGCCGGCTCGCCAATACGCGTCTGAAGCGCGAACTGGGCGTGCGTTTGCGTTATCCGGATGTCGATGCTTTCTTGCGCACGCTGCCGCCGCACCCGTGACTTCGGGCGGGCGGCGCGGCGCAAAGCGTGCCGTTCACGTGATGGCCGGCAGCGCTTCGAGCAGGAGGAAGCACATTAGCGCTCCGATAAGCGCCCCGATGAGGTTCGGATGGTACTGATGTCGCATATGCATCGACGCGAGCAGGCCCCCAATCAGAACCGCCCCAAGCGCCATGAAGGCCATCAACACGAGTGAGATTTCGAATGAGCCGTTGATGATCATGATGCCCCTCCTTGCAACTTGTAATCGTTCTACAAACGAGTATAGGGCGGAAGCTCGGCAAGGACATGCTGCGGCGCGGCGATAACGGTGCCAGTGTGCAAGCATCGGTGCGTCAGCACACTGAGCGGCGGGCGTTCGCGCCGCCCGGTGGTGGTTTACCCCTTGTTGCGCAACGCGTCGAGCGCGTCGTCGTCGAGCCATTGCCAGGCGCCGGGAGCCAGTCCGGCGGGCAGGGAAAAGCCGCCGATGCGCTCGCGGTGCAACGCCTCGACGCGGTTGCCGGCCGCCGCCACCATCCGTTTGACCTGGTGATATTTGCCTTCGAGCACGGTTAGCTCCAGCTCGTGGTCCGCCCGTGCGCTGGCCGCGACGGCGGCGCTCGGCTGGCGCTCGCCGTGCAGCAGCACGCCTTCGCGCAGGGCGTGCAGTTGGGTTTCGTCGAGCGGGTGGCGTGTCGTCGCCACGTAGAGCTTCGGCACCTTGCGCTTGGGTGACGTGAAGGCGTGCACGAACTGGCCATCGTCGGAAAGCAGCAGGAGGCCGGTCGTATCTTGATCGAGGCGGCCGACGCATTGCACGTTGCGCTCGGCGAACTGTGGCGGCAGCAGATGAAACACGCTCAGGTGATGCTGCGGATCGCGCGAGCACTCATAGCCCGCGGGCTTGTTGAGCGCGATGTACGCGCGCTCGTGAAACGGCCACGGCGTGCTGTCCACGCTGAAGACGAGGCCCGCCGTGTCGAACGTGGCGAGCGGGTTGGTGCACGGCTCGCCCGCGACGGCGACCCGCGCGTCGGCGATGAGCGTGCGGCATTGGCGGCGTGAGCCGAAACCTTGGGTGAAGAGAATACTTTCGAGATTCATGACGGACGGCGAACAGCGTAGAGCGGGGTATTTTATCCGTCGCGACGTGCAGCGCGCCCCCGCGCGATCCAGGCACGCCCTGCCAATTTGCCGCGCACGGCTTGACCACGTATTTCGGGCGGATGGCGTAACGTAGCGCGAGGTATTGGCAGGCCCGGCCCGGTTGCCGGGCCTGGACGCCTACGTATTTGACCCCCCAAGTATCTTCTCGTGCAGCGCCCGGCCTCGGTGCGCGCGCTGCGCGTTACGGCTCACGTGGAGAACACCATGGCGAAGACGATAGCGGATCATCTGGCAAAAACGCTCGAGGCGGTTGGCGTCGAGCGCATCTGGGGCGTGACGGGCGACAGCCTGAACGGGTTGTCGGCGAGTCTGCGCAAGCTAGGCACGATCCGCTGGATGCATACGCGGCACGAAGAAGTCGCTGCTTTCGCGGCGGGCGCCGAGGCTGCGGCAACCGGCCGGCTCGCCGTGTGCGCGGGCAGTTGCGGGCCCGGCAACCTGCATCTCATCAACGGTCTTTATGACTGCCATCGCAACCGTTCGCCGGTGCTCGCGATTGCGGCGCACATTCCGTCGACGGAAATCGGCCTCGGCTATTTCCAGGAAACGCACCCGACCGAACTCTTCCGCGAGTGCAGCCATTACGTGGAACTCGTGACGAACGCATCGCAGTTCCCGCGCGTGCTCGACACCGCGCTGCGCACGGCGATCGACCAGAAGGGCGTCGCCGTGATCGTGCTGCCCGGCGACGTGGCGCTTCTGGATGCGTCCGACGAGGAGCCGGCGTGGGCCCAGGCGGCGCGTCCGGCGACCTTGCCTTCGTCGGCGGATATCGATCGGCTCGCCGAACTGCTCAATCGCTCCGAAGCGGTGACGCTGCTATGCGGAAGCGGCTGCAAGGGATCACACGACGAAGTGGTGGCCTTCGCAGACGCGCTCGGCGCGCCGACGGTGCATGCGCTGCGCGGCAAGCAGTATGTCGAATGGGATAACCCATACGATGTGGGGATGACCGGGCTGATCGGCTTCAGCTCGGGCTACCACGCGATGATGTCGTGCGACACGCTCGTCATGCTCGGCACCGACTTCCCGTATCGCAACTTCTATCCGCAGCACGCGAACATCGTGCAGATCGACCGCGACGCGGCAGCGCTCGGCAAGCGCGCGCCGCTCACACTCGGACTCGTCGGCGACGTGCGCGAAACGCTGCGCGCGCTCACGCCGAAGCTCACGCGCAAGACCGACCGTCGCTTTATCGATCGCGCGCGCGAGCACTACGCGAGCGCGCGCAAGGGGCTCGACGAACTCGCGCGCCCGGCTGCCGCGGGCAAGCCGCTGCATCCGCAGTACGTGGTGTCGCGGCTCGATGCGCTCGCCGAGGACGATGCGATCTTCGCGGTCGACGTGGGCACGCCCACGCTCTGGGCCGCGCGCTACCTGACGATGAACGGCCGGCGCCGTCTGCACGGCTCGTTCAATCACGGCTCGATGGCGAACGCCATGCCGCAGGCGCTCGGCGCGCAGGCGGCGCACGCCGGACGCCAGGTGGTCTCGCTCTCCGGCGACGGCGGTCTTTCGATGCTGCTCGGCGACATTCTCACGGCGCGCCAGCTCGATTTGCCGATCAAGATCGTTGTCCTGAATAATGGCTCGCTCGGTTTCGTCGCCATGGAGATGAAGGCTGGCGGCTACGTGGAGACGGGCACCGATCTGGTCGCGACCAACTTTGCGGATATTGCGAAAGGCGCGGGGCTCTTCAGTGTGCGCGTGGAGACGTCCGAAGCGCTCGATGAGGCGTTGCGCGCGGCCTTCTCGCACGCAGGACCGGCGCTCGTCGACGTGGTGACGACGAAGCATGAACTGGCCATGCCGCCGAAGCTGCAGTGGGCGCAGGCGAAGGGGTTCAGTCTCTACATGCTGCGCGCGGTGCTGAGCGGGCGCGGAGACGAGGTGGTAGAGCTGGCGCAGACGAATTTGCGCTGAGGCTCGTGCGGCAGACCTGCGTCAGTCAGTGATCGAGACGCAGGTGTTGTCCTCGGGGTGGGTGATAAATTCATCGACCCGGCCAGCGCGCACGTCGAGCAGCAACCGGTCCAGCACTTCGAGCCTGGCGGATCGGTCGTTGCCCGATTTGATCAGCGTCGCTGCGGTGCGTCCAGAGACGGACTCGTGGGCCTCGATGAGGATGCGTATGGCTTCCTCTCGTGTCATGAAAATGCGGTCCATCGTGCTCTCCCGGCGTGCTATCTCAATAACACCGATAACGATAGCAGCGGGGTGCGGCGAGACACGCGGCATCTGCGAGACGCTTGATCTTCGTCCAATAACAGGCGTGTCGTATTCGAGCGGGCAAGAAAAAACCCGCGAAGCCGTGAGCTTTCGCGGGTTTCTGGATTCCGGCGGCAAGTGCTGAAACCTGCCGGAAAGTATTCTGGTGCCTCGGGCCGGAATCGAACCGGCACTCCTTTCGGAACCGGATTTTGAGTCCGGCGCGTCTACCAATTTCACCACCGAGGCGTGTGCTTGCGTGCTGCGAGCAACCGAGCGCACACGTGCATGCGCTCGAAGTAGCCTTAGATTATGACGCAAATTGTGCGCCCGGGCAACTACACGGCGGCCGCAAGCCCTCAAATCGTCCGCGAGAACCGTTCGGGCTGCTGTGCGCCAAGATAGCGGTCGAACACCATCGCAATATTGCGCACGAGCATGCGCCCAGCGGGCAGTACCTCGAGCCGGTTGGCGCTGCGCGCGACGAGACCGTCGCGCTCGAACTCGCGCAGCCGTTCGAGCTCGGTCGCAAAGGTCGTCGGAAACCGTACACCGTAGGCAGCCTCGAACTCGTCGTAGCGCAGTTCGAGATTGCACATGAGTTCCGTAATGATGTCGCGGCGCAGACGGTCGTCGGCAGTGAGGCGCACGCCTTTCGCGGTCGCGAGCTTGCCCGCGTCGATGGCCGCGCCATAGCCGATCAGGTCCTTCGCGTTCTGCGCGTAGACGTCGCCAACCTTGCCGATCGCCGAAGCGCCAAAGCCGATCAGGTCGCAGTCGGCGCGCGTGCTGTAACCCTGGAAATTGCGATGCAGCGTGCGTTGCGCCTGGGCGCGCGCGAGTTCGTCGGTGGGCAGCGCGAAATGATCCATGCCGATGTAGACGTAGCCTGCCTCGGTGAGCTGCTCGATCACGAGCCTCAACAACGCCATGCGCTCGGCGGGCGAGGGCAAGGTGGCTTCATCCATCTGACGCTGCATCTTGAACAAATGCGGCATGTGCGCGTAGCCGAACACCGAGATGCGATCGGGCGCGAGCAGCAGCATCGTCTCGAGCGTGCGGCCGAATGTTTTGACGTTCTGGTGTGGCAGGCCGTAGATCAGATCGACGCTGATCGATTCGAACCCGTTCGCGCGCGCGGCGTTCATGACGTCGACCGTCAGCTCGAGCGGCTGGATGCGGTTGACCGCCTTCTGCACAACCGGATCGAAGTCCTGAACACCGAGGCTCAGCCGGTTGAAGCCGAGCGAACGCAGATGCGCTACGGTCTGCGCCGTGGCTTCGCGTGGGTCGATCTCGATCGAGTATTCGCCCGCGTCGTCGGGCTGCAGTGCGAAGTGCTCGCGCGTGGCGGCCATGAGCGCGCTCATTTCGTCCAGCGAGAGGAAGGTGGGCGTGCCGCCGCCCCAATGCAGCTGCGAAACCTGGCGCTTCGTGTCGAAGAGGGCGGCCTGCAGCTCCAGCTCGCGGATCATCTGCGCGAGATACGGTTTCGCGCGGCCGCGGTTCTTCGTGATGACCTTGTTGCAACCGCAATAGAAGCAGACGGTGTCGCAAAACGGGACGTGGAAGTACAGCGAGAGGTCGGTATCGCTTGCGCCCGGATCGGCAGCCGCACGGCGGTAGTCGGCGGGATCGAAGTCGTCCCGGAACTGCAGGGCGGTGGGGTAGGACGTGTAGCGCGGGCCGTTGGCGCCGTATTTGGCAAGCAGGTCGGGGCGAAAGAGCAGGTCTGCGTCGCTCATGCAAAGCTCACTTGGAAGGGCGGCGCACGGGTGGGCAGCGTCCGGCGCCGCGGAACGCCGCGCACAGGTGGCCTGTCCTTTGTCCTACAGCGCCAGATTGACAAAGTGTACGAGCGGGTAGGAAGAAGCGATTGTGTAAAAAGGTCGCATGCGGGCGATGGCACAATGCGTCTGGTCCGTCGCGGCATGGTGTCGTAGTCTCCAGCGCCTCGGAAACAATTTGTCAGAGTTCCAGGAAGCCGAAGTGAGTACCGTTTTTTCCGCTGATGTCTCAGTGCATGCATGCCGCCCCGGTTGCGGCGCGTGCTGCATCGCGCCGTCCATTACGAGCCCGATTCCGGGCATGCCCGCAGGCAAGCCGGCCGGCGTGCGCTGCGTTCAACTCGGCGACGACCTGCGCTGCATGATCTTCGGCTCGCCATTGCGCCCGGCATGCTGCTCGGGCCTGCAGCCGCAGCCCGAGATGTGCGGAGCATCGCGCGAGGAGGCCATCGTCTGGCTCACGCGTCTCGAGGCGCAAACCCAACCGCAATCGCAGACGCCGGCCACGCGCTGAACCGGCGCAAACTGCGGCGGCCAGCCGTGATGCGCCAGAATGACGGCGCATCAAACCCGGCCAAACAAGGAGATTTCGCATGGTCCACACCGCAACGCGCGTTTCCCGGCGCGCCTTCCTGTTCACAGCCTGCGCTGCGGCGGGAACGGCGATGTCGCTCGGCGCGTGTGCGACGGGGATTTTCCCGTTCATTCCCGATCACTACACGTTTTCGCAGCAGCAGGTGCAGGACGCGGTGCAGCGCAAGTTTCCTTATCACCGCTCGATGCAGCAGATTTTCGATGTCTCGCTCACGAACCCCGTGGTCACGCTGCAGCCCGATCGCAATCGCGTGGCCGTGCGGCTCGATGCGCACCTCGAAAGCCCGTTGATGCAGCAGCCCGTGAGCGGCGCGTTCACGGTGTCGAGCGAACTCGCCTACGACAGCGCGAGCCGCGCCGTGGTGCTGCGCTCGCCTTCGGTCGATGGCGTCGACATGACAGGCAACGCCGCTGCCTACGCGTCGCAGGTGAGCGCGGTCGCCGCGCTCGTCGCCACGCAGTTGCTCAACAACTATCCGGTCTACACGTTCAAGCCCGACCAGCTCCAGTTTGCCGGCGTCAACTACGAACCCGGTACAATCACCATCCTTACAAACGGCATACGCGTGCAGATCGTCGAGAAGTAAGCAGACGGAACACGGGCACACGCGGCCGTCGTCGGTCGCGTGGCGCGGCGTGCGCCGTCCCGACGCTCAAAAAGAGGGATAAAAGGGATGGACTGGATTTTGACCTGCAAGGCGGTGATTCTTGGCATCGTCGAGGGGCTGACGGAATTTCTGCCCGTTTCGAGTACCGGGCATCTTATTGTCGTCGGCAGCTTGCTCAACTTCGAAGGCGACTATGCGAAGACCTTCTACGTGGTGATCCAGTTCGGCGCGATCCTCGCCGTGTGCTGGGAGTTCCGGCGCAAGATCGGCGAGGTTGTCGTAGGGCTGCCTTCGCGGCCCGATGCGCGGCGCTTCACGCTCAACGTGATCGTCGCCACCATTCCGGCAGTCGTGCTCGGTCTGATGTTCGAGAAGGCGATCAAGTCGGTTCTCTTTGCGCCGGTGCCGGTCGCGTTCGCGCTCGTGGGCGGCGGCCTTGTCATCCTGTGGGTCGAAAATCGCCTGCGCGGTCCGAAGGGACTGCCGGTCGCGGCGCAACACAGCGCGCGCGTGAACTCGATTGACGAGATCACGCCGCTCGACGCGTTCAAGGTGGGTTGCGCGCAATGTTTCGCGCTGATTCCGGGCATGTCGCGCTCGGGCTCGACCATCATCGGCGCGATGCTGTTCGGCCTCGAGCGGCGCGTCGCGACCGAGTTCTCGTTCTTCCTTGCGATTCCCGTGATCTTTGGCGCAACCGTGTATGAGCTATACAAGAGCTGGCACGAGCTTTCCGCGGACTGGCTCGGGCTCTTCGGCGTTGGCTTCGTCGCCGCATTCGTGAGTGCGTTCGCATGTGTGCGCTGGCTGCTGCGCTTCGTCGCGTCGCACGACTTCACCGCTTTCGCCTGGTACCGCATCGCTTTCGGTCTTGTGATCCTGCTGTTCGGCTATGGCGGCGGCCTCGGCTGGGACGACTAAAAATACAACGGGCGCCGCGTGATATCGCGGCGCCCGTCGTTTTACTGCAGGGTTCCTGGTTTCAGTCCGCGCGGCGGCGGAACACGAGATCCCACACGCCGTGGCCGAGCCGCAGACCGCGGCGTTCGAACTTCGTCACCGGTCGGTAGTCGGGGCGCGGCGCGTAGTCGGCGGCCGTGTTCTCGAGAGCGGGTTCCGCGCTGAGTACTTCGAGCATCTGCTCGGCGTAGTTCTGCCAGTCGGTTGCGCAATGCAGGTACGCACCCGGCTTCATGCGCGAGACGAGGTGCGCGACGAACTTCGGCTGAATCAGGCGGCGCTTGTGGTGGCGCGCCTTGTGCCACGGATCGGGGAAGAAGATGTGCACGCCGTCGAGGCTCGCCGGCGCGATCATGTGCTCGAGCACTTCCACGGCGTCGTGCTGGATGATGCGGATGTTCTCCAGATTCTGCTCGCCGATCAGCTTCAGCAACGCTCCCACGCCAGGTTCATGGACTTCGACGCCGAGGAAGTCGTCCTCCGGGCGCAATGCGGCGATTTCCGCCGTGCTCGCGCCCATCCCGAAGCCGATCTCCAGGATGCGCGGCGCGTGCCGCTCGAACACGGCGTCCCAGTCGGCGGCTTCCGGCGCGTAGGGCACGACGAAGCGCGGGCCGAGTTCGTCCATCGCACGACGCTGGCCGGTCGAGACGCGGCCGGCGCGAGTCACGAAGCTGCGGATGCGGCGGTGGTGCAGCGCGTCGCCGGCGGGCGGCCCGGATTGCGCGTTCGTGTCGGAGGCGGCGTCTTGTGCGTCTGACGGTGTGCTGTCGGGACGGGCGGCGTCGTTGGGTTCGTGATTCATCTTCGCGGGTGGGTGTGAGAGCGGCGGATTTCGCGGCTGTCGATAATCGGGGCAGGCTTGGTGCTGGCCATTTCGCGGGCTATTCAGGGCAGCATACCGCCCGGCGCGAGGCGCTACGGTGTGGCCTGATGCCTTGTGGGCCGCTTTTGCGTTCGCCAGAACCGGCGGCGGCCATCGGCCCGGCGGGGCGGGCGCGGCGCACTTGAAGCGCAGCGGCTCCAAAGCCGTCGCGCATTATATCAGCGCGCTCGCACGGGTCCGGCGGCTGGCGGGCGGCGGCGGGGTGGCTGCTCCTCGCAGCGGCACCTCAAGCGGCCGAAACGACGACCCGCATGCGCGTAGGTTCGTTCAGCTCGAACGCATTCACACGCCCGGCGCGCACGTCGAACAGGAGGCGCATGAGGTCGGCGGCGGTGGCGCGCAGGCGCTCGGCTTCGGCTAATGGGCGTTCGTCGGCGTCGGCGAGAAGGGATTGGCGCGAGCGCACGATCAGGGCGATCGCGCTCGGCCGGGACATGAAAAATTGATCCATCGGAGGACTGATGCGCCATAGGGCGCGCAGCGAGTCGTTATGCGGCAGTCGAGCGAAATGCGTGGCGGCTGACCTGCTCGCGGCGCGTGCGGGAGGACCCGAGGAGCGCCAAAGTGCATAGTGCAACGGAGGAATTCAGGTCGTGCCCGGCATGTGCCGGTCGGGCGGGCAAGGCGTCCCGGGAGGGGCGCAGTTCGAAAGCCCTGGCCTCGAAGAGAGGTCGGCAAGCCGACGTGGAGCGGGCGATGGGAATCGAACCCACGTCATCAGCTTGGGAAGCTGAGGTAATGGCCATTATACGACGCCCGCAGAGCGCGCCATTTTACGCGGTTTTGGCCGCTTTGCGCAACGCTGCGGTCAAACGACGCGGCGCGCTGGGCGCGCCGCCGGTGCACTGGCGTGTGCGTGGATACGTCCCCGGACGCCGCTCAGATACCAAACAGCGTGAGCGAAACAGCTGCGCGCGTGACCACCATCAGCAGCACCTGCACGATCACGAAGAGCAGAATCGGCGAGAGGTCGAGGCCGCCCAGGTTCGGCAGGATACGGCGCAGCGGGTTGAGGAACGGCGCCGTCAGCTGGAACAGCACCGGCATCGCCGCCGAGCGCGGATTGAGCCACGAGAGCAGCGCCATCAGGATCGTCAGCCAGATCAGCAGGTTCAGCGCCCACTTCACCAGCGTGAGCACGGCAACGATGAGAAGCGTTGGCAACAGAGCTAGCGGGTCCACGCCCGCGATCCAGACCATGAGCAGCACGTAGGCAATGGCCGAGATCAGCGCGGCGACCACGCTTGCCCAGTCGATGCCGCGCACGCCGGGAATCACGTGCCGCAGCGGCAGCACCAGCCAGTTGGTGACCTGCTGGATCGCGTGGGTCACGGGGTTGTACGGCGGCACACGCACGTACTGGAGCCAGGCGCGCAGCAGCAGGGCGGCGCCGAACAGCGTGAAGACCGTATTGAGCAGAAAGCGGGCGATATCGCCGAACATCGGTGTTGTTTCCTTCTTGTGTTGGGTGGCGGCGCACCTGGCGTGTGGCGGCCGATGAAAGGTCTAGTCGAAGTCCGCTCGTCCCAGCAGGCCGAGCGGAGCACGTCAGACGGACACCTTGACCTCGCTGATCAGAATGGTGCCATTTCCGCCATCGGTGTAGTTGGGAATGTCGTCGAGGAGGGTGTCGGCATTCGGTTGAAATGCCGCGTAGAACGCGTCCATCGTCTCGAACAGAAAGTGTCCAGCCGCGACGTACGGCGGCGGCGTGCCCGGCGGCCCCGCATTGATGCCGATGTCGACCGACCAGCCCTTGAGCGATTCGCCAAAGAGCTTCGCCGCGAGCGGCATGTGGTGCGTGCAGTAGTACCCGGTGTCGAAACGCCCGTTCTCGCGATACGGATAGAGGATGCTGACCTTGATCATTGTGCGTTCTCGTCGGTGAGTCCCAAAGGCGCGCGTTGCGTGCGGTTGCGATGCGCGCGCCGTCGCCACATTACCACGGCTCACGCCTCGCCAGTATGGGCGAACGATGCAGCCGCACGGGTTTGGCACGCAGCTGCCGGTGCGGTTTCCGGCGTGCGCGCCGCACAGAATGGCTGCACTCGCAGCAGGCTTTTCTGCGAACAGATACAGTGTTTCCGACAGACCACGTCAGACACGGGCCTTACGACCCGAGTGTTGCGCCGCAGCCGCGCGGTGCGAGAAATGTTCGCTTTCGTACCGAGCACGTGCCGACCGAGCGACTACAAATGACACTGACGGGCGCGACGTCACTACTGGTCGCTTCACGCGGCACGGTTTCTGCTGATGGCTGGCGGGCGCGCCTGTGCGCAGCACCCGAGCCCAGCACGGGGAAGCCGCAACGAACAGTGCGCGGCGCGTATACGGCGCCCGTGAGGCTATCTCGCAACACTGCCATTGTTGTCGCGGAATCTAAGCACAATACTTTTTATCGTTTCGGTTTCGTTGTTGCAGTCGTGCAATTGGGTTTGTTCCTGTCGGTAGTCCGATTCGGGGAGTCCACCATGAGCATCTTCGCTTACCGAAAGCATCTGCGGTTTCTCACGCCATTTCAGCGTCGCCGCTGGTGGGATCAGAAGAAGCGCCTGACGCCGCGCGTTCGCATCAGCGGCGCCTATGTGCCGCCGAACGTCACGCGCGAGTTCACCTACGTGAAGGTCGGATAGCGGAGAGTGTGTTGCAGTGCGGCGGCGATGTGCGCGCCGCCGGCAAGTTGGACGAGATGCCCGGTTCCAGGACCGGGCATCGTCGTTTACAGTCTCGCCGCGCGCAGGCGGCTGCAGTTCGAAGGTCGGCAGCCCAACCAATTTGTAATCAAACATTACCGGGAGACTCGCCTCCCGACGCCCTCTCGCAGGTAACAATGACAGCGCCCTCGTTTTTGTAACGAATGGCGTCGTGATCGGGCGCATGTGCGGCGATTTTTCGCGGCAGCCGCGCCCACTGGGCTTGACGCGCGATTAAGCGCCCCCCAAGTAGCATTGCAATTCGAAACAAATGGCTACCAATGCCGGCCGCCGTTTTCGATACATTGAATGCGTGGGCAGTGCCCGTAATATGCGCGTCGCCGCTGGCGGCCGCCAGGAGAAGAGAAGTGAAAAAGACCGTATCGTTCATCGTTGCCGCCGCGCTGGGTGTGGGGTTCGTCAGCGCGGCCCAGGCGCACGTCTCGGTGGGTATCGGCATTGGCATTCCGGTGGCCCCGGTTTATCCCGTCTATGCTGCGCCGGTCTACGCACCGCCGCCCCCGCCCGTGGTCTATGCGCCGCCGCCGGTGGTGTACGCTCCGCCGCCTGCTGTCGTCGTGGGCGGCTACTACGGCCGTCCGTACTGGCATCACGGCTACTACCGCGGCGGCGGCTATTACGGCCATGGGTACTACGGCCACGGCGGCTACTACCGTCGTTGAGCGTGACGGGCGGGGCACGCCGCCCGGCCGCAAGTTTGACGAACAGCGCAACGCCGGCTCACGCCGCGTTGCGCTGTTTGTTTTTTGGCGTTCGCGTTCGCCGCCTGCACGGCGCGCGTGACGCGGATTACGTCGCGCCCGCGCCCTGCAGGATCAGGTCGCGATAGCCGTGCACAATCACGCTGTACGAGAAGTACGCGAACAGCAGCGCCGAAAGCACGTGACAGGCGCGCAGCAGGCCGGTGCCGGCCCGTTTGCGGCCGTGACTGGCCAGTCCGCAAAGGAACAAGGTCCAGCCGAGCCCGCCCGCAAAAAAGCCCAGCAGAAAGAGCGAGGCAGCGCCGGCGCTCGTCGCCCCCGACTTGGCGATAAGGGCGCCGCCGACAGCGGCAAACCAGAGAATGGCGCTCGGCGACGACAGTGCGAGCAGCACGCCGCGCCCGAAGCTGCGCCATGGGTTGGGCAGCGGCGCGGCGTTGTCGGCTTCGCCTTCCACGGGCGGCGCCGACGCCGGATTGAGCGCCTCGCGCGCCATCTTCCACGTGAGCATGAGCAGCAGGGCGGCGCCGCCGATCCACACGATCCAGCGCACGGGCGAAAACTGCAGCAGCGCGGCCATGCCAGCAAGCGCGAGCGCGGCATAGATGAGGTCGCCGAGACACGAGCCGAGCCCCAGCCAGAAGCCCGAACGGAAGCCGTGCGTGAGCGTGAGCGAGATGATGGCGACGTTGACGAGACCGATGTCGAGGCAAAGCGAAAGCGACAGAAAGAAGCCGTCGGAAAGCAGGGAAACGTGAGACATGAAAACGATTTCTTGTTGGTATGGGACTGCGTGCCGCACACGCCCGCATCGCAGGAAGCGGGCGTCGCGGCTCAAACGTGCTTCAAACGCCGATGCACAGATACTTCAGCTCGACATATTCGTCGATGCCATACTTCGACCCCTCGCGCCCGAGGCCCGACTGTTTTACGCCGCCAAACGGCGCGACCTCGTTCGAAATGAGTCCGGTGTTGATCCCGACCATGCCGTACTCGAGCGCTTCCGCCACGCGCCAGACGCGGCCGATGTCGCGGCTATAGAAGTAGGAGGCGAGGCCGAATTCGGTGTCGTTGGCGAGGCCGATGACTTCGGCTTCGTCGCTGAAGCGGAAGACCGCCGCAACCGGGCCGAAGGTTTCCTCGCGCGCGATCAGCATGTCGCGCGTGACGTCGGCAAGTACGGTGGGCTCGACATAGCGCCCCGAGCTGACCTTGCCGCCCGCCACGAGCCTCGCGCCCTGGGCAGTTGCGTCGCTAATGTGCTGCACGACCTTGGCGACGGCCGCGTCGTCGATCAGCGGCCCCTGGTTCACGCCATTCTCGAAGCCGTTGCCCACCGTGATCTTGCGTGAGGCGGCGGCGAGCTTCTCGACGAAGGCGTCGTACACCTTGTCGTGCACATAGAAGCGGTTCGTGCAGACGCAGGTCTGGCCCGCGTTGCGGTACTTCGAGATCATTGCGCCTTCCACGGCGGCGTCGAGATCGGCGTCGTCGAACACGATGAAGGGGGCGTGGCCGCCCAGCTCGAGGGCGATTTTCTTGACTGTCGGCGCGCACTGTTCCATGAGGATGCGGCCCACTGGCGTCGATCCAGTGAACGAGAGATGGCGCACGATATCGCTTTCGCACAGCGCTTTGCCGATCTCGATGGAGTTCGTCGAGTCGGCGGTGACCACGTTGAACACGCCCTTGGGCACCCCTGCGCGCTGCGCCAGTTCGGCGAGCGCGAGTGCGCAAAGCGGCGTTTGCTCAGCGGGCTTCACGACGATCGTGCAGCCCGCGGCGACGGCTGGCGCGACCTTGCGCGTGATCATCGCGATCGGGAAATTCCACGGGGTGATCGAGGCGCACACGCCGATCGGCTGCTTGAGCACGACGAGCTTGCGGTCGCTGGCGGGGCTCGCGAGCACGTCGCCGTTCACGCGCTTGGCCTCTTCGGCAAACCACTCCAGGAACGACGCGCCGTAGATCACTTCGCCGCGCGCTTCGGCGAGCGGCTTGCCTTGCTCGGCGGTCATGATCGCGGCGAGGTCGTCGGCGTGCTCGATCACGAGGTCGAACCAGCGCCGCAGCACGGCCGCACGCTCCTTGCCGGTCTTCGCGCGCCATGCCGGCAGTGCGGCATTCGCGGCCGCGATGGCGCGATGCGCCTCATCGGCGCCGAAGTCGGGCAGGCTCGCAATTTCGCTGTTGTCGGCGGGATCGAGCACGGCGAACGTGGCCGCTCCGCCACTCCACTCGCCGTCGATGTACGCGCGGGTCTTGAAGAGGGCGGGATCGTTCAGTTGCGTCAGGCGCTCCGATGCGGACAAGCTCATCTTCGAGTCTCCTCAGGTTCACTGGCGCCGCGGCTCGTGCCATGCACGAGCCGCGACGCGGTAAGCGCGGCGTCGCGAAAAAGGCGTCGCGGATCAATCGGCCGGCGTGGCGCTCGAGGCTTCACGCCTGGCAATCAACGCCCGGTAACGCCGGGTCGCGAGGCGCGGCGCGCTAGCTGCGGCCAAGGCCGAGCTCGTCGTAGAGACGGTCGACGCGCGTCTTCACGGCCGCATCCATCTCGATGGCGCGGCCCCATTCCCGGTCCGTTTCTCCGGGCCACTTGTTGGTGGCGTCCAGCCCCATCTTCGAGCCGAGACCGGCCACTGGAGAAGCGAAGTCGAGATAGTCGATCGGCGTGTTCTCGACGAGGACCGTGTCGCGCGCCGGATCGATGCGCGTGGTGATCGCCCAGATCACTTCCTTCCAGTCGCGGATGTCCACGTCATCGTCGACTACGACGATGAACTTTGTATACATGAACTGGCGCAGGAAGCTCCATACCCCGAACATCACGCGCTTGGCGTGCCCGGGGTAGCTCTTCTTTATCTGCACGATCGCCATGCGGTAGCTGCACCCCTCAGGCGGCAGATAGAAGTCGGTGATCTCGGGAAACTGCTTCTGCAAGAGCGGCACGAACACTTCGTTGAGCGCCACGCCGAGCACTGCGGGCTCGTCGGGCGGCTTGCCCGTGTACGTCGAATGGTAGATCGCGTCGCGGCGCATGGTGATGCGCTCGACCGTGAAGACGGGGAACCACTCCTGTTCGTTGTAGTAGCCCGTGTGGTCGCCGTAAGGGCCTTCGAGCGCGTGCTCGTACGAGGCGCTCGCGCCTTTGGCGGGGCGCGGCGGCGCGCCAGCCGGTGCGGGGCCGGGCTCGCCCGCCTGCGGGTAGATGAAGCCCTCGAGCACGATCTCGGCGCGCGCGGGCACCTGGAGCGTGTCGACGCCGGGCGTCAGGCACTTCGCAAGCTCGGTGCGGGCGCCACGCAACAGGCCCGCGAACTGGTATTCGGACAGCGTGTCGGGCACCGGCGTGACGGCGCCGAGGATCGTGGCGGGGTCGGCGCCGAGCACGACCGCCACCGGATACGGCTTGCCAGGGTTCTTCAGCGCGAACTCGCGGAAGTCGAGCGCGCCGCCGCGGTGCGCGAGCCAGCGCATGATGAGCTTGTTGCGGCCAACGAGCTGCTGGCGGTAGATGCCGAGATTCTGGCGCGTCTTGTTGGGACCGCGCGTGACAGTCAGGCCCCACGTGACGAGCGGGCCAGCGTCGCCGGGCCAGCAGGTCTGGATCGGCAGCTTCGCGAGATCGACGTCGTCGCCTTCCCAGACAATCTCCTGGCAGGGCGGTGCGCTCATGGTCTTCGGCGCCATGTCCCAGACAGCCTTGGCGAGCGTGAGGAGCTTGCCCGCGTCCTTCAGTCCGCGCGGCGGCTCGGGCTCCTTGAGCGCCGAGAGCAGGCGTCCCACGTCGCGCAGCGACTCCAGCGCGGCGCCGTCGCCGCCGCTCTCCGGCGCGTCGATGCCCATGCCGAGTGCGACGCGCCGGGGTGTGCCGAACAGATTGCCGAGCACCGGGAACGCGTGCGTCGAACGGTTCTCAAAGAGTAGGGCCGGGCCGCCGGCGCGCAGGACGCGGTCGCACAGCTCGGTCATTTCCAGCACCGGAGAGACAGCTTGCGGAACGCGGCGCAATTCGCCGAGCGTCTCCAGGCGACCAACGAAGTCGCGCAGGTCTTTGTATTTCATTGGGGGCCAGTCTTGGACAACTCAGTGGGCAACTCGCTGGGCAACCCGGCAGGCGCGGCTCGCGCAGCCAGTACAGGGGCTGGATCGGACAGCTGCACGGCGGTTGCAGGATTGCTGCGGTTCACGGCCGGCGCTTGAAGCCGGGCGAAACGCGGCGTAACGATTGTCGATTTTACCTGTGTTGGTTGGCGCACGCTGATAGCCAATCCGCATAACAAGCCGCAGACCCCCTTGGCGCGCGGTTTCCGACCGATTGAACGGTGTTCATCATTACAATTAGTTATAGATTTGACAATCTATAGTATTGACGATCTATAACAGGCTGCTAGAATCCGTCCACACTGGTTGCAGGGTTTGAAATTTTTAACCACCTTCCCGGCCCTTCAGACGCAACGCGTCGCCGTTTTGCCGAACCCCTGCACGGCTTGCATACGGTCTAGATTGGTTGTTCTTGTCAGCGCCCCTTTGCGCTGGCTTTTCGCGTGAGAACTCCCGGCGCGCGCACATTGCGTGCCTGGTTGTCCAGGAGGAGTTCCACTCACGGCGACTTGCCGTTTTCCCGACACCGCTGCCGCACCAGCCAGGGCGCGCGGTGTCTTGATCCTGTGATTGGCCGTCTGCCTTGTGCCGACTCCTTTGCCGGATCATGCAACATGGGGAGATCTGTAGATGAATACCTGGTTATCGTGGTGGCGCGCCGACGAGCGTGTAGCTCTGGGTCTGCGTGCGCTGCTGCGTCGTGGCACGCGTCTTAGCCATCACCTGTTCAGCATTGTTGGCGGCTGTGCCGTTCTGTTCGCGCTTGCCGTCTGGCTGCTGCCCACGTGGCGCGGCACGCTGGCCGCTCGCGTGATGCCCTTCGTTTCCGCGGCGGTGCAGGCCGGTCCGGCGCGCCTGCTGCAAGGCAACCCGCTGCCCTCGTTCGCACCCCGCGGCGCCGCGACCAACGACGACAACGCCGACGGCGCGATGCTGCCCACGGCGCTTGCACCCGCTAACGGTGCCGCCGGTTCTGTTGGCGCCACGGGCGTCGCGCCCGCGGGCTCCAACGGCCCGGTCGCGAAGGTTGCGACCGCCGTGTCGAACGGCGGCATCGCCACACTCGACGCCGTGGCGCTCAACGGCCTCGATCCGCGTGCTCTGCCGAGCAATGTCGGTTCGCTCGCGCGCATGATTCCGCCCCAGCGCATCACGCCCGACGCACGTGACGACCGCGTACTCGTCTCGGCGCGCGAACAGGCGCTCGTCGCTACCTATCTGGCGCGCCGCTACCGCGTAGCGCAGGAACCGGTTGGCGAACTCGTAAAGGCGGCGTTCGACACCGGCCGTGAAGTGGGGCTTGATCCGCTGCTGCTGCTCGCCGTGATGGCGATCGAATCGGGCTTTAACCCCTACGCCGAAAGCGGTGTGGGTGCGCAGGGCCTCATGCAGGTCATGTCGAAGGTGCACTCGGACAAGTTCCAGTATTTCGGCGGCCAAAGGGCGGCGCTCGATCCGCTCGCGAACATCAAGGTCGGTGCGCTGGTGCTCAAGGATTGCATCGCGCGCGGCGGTTCGCTGCCGGGCGGCCTGCGCCTCTACGTTGGTTCGAGTTCACCCGACGACGGCGGCTACGGCGCCAAGGTAATGGCCGAGCGCGGGCGTCTGCGCGACGTCGCACGCGGCCGCAACGTGCCGATCAACGCGCCGCAGGCGCCCGTCACCAGCACGGCCAGCACGCCTGCGCCGCAGAAGGTGGCGAGCATCAACGGCGAGAAGCGCGTGCACGTGACGCTCGACAACGCCCACGCGATGGTCGAGAAGTCGTCGGCGAACAGCGGTTCCGAGCAGGACGACGCCAGCACGAGCACGACGGCTCAGAAACACGGTTCGTCGGAACTGGGTGCCTGAGTACCGGGCTGAAAGATCAGACGTAACAAAAAAGGCACCCTCGGGTGCCTTTTTCTTTTTTTGTTTGACCGACCCGCGCGGATCAGCGGCCGAAGAACGTATGCAGCCGGCCGACTGCTTCTTCCAGGCGCTCGTACGCCGTGGCATACGAGAGCCGTACATATTGGCGCGGCGCGGCGACGCCAAAGTCCATGCCGGGCACCATCACCGTGCCCGCGTCGTGCAGCATCGCGCGGGTGAGCGCGTCGCTGTCGCCGGCGGCGGGGTGCGTGACATTCGAGCAGTCGGCGTAGACGTAGAACGCGCCGTCCGGCACCACGGGCACCGTGAAGCCGAGCGACTCGAGCGCCGGCACGATGAAGTCGCGGCGGCGCTTGAATTCCAGCCGGCGCGCTTCGTAGATCTTGAGCGTGTCCGCCTCGAAGCAGGCAAGCGCGGCATGCTGTGCGAGCGCCGACGCGCAGATGAACAGGTTCTGCGCGAGCTTTTCGAATGCACCTACCAGCGAAGGGGGCACCACGAGCCAGCCCAGGCGCCAGCCGGTCATGTTGAAGTACTTTGAGAAGCTGTTGACGGTCACCACGTCGTCGCCGAACGAAAGTGCGGAAACGGGCGGCGCGTCGTACGAAAGCCCCTGATAGATCTCGTCGACGATCGTGAAGCCGCCGCGCGCGCGTACGGTTTGCACGATGCGCTTGAGTTCGTCGGGTTCGATCGACGTGCCGGTGGGGTTCGACGGCGAGGCGAGCAGCACGCCGCGCGTGCGCGGCGACCACAGGCGCTCGACATCGGCGGCGGTGAGCTGGTAGCGCGCCTCGGGACCGCTTGGCACCAGCACCGGCTTGCCTTCCGCGGCGGCCACGAAATGCCGGTTGCACGGATAGCAGGGGTCGGGCATCAGCACTTCGTCGTCGCGGTCGACGAGCGCCGTGCATGCGAGCAGGAGCGCCGCCGAGGCGCCCGCCGTCACGACGATGCGCGCGGGGTCGACCGTAAGGCCGTAGGCGTGCTGGTAGTGCGCGGCGATCGCCTCGCGCAGCGCGTGGATACCGAGTGCGCTCGTGTATTGGGTGACGCCGCGGCGCAATGCGGCTGCGGCGGCCTCGACGACGGGCTCGGGCGCCGTGAAGTCCGGCTCGCCGATGCCCATGTGGATGATGTCGCGTCCGGCGCGCTCGAGCTTCGCAGCTTCCTTCGCCAATTCCATGACGTAGAAAGGCTGGATCTCGTCGACGCGCGCGGCTAGCCGCAGCAGCGGTTCGGCAACGATGTTCATGCGGGTCTTTCCAGTACTGACAGATCACGCGGCGCGCGGGGCAGGGCGCTCAGGCGCGCCGCTTGCCCCGGCGGCTCGCGTTCTTACGACTTGCGGGCGTTTTGTGCTTCGGTGGCGCGCAGTTGCGCCGCGAGCTTGTCGAGCACGCCGTTCACGTACTTGTAGCCGTCCGAGCCGCCAAAGGTCTTCGTGAGCTCGACCGCCTCGTTGATCACGACGCGATACGGAATGTCGACGTGATGCTTGAACTCGTAGGTCGCGACGAGCAGCACGGCGCGTTCGACGGGCGAAAGCTGCTCGATCGGACGGTCGAGGCACGGCGTGATGGAGGCGGACAGTTCGTCCGACTCGCGGATGACGCCGTGCAGGATCGCGTCCAGATGCTCGTGATCGGCCTTGTCGTACCCCTGCGAACCGCGCAGTTGCGCGTCGATCTCGCCGGCGGGCACACCCGACAGCAGCCACTGATACAACCCCTGCGTGGCCAGTTCGCGGGAGCGGCGGCGCGCGCTCTTCATTGCTGTTCCTCTTCGTCTTCCTCGTCTTCTTCTTCGTCGTCGCCGCCGTCAAGCTGCTCCAACGCCACCGTCAGGTTCGCCATTTCAACGGCGACACGCGCGGCGTCACGACCCTTTTCGGTCATGCGGGCCACGGCCTGCTCGTCGTTTTCGGTGGTGAGCACGGCGTTCGCGATAGGTACGTTGAAGTCGAGCGAGACGCGCGAGATGCCCGAGCCGCTTTCGTTCGAGACGAGTTCGAAGTGGTACGTCTCGCCGCGCACGACCGCGCCGAGCGCGATGAGGGCGTCGAACTGGCCGCTTTCGGCGAGCTTTTGCAGCGCGAGCGGGATTTCGAGTGCGCCCGGCACGGTGACGAGCAGCACGTCTTCGCCCGTCACGCCGAGGCGCTCGAGCTCTTCGATGCAGGCGTCGGCAAGGCCGTTGCAGACGGGTTCGTTAAAGCGCGACTGGACGATGCCGATGCGCAGTCCGTCGCCGTCGAGGTTCGGTTGGTATTGTCCGATTTCCATGTGGTGTCCGTAAGTTCGGTTGAGCGTGGTGACGCGTGAAATGAGCGCGATGCGACTTCAGGCGCGCGACGAGGCAGGGTCAGCGGCTTCCGGCGGGCAGGGCGCTTCTGCATTGCCGCCGGGCATCGGCACGAAGCCGGTGACTTCGAGGCCGTAGCCCGACATGCTGCCGAGGCGGCGCGGCTTCGAGAGCACCTGCATGCGGCCCACGCCGAGTTCGCGAAGGATCTGCGCGCCGATGCCGTAGGTCTTGAAGTCCACGGGCCGGCGCGCGAGCGCCTCCGCGCGCTCTTTCTGGTCGAACGCCTTGAAGACGTCGATCAGGTGTTCCTTGGGTTCGCCGCAGTTGAGCATGACGATCACGCCCACGTCGCGCGAGGCGATCTCGCGCATGGCGGCGTCGAGCGTCCAGGAGTGCGTGGACGAGCCCGTTTCGAGCAGGTCCAGCACCGAGAGCGGCTCGTGCACGCGCACGGGCGTATCGATGCCGGGCTTGGGCGTGCCGCGCACGAGCGCAATGTGCGGCGTGCGCGTGGGGTGATCGACGTACATGATCGCGCGGAACGGGCCGTGCGCCGTTTGCATGGTGCGTTCGGCCACGCGCTCGACGATCGATTCGGTGCGGCTGCGATAGTGGATCAGGTCGGCGATTGTGCCGACCTTCAGGCCGTGCTCCTGTGCGAACTCCATGAGGTCGGGCAGGCGCGCCATCGTGCCGTCGTCCTTGATGACCTCGCAGATCACGGAGGCAGGCGTCAGGCCCGCGAGCGCCGTGAAGTCGCAGCCCGCTTCGGTGTGGCCCGCGCGCACGAGCACGCCGCCCGGCTGCGCCATGATCGGGAACACGTGGCCGGGCTGCACGATGTGCTCGGCGCGCGCGTCGTGCGCAACGGCGGCCTGGATCGTGCGTGCGCGGTCGGCGGCGGAAATGCCGGTCGTGACGCCTTCTGCGGCCTCGATGCTGACCGTGAACGCCGTGCCGTACTGCGTGCCGTTGCGGTAGGTCATGAGCGGCAGGTTGAGCAGCTTGCAGCGCTCCTGGGTGAGCGTGAGGCAGATCAGCCCGCGGCCGTACTTCGCCATGAAGTTGATGGCTTCAGGCGTGACGAACTCCGCAGCGATGACGAGGTCGCCCTCGTTTTCCCGGTCTTCTTCGTCGACGAGGATGACCATCTTGCCGGCTTTGAGCTCGGCGATGATCTCAGGGGTGGAGGCGAGCGTCATGTTGGGATTCTGGCTGCGATTCTGGCTGGAAAGGCCACATTTTACGCCACGCGGGCGGGCGCGTCGCCCAGAACGCGGGACAGCGCCACGCCTTTTGCCTGGTGGCCCTGTGTTCCGGCGTATCTGCGCGGCGGCGGGCGGGCTTCCGTGTTGGCCGAACGGCCGACTGGTGCGCGAATCGCACATATTCCACACTAGTAACGCTTGACGTTATTAACGTGATACGTTACTATCCATGCCGATTACTTCCTTTGCCTGCCGCGACACCGCGGCGCTTTTCGCCGGGCGAGGTGTCGCCCGCTTCGTTGCCATTGAAACGGTCGCGATGCGCAAGCTGCAGCAGATCCACGCGGCCGCCACGCTCGCGTTCCTGAGGGCGCCGCCGGGTCACCGGCTGGAGAGTCTCTCCGCGGAGCTGGAAGGCTGGTACAGCATCCGCATCAACGGTCAGTGGCGCATCTGCTTTCATTTCGCGGGCGGCGAGGCATCGGACGTAGGCATCGTGGACTATCACTGAGGAGCAAAACCATGGCACGTGAAGTACCGCTTGCCACACCGGGCGAGATTCTGAACGAAGAGTGGCTCAAGCCGATGGGCATCAGCCAGTACGCACTCGCCAAGGCGATCGGCGTGCCGCCGCGCCGTATCAACGAGATCGTGCTCGGCAAGCGCGCCATCACGGCGGACACCGCAGTGCGCCTTGCGGTGTATTTCGGCACCGACGCGCGCAGCTGGATGGAATTGCAGGCGCACTACGACACGGAAATCGCCAGCGAAGCGCTGGCCGAGGTGCTCGCGCGCATCACGCCGCACGCGCGCGCCGTTCCCGCCTGAGCTGGTTTGCGGCGGGAGGGCGGCGGCGTCAGCGCAGGATCACGTCGTCGGCGAGTCCTTTTGTCAGTTCCAGCGCCTGGCGCTCGAACAGGCGCCGGTACAGGCCGTTCTCGCGGCGCACGAGCGCGTCGTGCGTGCCTTCCTCCGCTACGCGTCCGCGCTCGAGCACCAGCAGCCGGTCGAGCGCGCGCACGGTCGAAAGCCGATGTGCGACAACCACGGTCGTGCGGCCCTCCATGAGTCGCTCCATGGCTTGCTGGATCAGCACTTCGCTTTCACTGTCGAGACTTGAGGTCGCTTCGTCGAAGATCAGGATCGGTGCATTCGCGAGAAACGCGCGCGCGATCGCCACGCGCTGGCGCTCGCCGCCCGAGAGCTTCACGCCGCGTTCGCCCACGAGCGTGTCGTAGCCGTGCGGCAGCGCCACGATGAAGTCGTGGGCGCTAGCAAGCTTCGCCGCGCGCTCGATCTCGGCGTGCGTGGCGCCTGGCCGGGCGTAAGCGATGTTCTCGGCAAGCGAGCGGTGAAACAGCACCGGCTCCTGCTGCACGATGGCGATCTGCGAGCGCAGCGACGCCTGCTGTACGCGCGCGATGTCCTGGCCGTCAATCGTGATGCGCCCTCCGGAAACGTCGTAAAGGCGCTGGATCAGCTTGATGAGCGTGGTCTTGCCGGAGCCCGAATGACCGACGAGGCCCACGCGCTCGCCCGGTGCGATGCGTAGCGTGAGGTTCTCGTAAAGCGCCCTCGCGTCCGCGTTCGCGCCATAGCGGAACGTCATGTTCTCGAAGCGGATATCACCTTGATCTACGACGATCGGCGGCGCATCGGGCAGGTCTTCGATGCCGAGCGGCGCCGCGTCGAGCGAGACGAGCTCTTCCATGTCGTTGACCGAGCGCTGCAGGTTGCGCACGTGCATACCCACATCGCGCAGATAACCCTTGAGCAGGAAGAACAGCGTGAGCGCGAACGTAATGTCGCCCACGCTCGCGAGACCGCGTGCCCAAAGCAGCAGCGCTGCGCCGAGGATGGCCGCCTGCATGCCAACGAGCAGCGCGCCCTGCACGCCGCCATTGAGCGTGCCGCGCCGCCACGTGCGCCGCGTGCGGCTGCTCCACTTCGATACGACGCGCGCGAGCCGCGCTTCCTCGCGCGTTTCCGCGCCGAAGGCTTTCACGACGGCGTTGCACGAAATGGCGTCGGCGAGTGCGCCGCCCATCTTCGTGTCCCACTGGTTCGCGAGCCGAGCCGAGGGCGCAACGTAAAAGAGCGACAGCGAGACCGTGATCGCCAGATACACCGCGGAGCCAAGGCCGACCACGAGGCCCATGACATGCCACTGCACCGCGAGCAGGATGGTCGAGCCGACCAGCATGACGAGCGACGGGAAGAGGGCAACGAGCAGCGTGTCGTTGAGCAGGTCGAGCGCCCACATGCCGCGCGTGACCTTGCGCACCGTGGAACCCGCGAAGCTGTTCGCGTGCCAGTCCGTCGAGAAGCGCTGCACGCGGTGAAAGGCCTGCGTGGCGATCTCGCTCATCATGCGCAGCGTCAGCGTGATGATGTTGCGGTACGCGGCCTGCCGCATGATCGTGCCGGCGAGCCCGAGCGCCGTGAGCGCCCAGAACGCGACGACCGCCGCATGCCATGCGGCGGCGCTGCTCGCGGCGCCGTCGTGGGTGAGGGCGTCGACGAGCTGGCCTGCGTAGTGCGGCGTAAGCACGTCCGCGAGCGCGCCGAGCAGCGAGGCGAGCGCCACGGCCGTCACGCGCGCAGGCTGGCGCGCCCAGTGCCGGAAGGTGAAGCCGAGGACCTTGCGGAACGTTTGTCCGCCCGATTCGGGTTTGTTATTTAGCTCTGTCATGGACAGCATGCTCCGGACGTGGCGCCCGAAGACTCTCCTGAAGGAAGCGTGAAGCGTTAAGACGGAAAACGGGACCAGCGCGCCCTGGCATGCGTTGCCGGACGGCCTGACCACGAATTCTCGGAAATACACGGCGCGGCGTTTGAAAACAGGCCGCGCGGGACGCGCTATGGCTGCGCTGGAAGCGGGAAGGTTGCGTGGTGAGACGCGACTTGCAACATCACCCGGACCATCGGCATGGCGGCGCTCGTTTCAATCGTTGCCAACTGTGCCTCCTTGTTCGATTCGGGTGATGGGAACGCGGCACGCCGTGCGGCGAGCGCGTAGGGAAAGGCTAGATTCTATCAGCGCCCCGGCGCGCGTGCTTGCGCGCGTCCGGGGCATGCATTGCGCTGGCTCAGCCGTTTTCAGTCTTGTGCGGCCGAACCAGCTGCCTTGTCGGCCGAGAGCATGCGCTCCACATACCGCGCAATCAGATCGATCTCGAGATTCACCTTCGTGCCAGCCTGAAGATGCTTGAGCGTGGTCACATCCACAGTGTGGGGGATCAGGTTGATCGAGAATTCGCAGCCGTCGGCGCGATCGTCGACCGAGTTGACCGTGAGGCTCACGCCGTTCACGGTGATCGAGCCCTTGTAGGCAAGATAGCGGCCGATTTCCGCCGGCGCGAGAATGCGCAGCTCGTGCGACTCGCCCACGGGCGCAAAGCGCGTGACGGTGCCAAGACCGTCCACGTGACCCGAGACGATGTGGCCGCCCAGACGGTCGTTCGCGCGCAGCGCCTTTTCGAGGTTCACTTCGCCGGTTGCCGCGAGGCCCACCGTGCGGTTCAGGCTTTCGCGCGACACATCGACGTCGAAACTCGTTGCCGACTTCTCGATGACGGTCATGCACGCGCCCTGGATCGCGATGCTGTCGCCGAGCTGCACGTCGTCGAGGCCGAGGTCGCCCGCGTTGACGGTCAGGCGCACGCCGGCGTCGGCTTCGGTGCCGAGCGGTTTGATCGATTCGATGCGGCCCACTGCCGCGACGATTCCGGTAAACATCGTGCTGTTCCTTGTGTTCAGTGCATCAGTGAGGGTCAGGCGTCTTGCGTCGTGACGACGCGCGCAAGAATGCGCAGGTCGTTGCCGAGACGATCGACGGAATGAAATGCGAGGCGCGTGCGCTCGTCGAGCGTTGCGGGCGCGGCGATGTCGATCATGCCGAGCGAGTTCGTGCCGAGCAGCGACGGCGCCACGTACACGAGCAACTCATCCACGCAGCCTTCGCGCAGGAGCGACCCGTTGAGCTTGTAGCCGGCTTCCACGTGCAGCTCGTTCACGCCGCGCGCGGCGAGTTCCGAGAGCATGGCCGGCAGATCGACCTTGCCTTGATCGTTGCCAAGCGCAACGATTTCGGCGCCGCGCACGCGCAGCGCTTCGGCGCGTTCTTCGTTGCTCGCGTCGAGCGCCGCGCAGAACACGAGTGTCGGCGCGCCCACGAAGATCTGCGCGAGCGGCGAGACGTCGAGCCGGCTGTCGATCAGCACGCGCTTGGGCTGGCGTGGCGTGTCGACGGCGCGCACGGTCATGCGCGGATCGTCTTCCTTCACCGTGCCGATACCCGTGAGAATGGCCGAGGCGCGCGCGCGCCAGGCGTGGCCGTCGGCGCGCGCGGCTTCGCCCGTGATCCATTGGCTTTCGCCCGAGGGCAGGCCGGTGCGGCCGTCGAGCGATGCGGCCACCTTCATGCGTACCCATGGGCGCTTGCGCGTCATGCGCGAAACGAAGCCGATGTTCAGCTCGCGCGCCTCGTTGGCGAGCAGCCCGCAGCGCACGTCGATACCCGCGTCGCGCAGGATCGACAGGCCGCGGCCCGACACGAGCGGGTTCGGGTCTTCCATCGCAGCGATGACGCGCCCGACCTTCGCCTCGATCAACGCGTTCGCACAGGGCGGCGTGCGGCCGAAGTGGCTGCACGGCTCGAGCGTCACATAGGCGGTCGCGCCGCGCAGGTCGTGGCCGCGCGCGCGGGCGTCCTTCATCGCCTGGATTTCGGCGTGATCCTGTCCTGCCGGCTGCGTGAAGCCCTCGCCAATCACCACGCCGTCTTTCACCAGCACGCAGCCCACGCGCGGGTTCGGGTCGGTCGTGTACAGGCCGCGCTGCGCGAGCGCGAGTGCACGCTCCATGTGGACGAAATCGGATTGCGAAAACATCGTCAGGCTTTCTCTCGGGCGGCGGTCAGGTGGTGGGCCGGCGGGCGCGTGGCGCGCCGGCTGTCGATAGCGTGAAGCCTTACTGCGTCACGTTTTCAGCCGCGGCTTCCGCTGCGAACGCGCTGCGCGCCGCGGCGATCGTCTCGTCGAGGATCGCATCGTCGTGAGCGCTCGAGACGAAGCCGGCCTCGTAGGCCGACGGCGCGAAGTAGACGCCCGCGTCCAGCATGCGGTGGAAGAAGCGGTTGAAGCGCGCGATGTCGCTCTTCGTGACTTCGGCGAAGCTGCCTGGCACCTTGTCCGCGAAATAGAGGCCGAACATGCCGCCCACCGAATCCGCCACGAACGGCACCTTCGCTTCGCCCGCGGCTGCCGTAAGCCCCTTCGCGAGACGTTCGGTCTTCGCCGTGAGCTGCTCGTAGAAGCCGGGCGCCTGGATGAGCTGCAGCGTTTTCAGACCCGCCGCGACCGCGATCGGGTTGCCCGAGAGCGTGCCCGCCTGGTACACCGTGCCGTTGGGCGCGAGGTGATCCATGATCTCGCGACGGCCGCCGAACGCGGCCGCCGGCATACCGCCGCCGATCACCTTGCCGAGGCACACCATATCGGCCTCGACGCCGTAGAGCGCCTGCGCGCCACGCAGACCCACGCGGAAGCCGCACATCACTTCGTCGAAAATCAGCACGCTGCCGTGCTTCGCCGTGAGGCTGCGCAGCGTGTGGATGAATTCGGGCGTGGCCTTCACGAGATTCATGTTGCCGGCGACCGGCTCGATGATCACGGCGGCGATCTCGTCGCCGAACGCCTTGAACGCTTCTTCGAGCGCCGCGACGTTGTTGTATTCGAGCACCGTGGTGTGCTTCGCGATGTCCACGGGCACGCCGGCCGAAGTCGGGTTGCCGAACGTGAGCAGGCCCGAGCCCGCCTTCACGAGCAGGCTGTCGGCGTGGCCGTGATAGCAGCCTTCGAACTTCACGATGCGATCGCGCTTCGTGAAGCCGCGCGCAAGACGCAGCGCGCTCATGGTCGCCTCGGTGCCGCTCGACACCATGCGCACTTGCTCCATCGACGGGACGATCTTGCAGATTTCCTCGGCGATCTCGATCTCGGCCTCGGTGGGCGCGCCAAACGAGAAGCCGTTCGCGAGCACGCGCTGCACGGCTTCGAGCACTTCCGGATGCACGTGGCCGACGATCATCGGGCCCCACGAGCCGATGTAGTCGATATAGCGCTTGCCTTCGGCGTCCCAGAAGTACGGCCCCTGCGCGCGCTCGATGAAGCGCGGCGTGCCGCCGACCGAGCGGAACGCGCGCACGGGCGAGTTCACGCCGCCCGGAATGGTGCGCTGGGCGCGTTCGAAGAGGGCTTCGTTGCGGTTCTGCGTGCTGGACTGGGTGCTGGACTTGGTGCTGGACATGAGTGCTGGACCTGCGAAAGTGGTGTGGCGCGCGACCCTGACGAATGGGGCCGGCGTACGGACCCATGCGGCGCCGCGTGGGCGCGGGCGATGGGGCTGTTCTCTCGAAATTGTACCGGAGTCGCGCGGATCGGGCCGGAGCCCCGGGTTGGCTCGGGGCACCTCCGGGCGGCCGGATTCAGCGCGTTGGCTGCCTGCGTTTGCGCGCTGGCGGCGCGAGGTGCGGCGCCGTGTCGCGCGCTTCGACTTTGGCGGCCGCGCGTTTGCGGGCGGGCCGAATTGCGCCCGGTGCGGGTGCATCGTTCGCCGCCGATGCCGCGTGCGCGTCGTGCCACGCCTGCATGGCCGCGAGCGCCGGCGCCGGCATCGGCCGCCGCCCGGTCAACTCCGCCCAGCGCTTTTCCAGCGCGCCTTCGGCAACCGGCTTGATGACCGTGCCCGAACTCTGTGCGTCCCAGGTTTGGACTGAAAACGGATGCGCGCGTAAATCGTCGCGTGCGATGACGACTTCCTCGCCCGCGTCGACGAGCCAGTCGTAGACGAAGTCGATGCACAGCCGGTAGCCGCGCTTGTACGCGGCGTCCGGCACCTCGTAGGGCGCGCGCGTGACGTAGCCGGAACCGAAGAGCCCGCGCGGCTCGGCGGCCACGCGGTGCAGGAACACCCGGTCGCCCGGCAGGATGCCGCGCGCGAAGCCGCATCCCCAGGTGTCGGCGACGGCTTCTCCGGCGCGCACGCGGCGCGCGAAGTCGGGCAGTTCGGGCCAGGGCCACTTCTTGGGGCTCCAGATGAGCAGGAAGGCGGTCATGTCGGCGACGTGGCAAGTTGAGCGAAAGCGCGCAGCTTAGCGCAAAGCCGCGGCGATGCCGCATGGGGAGCGGCGAAGGGCGGAGAAAGGGCGTCAGGTACAATTCGACGGCACTGCGTTGCCGTTTTGTCCGCTCCCGCAGCGACGGATAGAACGGCCCATGACATCGAGCACGCGCGAGCCGCGCGCGCTCCGCCGCCCTACACACCATGTCCCATTCCCCGCGCCGCCGGCCCGATGGCCGGCTGATCCTGTTGCTGGGCGCACTCGCCGCCTGTGGCCCGCTCGCCACCGACATGTATCTGCCAAGCCTGCCTGCCATCGCGCAGTCGTTCGGCGTGAGCGCCGCCGCCGCGGCCTCGACGCTCACGAGCTTCATGGCCGGCTTCTCGATCGGCATGCTGCTCTACGGCCCGGTTTCCGACGCCTATGGCCGCCGCCCCGTCCTGCTCGGCGGCATCGCGCTTTTCACGCTGGCTAGTATCGCCTGCTGGCTCTCGTTCTCGGTGGGCGAACTCGTGATCGTCCGCTTCCTTCAGGCGCTCGGCGCGGGCGCGGCCTCGGTGCTGTCGCGGGCTATCGCGCGCGACGCCCACGAGCCTTCCGACGCCGCCAAAGTCCTCTCGATGGTTGCGATCGTCACCGCGATCGGGCCGCTGCTCGCGCCGCTCATCGGTGGACAGTTGCTTTTGATCGGCGGCTGGCGCGTGGTGTTCGTCGTGCTCACGCTCTTCGGCCTTGCGTGCGCCGTGGCGGCCTACCTGCGCGTGCCTGAAACCTGGCCGCCGGAAAAGCGCGAAAGCGCAGCCGTGCTGCGCTCGTTCGCAGCTTACGGACGCTTGCTGCGCGATCCGCTCGTCTGGGGGCACATGCTCTGCGGCGGCATGGCGTTCGCCTCGATGTTCACCTATATCTCCGCCACGCCGTTCGTCTACATCGAGTATTTCCACGTTTCGCCGCAGCACTACGGGTTCTTCTTCGGCGCGAACGTGTTCGGCATCATGCTCGGCAACTTCCTCAACACGCGTTTCATCGGGCGTCTCGGCACGCTGCGCATGGTGTCGATCGCGTCAGGCGTGAGCATCGTTGCGTCGCTGTTCGTCGCGCTCATGTGCGTAACCGGCTGGGGCGGCCTGTGGTCGATCGTGTTCGGCCTCTTCTTCGTGGTGAGCGTGGTGGGGCTGCTCGGCGCGAACTGCGCGACCGATCTCATGTACCGCTATCCGAAGAACGCGGGCGCGGCAGCGGCGGTATTCGGCGCGACGCAGCTTGCCCTCGGCGCGCTCGCAAGCGCCGTGGTCGGCTGGTTCCCGGGTATCTCGCCGTTCGGCATGGGCGTGACGATCGGTGTGTGCGGCCTGATGACGTGGGTGGGGCGCGCGCTCGTCGTGAAGTGGCACGGCACGCCGGCGCCGGACACGGTGCAAACGGCCACGCCATGAAGTCGACGTAGCGCAAAACGAAAATGGGACGCCGAGGCGTCCCATTTTTTATCGCTTGATTAAGCGGACTTCAGTCGCGCGCTGTAGGCGACGCGCCATGGCTCAGCCAGTCGAGCACGGCCGATGCGTCGTCGTCGGCATGTTCGCGCGCCTTTTCGACGGCGTTGCCGAGATCCGCATCGGGCGAAGCGCGGCGAATCGCGACGCCCACCGCGAGGATGTCGATCATCAGCAGATGCAGAATGCGCGAGATCATCGAAAGCTGCGACTCGCGCATCTCGATATGATCGGTTTCGAGCGCCACGGTCGCGCGCTTGGCGAGCGGCGTGTTGCTCGACGTGATGGCGATCACCTTCGCGCCCGCTTGCATCGCGACGTCGAGCACGCGCAGCAGTTCCGGCGCGCGGCCCGACTTCGAGACGGCCACGATCACGTCGCCCTTGCCGAGCAGCGCGGCGGAAGCGGCCTGCATATACAGGTCGCCATAGGCGATGGTCGGGATGCCGAAGCGGAAGAACTTGTAGTGCGCGTCCTGCGCCACGATGTGCGAGTTGCCGAGCCCATAGAACTCGATGCGGCGCGCGCCGTTGAGCAGCGTGATCGCGTTCTCGACCTGCTCGAAGTTCAGGTGCTCGCGCAGTTGCAGGATGGCCGAGACGGTGTTGTCGAGCACCTTGGCGCCGAAGTCGGTGGCGGTGTCGCCCAGATGCACCTGGCTGTGGCTCACCGGAATCGTGCCGGTCAGGCCCGTGGCGAGCTTCAGCTTGAAGTCCGAGAGGCCCTGGCAGCCCAGCGAGCGGCAGAAGCGGATGACCGTGGGCTGGCTCACATCGGCCTTGCGCGCAATATCGACGATCGGATCGTTGATGATCGAGCGCGGGTGGTTGAGCGCGAGGTCGGCCACACGGCGCTCGGCGGGCGTGAGCGCGTCGCGCATCTGGCGAATACGTTCGAACACGGCCGACGATCCGCCGCCCGCGCGATTCGAAAGCTGCTCCGCGAGAATGGCCGACACGCCGAGGAACGCCGGATACTCCGCCGTGATGACGTAGGTGGGCACGTTCGCGAGATAGGTGTCGAAGCGGCCTTTCGCCTCGAAGCGCTGACGGAACGACGAGCGCGTGAACAGATCGCCCAGGCGCGGCACCACGCCGCCGCCGATATAGATGCCGCCGAGCGAGCCGAGCGTCATCGCGATGTTGCCCGCGAAGCTGCCGAGAATGCCGCAGAAGCATTCGACGGTCTCGAGCGCGAGCGCTTCGCCTTCGTGTGCGCGCTTCACGACTTCGGCCGGGTTGAGGTCCGCGGACACCTTCTTCTTGTCGCGTGCGGCGAGCGCGCGATAGATGAGCTCGACGCCGGGCCCCGCGCATACGCGCTCGAACGACACATGCGGCCACTTCTTGCGCGCGAACTGCAGCACGATGTCTTCGCGCTCGTCCTGCGGCGAGAAGCTGGCGTGGCCGCCTTCGCTGCCAAGCGCGATCCAGCGGTCGTCGGCGGGAATGAGACCCGAGACGCCGAGACCCGTGCCCGGACCGAGCAGGCCGATCACGCTGTTCTGGCGGCGCTGGCCGCCGCCCACCTGCACGCGCTGCGAGTCGGTCAAGCCGGGCAGCGCCATGGCGAGCGCGGTGAAATCGTTGACGACCAGCAGCGTGTCGAAGCCAAGCGCGCGGCGCGTGGCTTCGATCGAGAAGGTCCAGTCGTGATTGGTCATGCGCACCTGGTCGCCGTCGACCGGATTCGCAATGGCGATGGCCGCATGATTCACGCGGCCGATCTTGTTGTCCTTCAGGTATTGCTGGATCACTTCCGCAACGCCCGGATACTGCGCGCACGGATACACGCGCACCTGGCCGATCTCGCCAGGACCCGTTTCCAGCGCGAAGCGCGCGTTGGTTCCGCCGATGTCGGCGAGCAGCCTCGGACCGTCGGCGTGCTGGCCTGCGCCAGGGGCGTTTTTATTAGGCGCACCAGTAGACATCGAGTCTCACTCCCTTGTCGTTCGCCAGCTTCGAGATGGCGTTGTTTTGTTCGGCCGCGGCGGCCTGTTGCAGCACTTCGAGCTTGCGCTGTCCCGCGATCAGCAGGAACAGCCGGTCGACCTGGCGCAGCGCCTGCATCGACCACGAAACGCGCGCGTGCGGCGCGGCCTGCGGATGCACGGCCACGAACGGGCGCGCCGTGGTGATCGCTTCGTGCCATTCTGGCGCGTCGGCGAAAATCGAGGCCGTGTGGCCATCCTCGCCCATGCCGAGCACGGCGACGTTCGGAAGCTTGCGGGCGGGGTCGGCGTTGAGCGCGGCGACGTGCGCGTCGACATCCTGCGCCACATCGACGAGCGGCAGGAAGCGCGCGTTGGCCGCTTCGTGCGTGAGCAGCGTCTCGCGCGCGAGGCGCGCGTTGCTCGCGGAGTCGGTGTCGCTCACCCAGCGGTCGTCGACGAGCGTCACGTCGATGTGCGCCCAGTCGAAGCGGTGCGTCGACAGGGTCTCGAGGAAGGGGCGCGGGCTCGTGCCGCCGGAGACGGCAAGCGTTGCACGGCGCACGGCAGTACCGGGCGCCGCTTGCTGAGCGGCGAGCGACGCATGTAGCGCGTCGCCCACGGCTCGCGCCAACGCGTCGGATTGGACGCGCGGGTCGTCGAATACGTGAAGCTCGATCACTTCTCCTCCATGCTGCTTTTTTGTAGGTCTACAGGGTCGTTCATCTGTCCGGTCCGACTTCGCGCTCGCGGTGCGCGAAGCCATGCAATGCCATCAGTTCTCTTCTTCGAGCCAGCAGGTGCCGTGCTGCGCGAGCATCGCGCTCGCCGCCGCGGGTCCCCACGTGCCGGCCGCGTATGGCTTGGGCGCGCGCGGCGAAGCCGCCCACTCGTTCAGGATCGGCTCGACCCATGTCCAGGCCGCTTCCTGCTCGTCGCGGCGCACAAAGAGTGCGAGGCGGCCGTTGATCACGTCGAGCAGCAGGCGCTGGTAAGCCTCCATCTGCCCTTCGCGGAAGAACTGGTCGAACGCGAGATCCAGATGCACGCTGGCGAGATTCATGCCTTCGCCGGGCTGCTTCGCGAGGCAGTAGAGGCGGATGTTCTCGTTCGGCTGCAGGCGGATCACGAGGCGGTTCGCACCGGGGCGCAGCGCCGGCGCGCCGAGCGCCGAATGCGGCACCGGGCGGAAGTTCACGACGATCTCGGCCACGCGGTCGGCAAGACGCTTGCCGGTGCGCAGGAAGAAGGGCACGCCCGCCCAGCGCCAGTTCTCGATCTCCACCTTGAGCGCCACGAAGGTCTCGGTGTGGCTTTCGGGCTTCACGCCATGCTCGGTCGCATAGCCCGGCACCGCCTGGCCGCGGATCACGCCCGCGTGATACTGACCGCGCACCGCGACCTTGCTGATGTCGAGCGGGTTGATCGGCTTGAGCGCGCGCAGCACGCGCAGCTTTTCGTCACGCACCGAATCCGAATCCATCGAATGCGGCGGTTCCATGGCGACGATCGAAAGCAGCTGCAACAGGTGATTTTGCACCATGTCGCGCAGCGCGCCAGTGTTGTCATAAAAATCGCCGCGCGCTTCGACGCCGAGTTCCTCGGCAATCGTGATCTGGATGCTCTCGACCCACTCGCGGCGCCACAGCGGCTCGAAGAGCGCGTTGCCGAAACGCAGCGCGAGCAGGTTCTGCACCGGCTCCTTGCCGAGGTAGTGGTCGATCCGGTAGATCTGGCCTTCGGCGAAGATCTCGCCCACGGCGTCGTTGATCGCATTGGACGACTTGAGGTCGTAGCCGAGCGGCTTTTCCAGCACGATGCGCGAGTTCTCGTTCAGACCGACGGCGGCAAGCGCGCGGCAGATCGGCACGAACAGCGACGGGCCCGTAGCCAGATAGAACACACGAATGCCGGGCAGCGACGCGATGCCGTCGCGCAAGTGCGTGAAGTCTTCGGCGCGCGAGAGGTCGAGCTTCACATAGACGATGCGCTCGAGGAAGCTGGCCCATGCGCTGTCGTCGAAGCCGCCGTTCTTCGTCACATGCGGCTTGACGTGCTCGTCGACCCACTGGATGTACGCCGCGCGATCCTCTTCGTGGCGCGCGACGCCCACGATCTTGCCGGACTCCGCGAGCATGCCTGAACGGTGTGCTTCATACAGGGCGGGGAGAATCTTGCGCATCGACAGGTCGCCGGTGGCGCCGAAGAGCACGAACGTGAAACCTGAATCGATCTGGTTTTGCATGAGTCTCAGTCAGAGTCCTGGGGGGCCGCTGCAGGGTACATCGGGAGCCCATCGATGTGGGCGATCGGGCGGCCGTAGTCCGATAAAATTTTTTTTGACACTGAATTGTAGTTTAACTACAATCCAAATCAAGAGGTAACGTTCATTCGATGAAAAAAGCGTGAAACGCAGCCAGCAAGGCGGTTTGCGCGGTTTCGCGAGCGGACGGAATGCCCCCTCATGTTAACGGAGAACCACGCGGGACTCAGCCGGCTTGCCAGTGAGTCGTGCGCCCGGTTCCCCAGCGTGCGGAGGCTTCAAGGCCGTGTGACGCAAGCGGCGCCTCGGCCGGCCAGCTGGCCGGTGAAAATCAAAAGAGGAGACAGTCAAGTTGCATTCAGATCCACTCATCTCTTGAGCGTCCTGCGGCCGGTAACCGGCACGCGGCCCGCGCGCATCTAACGAAAAGCACGCGCGCGCGGCACTCCGGCGCCCGTCCGTCCAGTGTTTTGCCTGTTTTGCCTGTTTGACCAACCACCGCACCCTGGCGATCAGGGGCCAATCGTTTTTTGTTCAGGTGTCTGGAGGAGATAAGCAATGAAATTCCGCGCGATCATGGGCGCCCTGTGCGCAGCAGGTCTGTTGGGCGGCGTCGCCACGGCGCAAGCAGCCGAGTCTCTCGAAGTGCTGCACTGGTGGACCTCGGGCGGCGAGTCGAAGGCCGTTGGCGTGCTCAAGGACGACATGACGAAGCAGGGTTATGTGTGGAAGGACTTCGCGGTCGCCGGTGGCGCGGGCGCGGCGGCCATGACCGCACTGAAGACCCAGGTGATCTCGGGCAACGCGCCGACGGCCGCACAGATCAAGGGCCCGCTGATCCAGGAATGGGCGGAGCAGGGCGTGCTGGTGCCGATCGACGCCGCCGCGACCGACTGGAAGGCCAACCTCCCGCCGCAAATCGACAAGATCATGCATGCGGATGGCCATTACGTCGGCGCACCGTTCTCGGTGCACCGCGTGAACTGGGTGTGGATCAACAAGGCCGCGCTCGACAAGGTGGGCGGCAAGGCGCCGACCACGTGGCCGGAATTCTTTGCACTGGCTGACAAGTTCAAGGCCGCGGGCATCCAGCCGGTCGCCGCCGGCGGTCAGCCGTGGCAAGACCTGACGCTGTGGGAAGACGTGGTCCTCTCGCAGGGCGCGGACTTCTACAAGAAGGCGCTCGTCGACCTCGACCAGAAGACCCTTACGTCGCAGCAGATGGTCGGCGTGTTCGACACGGTCCGCAAGATCGAGTCGTACATGGATAACGCCCGCACGGGCCGCGACTGGAACCTCGCCACGGCCATGGTCATCAACGGCAAGGCCGGCATGCAGTTCATGGGCGACTGGGCAAAGGGCGAGTTCGCGAGCGCGAACAAGCAGCCGGGCACGGACTACGTCTGCGCAGCAGTGCCGGGCACCGCAAAGGCCTACACTTTTAACGTCGACTCGTTCGTGTTCTTCCAGCAGAAGGGCCAGAAGGCGGCAACGGCGGGTCAGCTCGCGCTCGCCAAGACGATCATGAGCCCGGAATTCCAGGAGCAGTTCAGCCTGTACAAGGGTTCGATCCCGGTGCGCCTGGGCGTGGACATGAGCAAGTTCGACGACTGCGCCAAGAAGTCGTACGCGGATGAGCAAACCGCGATCAAGGCCGGCGGCTATGTGCCGTCGCTCGCGCACGGTATGGCTCAGCCGGACGCGACGGCCGGTGCGATCACCGACGTCGTGACGAAGTTCATGAACTCGAACCAGGATTCGAAGAGCGCGGTGGAAGCGCTCGCGAAGGCTGCGAAGACGAAGTGAGCGAAGTGAGCGTAGAAGGTTAGTGCTGTAAGACGGGGTGCGCCACACGTGGCGCACCCCGGGCATGACGGTTCACCCTCTGAACCCCATCATCGTGCGGAAGATGTTTTCGCACCGTACCAGGAGTTGCGCAGTGACTGCTTCTCTTAGCGGCAACGGCAAGGCTGCTACGCCTGCTACCCGCCGCGCGTCGCCGATGGCGGCGCTCGCAGACCGCTGGATCCCGAAGCTGGTGCTTTCGCCCAGCATTCTGATCAGCCTTGTATTCGTCTACGGCTTTATCCTCATCACCGGCTACCTGTCGCTGTCGACTTCGCGACTGATGCCGCGCTATGACTTCGCGGGTCTCGACCGCTATCGCGAGCTGTTCTCCAACGACGTCTGGTGGACGTCGGCGCAGAACCTCGGATGGTTCGGCATCCCGTTCATCGCGATTTGCGTGGCACTCGGGCTGTTCCTCGCGATCCTGCTCGACCAGCAGATCCGTCAGGAAGGCGCGTTGCGCGCGGTGTTCCTCTATCCGATGGCGCTGTCGTACATCGTGACGGGCACGGCATGGCAATGGATTTTCAATCCGGACCTCGGCATTCAACAGGTGATGCACAGCATCGGCTGGACGAGCTTCCAGCTCGACTGGCTCAACAACCCGGACCGCGCCATCTTCTGTATCGTGGTCGCCGCCGTGTGGCAATCCACGGGCTTTTGCATGGCGTTGTTCCTCGCCGGCCTGCGCGGTGTCGATAGCGAAATCTTCAAGGCGGCCCAGGTGGACGGCGCGACGCTGCCCACGATCTACCGCAAGATCGTGATCCCCAGCATGCGTCCGGTGTTCTTCTCCGTGCTGCTGATCCTGTGCCACATCACGATCAAGACGTTCGACCTCGTTGTCGCGCTCACCGCGGGCGGTCCGGGTACGTCGTCGTCGCTGCCGGCCATCTTCATGTACACGTTTTCGTTCAACCGCGGGCAGCTCGGCGTCGGCGCAGCTTCGTCGATGATGATGCTCGCCACTGTCGTGGCCGTGCTCGTGCCGCTCATGTATCTGGAATCGAGGAGCACGCGCAATGCAGCCTAAGATGACTGTGAGCCGCGTGGTCGTGTACGCGGCGCTGATCCTGTTCGCGCTGTACTTCCTGTTCCCGCTCTACGTGATGCTGTCGACGTCGTTCAAGTCGCTCGACCAGATTCACACGGGCACCATGCTCTCGCTGCCCACGAGCCCGACCTTCGCGCCGTGGATCAAGGCGTGGAGCGAAGCGTGTACCGGCGTGCGTTGTGACGGCATGCAGCCGTTCTTCATGAACTCGGTGAAGATGGTGATTCCGGCTGTGCTGATCTCGTCGATCATCGGCGCGTTCAACGGCTACGTGCTCACGCACTGGCGCTTTCGCGGCGCGGACGCGCTCTTCACGATGCTGCTGGTGGGCTGCTTCATTCCGTTCCAGGCCATCCTGCTGCCGATGGCGCGTCTCGAAGGCTTCCTCGGCCTGTCGAACACGATCGGCGGTCTGGTGCTGGTGCACGTCGTGTACGGTATCGCGTTCACCACGATGTTCTTCCGCAACTTCTACGTGAGCGTGCCCGCTGAGCTCGTGAAGGCCGCGCGCATCGACGGCGCCGGTTTCTTCATGATCTTCACGCGCATCATGATGCCGATCTCGCTGCCCATTTTCATGGTGTGCCTGATCTGGCAATTCACGCAGATCTGGAATGACTTCCTGTTCGGTATCGTGTTCTCGGGTGTCGATTCGATGCCGATCACGGTGGCGCTGAACAATCTCGTGAACACGTCCACGGGCGTGAAGGAATACAACGTCGACATGGCCGGCGCGATCATCGCCGCGCTGCCCACGCTGCTCGTCTACGTCATCGCCGGCCGCTACTTTGTGCGCGGTCTCACGGCGGGCGCGGTGAAGGGCTAAGAAGCTCTATTCGATTAAAAGGATTCATAGCATGGCAAGCCTTTCCATTCGCGACGTCTACAAGACCTACCCGAACGGGGTCCCCGTCCTCAAGGGCGTGAACATCGACATCGAAGACGGCCAGTTCCTGATTCTGGTCGGCGGCTCGGGTTGCGGTAAGTCGACGCTGCTCAACATGATCGCGGGTCTCGAAACCGTGACCAAGGGCGAGATCTGCATGGACGGCAAGGTGGTGAACAACCTCTCGCCGAAAGATCGCGATATCGCAATGGTGTTCCAGTCGTACGCGCTCTATCCGTCGATGACGGTGCGCGAGAACATCTCGTTTGGTCTGAACATCCGCAAGGTGCCGAAGTCGGAACAGGCACAGATCGTCGACCGCGTGTCGAGCATGCTGCAGATCCAGCATCTGCTCGACCGCAAGCCGGGCCAGCTTTCGGGCGGCCAGCGCCAGCGCGTGGCGATGGGCCGCGCGCTCGCACGCGACCCGATCATGTTCCTGTTCGACGAACCGCTCTCGAACCTCGACGCCAAGCTGCGTATCGAGATGCGCTCGGAAATCAAGCTGCTGCATCAGCGCGTGGGCAAGACGATTGTCTATGTGACGCACGACCAGATCGAAGCGATGACGCTCGGCGACCGTATCGCGGTCATGAAGGACGGCATCGTGCAGCAGTTCGGCGCGCCGCAGGACATTTACGACTCGCCGTCGAACCTGTTCGTCGCGGGTTTCATCGGCGCACCGCCGATGAACTTCATCGAAGGCAAGCTGGTGGAGCAGGGCTCGGGCGTCGGCATCGAACTCGACACGGGCGTGGCGCGCAACGTGCTGAACCTGCCGCTGTTCGACGCGAACAAGCTGCGCAGCTACATCGGCCAGGAAGTGGTGCTGGGCCTGCGCCCTGAGCGCATCACCGACGCGCGCAGCTCGCACGACGGCCATGGCCACGAACTGCAGCGCCATTCGGTGAAGGTCGACGTGATCGAGCCGACCGGTCCGGACACGCTCGTGTTCGCGCAGGTCAACGGCAAGCGTATCGTGAGCCGCGTGCACCCGGGCTCGAACCCGCAGCCGCTCAACAGCATGGAGCTGCTGTTCGACGTTTCGAAGGCCGTGCTGTTCGACCCGAAGACGGAAGCGCGCATCGCCTGATCTTCGTTCGCCAGATAGTGCTGGCGCGATAAAAAACCCCGTTGCTGCTCACGCAGCCAACGGGGTTTTTTCATGTCGACACGCCGATAACGGGTTCGGTCAGGGCGCGTGATGATGATGCTGTCCGTGCCCGACCGGATGCGGCTGCAACAGCACGAGCACCGCACCCGCGCCGCCGTCGTGCGGCCGCGCCTGGCAGAACGCGATCACTTCTTCCTTCTGCACGAGCCACGCGCGCACCTTGCCCTTGAGCACCGGCTCCTTGCCGACCGACCCGAGGCCCTTGCCGTGGATCACGCGCACGCAGCGCAGCCCGCGCTTGCCTGCTTCGCGGATGAAGTTCTGCAGCGCCTCGCGCGCCTCTTCGCGGCGCATGCCGTGCAGGTCGAGCTGCGCCTGCACGATCCACGTGCCGCGCCGCAGCTTCTTGACGACTTCTTCGGTCACGCCGGGGCGGTGGTAGTACAGCGAGTCGTCGGTGTCGAGCAGCGCTTCCGGGTCGAATTCGTCGGAGATCGCTTCGTGCAGCACGGCCTGCTCGTCCAGGCGCGTTTGCAGCGGCAGCGGCACGGGGGCTTCGCGGCGCGGCTGCGCGCGAGCCGGCTGCTTGAGCGGCGCGATCTGGCCGATCTCGCGGCGAAAGAGGTCGCTGTCGGCGGCGGCTTCGACGCGCGCCGCCTGCGCGGCCACGCGTTCGCGCTCGCGCTGACGGGTTTGCACCTTAAGCGCGTCGCGCAGGCTGCCGAGGCCGGCGAAGCCGGAAGCCGCCTTGCCGGGCACGCCGTCGTCCGCTGCGGGGGCAGGCGTGGGCGCCGGCGTAGGGCGTACGGAGGCGGGGCGCTTGGGCTCGCCCGGATGGGGCACGTTCTTGGGCATGGCGAAAGACGCTGGGTAAATCGGCTGGGTGAATCGTTGGCTGCGCGCGAACCGTCGCAAAAGCAAAGGGCCGCCGGCTGGCTGGCCGCGGCCCTCGTTGCTGCTGCGCCGCCGGGCTTCAGACCGCTATTTTAGCGGCGTGGCGCCCCGCGCGTTTGCGTACCGCCCGATCGAAGTGTCGGGCGGCACACCGTTCGCTGATTAGCGTTCGGCTTCGGCGCTCATCACATGCGCCTGGCCCAGCTCGTTCACGGTCTCGAGGTAGCGCTGCGCGTCGAGTGCGGCCATACAGCCCGTACCCGCGCTCGTGATCGCCTGGCGGTAGACGTGATCCTGCACGTCGCCGGCCGCGAACACGCCCGGCACGCTCGTGCCGGTGGCGTTGCCGTTCAGGCCGCCGTTCGTGATGATGTAGCCGTTCTTCATCTCGAGCTGGCCTTCGAAGATGTCCGTGTTCGGCTTGTGGCCGATCGCGACGAACAGACCCTGCAGATCGAGATCGGTCGATTCGCCCGTCTTCACGTTCTTGATGCGCAGGCCGTTCACGCCGCCTTCGTTGCCCTTCACTTCGTCGAGCACGTGATCCCATTTGATGTCGACCACGCCTTCCTTTTCCTTTTCCAGCAGGCGGTCGATCAGGATCGGCTCGGCGCGGAACTTGTCGCGGCGGTGAATGACCGTGACCTTCTTCGCAATGCCGGAGAGGTACAGCGCTTCTTCAACGGCCGTGTTGCCGCCGCCGATCACGGCGACGTGCTGGTTGCGGTAGAAGAAGCCGTCGCAGGTCGCGCAGGCCGAGACGCCGCGGCCCATGTACAGCTCTTCGCTCGGCAGGCCGAGGTATTGCGCCGACGCGCCGGTCGCGATGATGAGCGAGTCGCAGGTGTACTCGGCCGAGTCGCCGATCAGGCGGATGGGCTTTTCATTGAGCTTGGCCGTGTGGATGTGATCGAACACGATTTCCGTGTTGAAGCGCTCGGCGTGCTCGAGAAAACGCTGCATCAGCTCGGGGCCTTGCACGCCGTTCGGGTCTGCGGGCCAGTTTTCGACGTCGGTCGTCGTCATGAGCTGGCCGCCTTGGGCGAGGCCGGTGACGAGCAGCGGCGAAAGGTTCGCGCGCGCCGCATAGACGGCTGCCGTGTAGCCGGCGGGGCCGGACCCGAGAATCAGAACTTTGGCGTGTTTGGTTGCAGACATGATCGAATTCCGTAGAAAGACGCTGCGTGGCGCGATATATCGGGCGGCCGGCACAGGTGCGGCCGGCCTGGGCGCGCCCGGCGTTGTGGCGGGGCTCACGCATGTAGTTGGGCATCAGCCCGCAATTATAAAGGCGGGGGAAGACGGCCGCTCGATGAAGCTTACTGATCGCAGCGATAGCCTGGGTGCTGTCGCGGCGCGCGCAGGGCGGCGGATCGCCGCATCTGGCGCAGCCTGACGCCGCCCCCACACCGTTGTCAGTTACCGTCATTTACAGCGTGGGGCCGCCGGGGCCGAAACAACGCGTTTACAATAGGCCGGATCGGACGACGGCGGCCGCGCCCGTCTGCCCGGGGTTTCGGGCACACGGAAGCACTGGCGGACCGCAAACGCATCAAGAATCAGCCCAGGATTCAATGGCCAAAGCTCCTTATTCCGCGCAGGCGCAGGCATTGCCTCACCGCATGTCGCGCCTTTTCACCGAAATTCGCTGGATCCTGCAGGTCGCGCTAGGCGTGTTCCTGCTGATGGCGCTCATCAGCTACAGCCGCCACGACCCGAGCTGGACGCACGCGGCCCAGGTCGACCACATCTCGAACTGGGCGGGACGCGTCGGCGCGCGCGTCTCGGACATCCTGCTGCTGCTGTTCGGCCTGTCCGCCTACTGGTGGATCGTGCTGCTCGCGCGCCTCATCTCGGCGAACTATCAGCGCATCACGCGCAACGAGGCGATTGCCGACGATGACGACGACAAGCCGCGCGACATCAGCTGGGTCGCCGAAGCCTTGTCGTTCGTGCTCGTCATGCTGTCGAGCTGCGGCATCGAGGCGCTGCGCATGTGGTCGCTCAAGGTGCAATTGCCTCAGGCGCCCGGCGGCGTGGTGGGCGGGGCGGTGGCGCGCGGCGTTTCGCACGCGCTCGGCTTCACGGGGGGCACGCTCGCGCTGTTGCTCGCGCTCGCGATCGGCCTTTCGCTCTATTTCCGCTTTTCGTGGCTTTCGGTTGCCGAAAAAGTCGGCGAATCCATCATCAACGCCGTGACCATGGCCAGACTGCGCCGCGAGGCGGGCCGCGACCGCAAGCTCGGCGAAGCGGCGGCCGTGAAGCGCGAAGGCAAGGTCGAGCGCGGCCGCGTGAAGATCGAGGAACACGAGCCGGTCACGATCGTGCCGCCGGTGGTCACGCCGCAGCGCTCCGAGCGCGTGGAAAAAGAGCGCCAGGTGCCGCTCTTCAAGGACCTGCCGGGCGACTCCACGCTGCCGGCGATCTCGCTGCTCGACCCGGCTGCGGCCACCCAGGAAACCATCTCCGACGACACGCTCGAATTCACCTCGCGCCTGATCGAGAAGAAGCTCAAGGACTTTGGCGTGGACGTGGCCGTGGTGGCCGCGTATCCGGGCCCGGTCGTCACGCGCTACGAGATCGAACCGGCCACGGGCGTGAAGGGCAGCCAGATCGTGAACCTCGCGAAGGACCTTGCGCGTTCGCTCTCGCTCGTCTCGATCCGCGTGGTGGAAACGATTCCGGGCAAGAATTTCATGGCGCTGGAGTTGCCGAACCAGCGCCGCCAGACCGTGCGCCTTTCCGAGATTCTCGGCTCGGCGGTCTATGCCGACGCGCCTTCGGCGCTCACCATGGGCCTTGGCAAGGACATCGGCGGCAAGCCGGTTTGCGCCGATCTCGCGAAGATGCCCCACTTGCTCGTGGCCGGCACGACCGGCTCGGGCAAGTCGGTGGGGATCAACGCGATGATCCTCTCGCTGCTGTATAAGGCGAGCGCCGAGCAGGTCCGCATGATCCTCATCGACCCGAAGATGCTCGAAATGAGCGTCTATGAGGGCATTCCGCATCTGCTCTGCCCGGTCGTGACCGACATGCGCCAGGCCGGCAACGCGCTGAACTGGACCGTGGCCGAGATGGAGCGCCGCTACAAGCTCATGAGCAAGCTTGGCGTGCGCAATCTCGCGGGCTACAACAACAAGATCGAAGAGGCGAACAAGCGCGAGGAGAAGATCCCGAACCCGTTCAGCCTCACGCCGGACGATCCGGAGCCGTGCCAGAAGCTGCCGCATATCGTGGTCGTGATCGACGAACTCGCCGACCTCATGATGGTGGTCGGCAAGAAGGTCGAAGAGCTGATCGCGCGTATCGCGCAGAAGGCGCGTGCGGCGGGCATTCACCTGATTCTCGCGACGCAGCGCCCGTCGGTGGACGTGATTACGGGTCTCATCAAGGCCAACGTGCCCACGCGTATGGCGTTCCAGGTGTCGTCGAAGATCGACTCGCGCACGATTCTCGACCAGATGGGCGCCGAGTCGCTGCTCGGCATGGGCGACATGCTCTACCTGCCGCCGGGCTCGGGCATGCCCGTGCGCGTGCATGGCGCGTTCGTCTCCGACGACGAGGTGCACCGCGTCGTCGAGAAGCTCAAGGAGCAGGGCGAGCCGAACTATATCGAGGGCATCCTCGAAGGCGCGGTGGGAGGTGAGGGCGACGAGGGTACGGCTGCGGGAACCAGCGGCACCGGCGACGAGTCCGATCCGCTGTACGATCAGGCCGTCGAAGTGGTCATCAAGAATCGCCGCGCGTCGATCTCGCTCGTGCAGCGGCACTTGCGCATCGGCTACAACCGCGCGGCGCGGCTGCTCGAACAGATGGAGCAATCCGGGCTCGTTTCGGCGATGTCGTCGAGCGGCAACCGCGAGATCCTCGTGCCCAACCGCGGCGACGCCGACTAGGCCACGCCGCGCCTGGCCGCCGCTTTGCCAACCTTTCCGGCATTTCCGGCGGCCAAAGACACACCTCTTGGAGAACGATAGATGCAGTATCCGGCTGGACTTCCGACCCGCTTTGCGCGCACCGCGCGCCGCATGCTGTTCCTTGCGCTTGGCGCGTCGGTCCTGATGGTCTCGCAGGCGTATGCGAGCGGCACCGATCAACTGAAGCAGTTCGTCTCGCAGGTCCACTCCGCGCGCGGCAGCTTCGTGCAGCGCGAACTGAAGGCGCCTTCGGGTGCGAAGAACGCCAGCGACGCCATTGCCACGGCCACGCTGAACGCCAAGACGTCGAGCGGCACATTCGTGTTCGCGCGGCCCGGCAAGTTCATCTGGTCGTACGAGAAGCCGTATCAGCAGCTGCTGCAGTCGGACGGCGACAACCTCTACGTCTACGACAAGGACCTGAACCAGGTGACCGAGCGCAAGCTCGGCGGCGCGCTCGGCGCGAGCCCGGCGGCGATCCTGTTCGGCAGCAACGATCTCGACAAGAACTTCACGCTCTCGGATGCGGGCGTGAAGAACGGCATCGACTGGCTGGAGCTGATTCCGAAGTCGAAGGACACGCAGTTCAAGAGTGTGGGCATCGGCTTTCGCGACGGCAACCTCGAAGCCATGGAACTGCACGATGTGTTCGGCAACGTGACGCTGCTCACGTTCTCCAACATCGAAAAGAACCCGTCGCTGCCGGCTTCGACCTTCAAGTTCGTGCGGCCGCAAGGCGCCGATCTGATCACGGGCGGCTCGAACTAACGCGCATCGCGCCACGTAAAAACGGGCGGCTCCTTACGGGCCGCCCGTTTTTGTTTGTGTGCGCCAGGTAATCAGGCGGCGAACCGGATCACCCCGTCCGCGCCGGTCGAGCGCGTGACTTTGCCCGCGAGCCACAGCAAGTTCAGGTGCGCGAGCGCTTCGCCCATGGCGAAGGTCATCTGGTGGATGTCGAGCTCGCGCTTGAACATCATCGGCACGATGTCGGCGGCGCTTTGCGGCGCTCGCTCGCAGGCTTCCATCACTTCGGCAAGGCGGGCGTCATGGTGCGCGCGTAGTTGCGCGATACGTGTGCGCACGCCCCTGAACGGCTTGCCGTGCGAGGGCAGCACGAGCGTGTTTTCGGGCAGCGTTTCGTAGCGGCCGAGCGATTCGAGGTACAGGCCGAGCGGATTGCCTTCCGGCTCCATGTCGAACACGGAGACATTGGTCGAGATGCGCGGCAGCACCATGTCGCCGGAGATCAGCACGCCGGTTTCCTCGCAAAAAAGGGCGCAGTGCTCGGGCGAATGGCCGTAGCCCGTGATGACGCGCCAGCCGCGCCCGCCGATCGCCACCGTATCGGCTTCGCGCAGGCGGCGATACTGTGTGGGCAGCGCGGGAACGAGGCTGCCGTAATAGCCGCGGCGGTTGCGCAGCTTGTCGAGCGACGCTTCGTCCGTGAGGCCGTGGCGCGCGAAATGGCGCGCCGCGCCTTCGCCGCCCGCGTTCGAGCCGTCGCCGGCGGCCATCACGCGGGCCTGCATGTATTCGCCGAGCGTGGCCCACAGGCGCACGTCCCAGCGTGCCTTGTCGCCGCCCGCGCAAATCCAGTGAGCAAGGCCGATATGGTCGGGATGGCAATGCGTGACGAGCACGCGCAGCACCGGCAGGCCTTCCAGCTGGTTCTCGAACACCGCTTCCCAGCGTTCCTTGATGGTGTCGTTGGTGATGCCGCAGTCCACCACGGTCCAGCCTTGCTGGCCGTCGATCTCGTCGCGCAGCAGCCACAGGTTGATGTGGTCGAGCGCGAACGGCAGCGGCATGCGCAGCCATTTCACGCCGGGCGCGACGTCGAAGGCAAGGCCAGGCTCCGGCAGGGTGTCGGCGTAGGGATAGTCGAGTTGGTGTTCGAGGGCGTTCATTGTGGGTGTCTTCTCCTGTCTCGCCGGTTGCGCAACCGCGTACTTGACGATAACGTAAACGTCGATTCTATCGTTCCTCGCGCTGTCGTGCAGACCACAGCCGGGCCAGCCGCCTTCCGCACATCATGACGACCCAGTACACGATTACCGAACTTGCCCGGGAATTCGACGTAACGCCGCGCGCGATCCGCTTCTACGAGGACCAGGGCCTCCTTGCGCCGAGCCGCGAAGGCGCGGGGGGGCTGAAGCGCGTCTTTTCGGGGCGCGATCGCACGAGGCTGAAGCTGACGCTGCGCGGCAAGCGGCTCGGCTTCACGCTTTCGGAAATCCGCACGCTGCTCGACCTCTACGAGTCGCCGACCGACACGCTCCCGCAGCTCCAGGCGTTCCTCGACACGGTGGTCCATCACCGCGAGATACTCGAGCGCCAGCGCGCGGACCTCGACGCGACGCTCGAAGACCTCGCGCAGTACGAAGCCCAGGCGCGCGCGCTGCTCGACCGGAATGCGGCGCACGAGAGCGCGGCGCATGAAAGCGGCGCTCCCGCGAAAACCTGACGCCCGCGCTTGCGAAACGGGCATGGCCGCCATGAAACACTTTCCGAAACTGCTCTCTTCGCAGATCGGCTTCGATGTCGCGCAGACCATGCTCGACGGCTTCAACCGTCACTACCGCAACTTCTGCGACGCGGCCGTGCGGGCGCGCACGCTCTTCGAAGCCGCCGACTGGCATGCGCTGCAGCAACTCGCGCGCGAGCGTATCGCTTCGTATGACGAGCGCGTGAAGGAGTGCGTCGTCGTGCTCGAAGACGAATACGGTGCCGAGAGCATCGACGGCGAAGTCTGGCAGCAGATCAAACTGCACTACATCGGCCTCCTTACGACGCACCGGCAGCCCGAATGCGCGGAGACGTTCTTCAACTCTGTGTGCTGCAAGATCCTGCACCGCTCGTACTTCAACAACGATTTCATCTTCGTGCGGCCTGCCATCTCGACGGAATACATCGAGAACGACGAACCTGCCGCGAAGCCCACCTACCGTGCGTACTATCCGGGCAAGGACGGCCTCGCAGCGACGCTCGAGCGCATCGTCACGAACTTCCAGCTGGAAACGCCCTTCGAAGACCTCGGGCGCGACGTCGACTGCATCATGCAGACCATGCTCGACACCTTCGGCGTGGTCGAGCCCAAGCCGAACTTCCAGATTCACGTGCTTTCGTCGCTGTTTTTCCGGCACAAAGGCGCGTATATCGTCGGGCGCATCATCAACGGCGATCTGCTTGCGCCGTTCGTCGTGCCGGTGCGTCACGTGGAGGCGGGCAAGCTCGCGTTGGACACGGTGCTGCTGCGCCTCGAGCAACTGCTCATCCTCTTCAGCTTTTCGCACTCGTATTTTCTGGTGGACATGAAAGTGCCGTCCGCCTACGTGGAGTTTCTGCGCACCATCATGCCGCGCAAGGCCAAGGGCGAGATCTACACGTCGCTCGGGTTGCAGAAGCAGGGCAAGAACCTGTTCTATCGCGACTTGCTGCACCACCTCAGGCATTCGAGCGACCGGTTCATCATCGCGCCCGGCATACGCGGCATGGTGATGATCGTGTTCACGCTGCCTTCGTTTCCGTACGTGTTCAAGGTCATCAAGGACAGCTTTCCCGCGCCCAAGGAAACCACGCGCGAGCAGGTGGTGCAGAAGTATCAGCTCGTGAAGCGCCACGATCGCCTTGGGCGGCTTGCCGACACGCTCGAATATTCGAGCGTTGCGCTACCTGTTGCGCGCCTTGACGAAGCGCTCGTGCGCGAACTGGAAACGCTTGCGCCGTCGATGATCGAGTACGAGGGCGACAACCTCGTCATCCGCCATGTCTACATCGAGCGGCGCATGGTGCCGCTCAATCTCTATCTGCAGAACGGCAGCGACGCCGAAGTCGAGCACGGCATTCGCGAATACGGCAATGCGATTAAAGACCTGCTGCGCGCGAACATCTTTCCGGGCGACATGCTCTACAAGAATTTCGGCGTGACGCGCAACGGCCGCGTGGTGTTCTACGACTACGACGAGATCGAATATCTCACCGATTGCAACGTGCGCGCCGTGCCGCCGCCGCGTAATGAGGAGGACGAATTATCGGGCGAGACATGGTATCCGGTCGGCCCTCGCGATATTTTTCCCGAGACGTACGGCACCTTCCTGCTCGGCGACCCGCGCGTGAAGCGCGCATTTCTTGCGCATCACGCAGATTTCTTCGAGCCCGCGCTCTGGCAGGAGAGCCGCGCGAAGCTCATCGCGGGCGAGGTGCCGGACTGCTTTCCCTACGACGCATCGATACGGTTTAGCGTGCGTTACCCCGAACGATTCACGCGTGACGACGCGCCGGTGGTGCGCGTCGCTTGAGCGCGGCTAACGAGTCAAAACGGAATCACAAGGATTCACAAGGATTCAAGCGGATTCATCAAGGAGCAGAAACATGAGTGAGACACAAAAGCAGGACGCCATCGTGATCGTTTCGGCGGCGCGTACGCCGATGGCGGGTTTTCAGGGCGATTTCGCATCGCTCACCGCGCCGCAGCTCGGCGCGGCAGCGATCGCGGCGGCGGTCGAGCGCGCGGGCCTGAAGCCTGAGCAGGTCGACGAGGTCGTGATGGGCTGCGTGCTGCCCGCAGGGCAGGGCCAGGCGCCCGCGCGCCAGGCGGCGCTCGGCGCGGGGCTCCCGCTTGCCGCCGGTGCGACGACCGTCAACAAGATGTGCGGCTCCGGCATGCGTGCGGCGATGTTCGCGCATGACATGCTGCTGGCAGGCTCGGCCGATGTGATCGTCGCGGGCGGCATGGAGAGCATGTCGAACGCCCCTTACCTGTTGCCAAAGGCGCGCGCCGGCATGCGCATGGGCCACGGCCAGGTGCTCGATCACATGTTCCTCGACGGTCTCGAAGACGCCTATGACAAGGGCCGCCTGATGGGCACGTTCGCGGAAGAATGCGCGGGCGAGTTCGACTTTTCACGCGAGCGCCAGGACGCGTTCGCGATCGAGTCGCTCAAGCGCGCGAAGCGTGCGAACGAGGACGGTTCGTTCGCGTGGGAAATCGCGCCGGTGAAGGTCGCCTCGCGTGCGGGTGAAACGACCATCGAGCGCGACGAGCAGCCGTTCAAGGCCAACCTCGACAAGATCCCGACGCTCAAGCCCGCGTTCAGCAAGACCGGCACGGTGACGGCGGCGAACTCGTCGTCGATCTCGGACGGTGCGGCGGCGCTCGTGATGATGCGGGAATCGACGGCGAAGCAGCTCGGCCTCACGCCGCTCGCACGCGTGACGGGCCATTCCACCTTCGCGCAACAGCCCGCGAAGTTCACGACCGCGCCGGTGGGCGCGATCACGAAACTGTTCGAGAAGACCGGCTGGAAAGCGAGCGACGTCGATCTCTACGAGATCAACGAGGCTTTCGCCGTGGTCACGATGGCTGCGATGAAGGAGCACGATCTGCCGCACGAGAAGGTCAATGTGAACGGCGGCGCGTGTGCGCTCGGTCATCCGATCGGCGCGTCGGGGGCACGCATTCTCGTGACGCTGATCGGCGCGTTGCGCGCCCGCGGCGGCAAACGCGGCGTGGCGACGCTGTGCATCGGCGGCGGAGAAGCCACGGCGATGGGCGTCGAACTGCTGTAGGCTAGCGCCAGGTGAAGCGCGCCGCGTCGAGAGCGGCGAGGCGGCGCGCTGCAGCGTTTCAATGCACGGACAAAAAAGGTGACGAGATGAAAACAGCGTTGATCGTGGGCGCGTCGCGAGGCCTGGGTCTCGAGTTCGCGCGGCAGTATGCGAAGGCCGGCTGGCGCGTGCTGGCCACGGCGCGCGGGCCCGAAGCGCTCGAAGCCTTGCGCGCAATCGGCGCGCAGACCTTCCAGCTCGACATCGCGCGGCCCGAGGAAATCGAAGCGCTCGGCTTGAAGCTCGACGGCGTGCGGCTCGACGTGGCGCTCGTCGTCTCGGGCGTTTATGGCCCGCGCACCGAAGGTGTGGAAACCATCACGGCCGAAGACTTCGAATATGTGATGAACACCAACGTGCGCGGCCCGATGCAACTGATTCCGATCCTGCTGCCGCTCGTCGACGAGGCCCACGGTGTGCTCGCCGTGCTGTCGAGCCGCATGGGCAGTATTGCGGAGACCACGGGCACGACGGGCTGGCTCTATCGCGCGAGCAAGGCCGCGCTCAACGACGTGCTGAAGATCACCTCGCTGCAAACGCGCCGCGCCACCTGCGTCGCGCTTCATCCGGGCTGGGTGCGCACCGACATGGGTGGCGCGCACGCGGCGATCGACCCGGAGGCGAGCGTCGCCGGCATGCGCGAGGTGGTGGCCGAGGCGGCCGCTGCGCGCGACGTCTTCAATGGCCGCTTCTTCCAGTACGACGGCACGGAACTCGACTGGTAAGCCTGGTAAAGCGCCGCTTGTCTGCGCTACGCTTGCGGGTTCTCGCAACGGAGCCCTGACTCATGAACGCTGAAACCGCCCGCGGTACCGGGAAAACCACCCGCCCCGCAGATTGTCCCTGCGGCGGCGCTGCGCCCAACCAGAAGCCGGGCGCGAGGGCGCCGCGCTTCGCGCAGTGCTGTGGCCGCTTCATCGACGACGCTGCGGTGCCCGCCACGGCGCTCGAATTGATGCGCTCGCGCTACACGGCGTATGCACTGGGCGACGAAGCGTACTTGCGCTCGACGTGGGCGAGCGAGACCTGCCCCGCCGATCTCGACGTGGACCCCGCGGCCGTTGGCGCCCCGCGCTGGCTCGGACTTGCCGTCAAGCGCCACGAACAACGCGACGACACGCATGCGATCGTCGAATTTGTCGCGCGCTACAAGACGGGCGGCCGCGCGTTCCGGCTGCACGAAACAAGCCGCTTCACGCGCGGCGAGGACGGCCGCTGGCGTTACGTTGACGGCGAAGTTTCATCAAGCTAACGAATAACTGACTGCCGCCGTAATTTGCCGGCGCGAGTTCCCACCCCGGTTCGCCGTCATGGCGCCGGAAATAATGCCTTTGCAAACAAGCGCTTACTGAGCAATCGCGCGGCTGTTGTCCGCGCGCGACGCTCGCCTCCCGGACCTTTTTAAAAATTCCCGCGTTCGCGACTGATCGAAAGCCGCGTGTGCGCCATGCTTCATAGGGCCGCGCGCGGTTGGCATGCCTTATGCCGGGTTACCCCTGAATTGCACAACAAATATTTGTCGTGCGAGTATCTAATCACGGTGCCCTGCACAATACGTAAGTGCATAGTGAAAAAACCTTTTTCACGCATGCATGTATTGACTGCAAATGGGTGCTGGCGGCGGGTCTGATCGACGATAGAACTGCGCCGCGCAGGTGTTCTGATCGATGCAATCCCACGTGACGGGTCACACGCCCGCTCCTGGTCTCGCGACCATGAGCAACGGTGTCTCGTTGTGCCCTGAAACGGGCGAAGCACGGGTAATGATCGGACGGTTGGCGGATTCACAGCAGCAGGTCTTTTGCAGGTGGTGTAGCGCATGGCGTTCAGGAAGCTCCTTACCGGATGGGTCGTAGCCGGCACCGCGTGTGTGCTTTCGGTTGCGCACGCAGCGTCGCTTTCCGATCCGGCAAATGCGAGCGCGAACCCGCAACTCGCCGCCAACACTTCCGCAGCGCATTCTGCCAGTCTCGCGGGCGGTCCCCTCGGCAGCGCCAACGTGCCGCGTATTGCGCTCGACGACGCGTATCTGCCCGTCGTGCCCGCCAGCATGAACGAGCAGGTGATCCGCGTTCCCGTCGACGCCTCCGGCGACGTCACGCTCGAAACCACGATCTATCGCCCGAACGGCCCCGGCCCGTTCCCGATGGTGATCTTCAACCACGGCAAGATTCCCGGCGACCCGCACCTCCAGGCGCGCAGCGACCCGCTTTCGTTCGCGCGCGAATTCGTGCGCCGCGGCTATGTCGTCGTCGCGCCGAACCGCCAGGGCTTCGCGGATTCGGGCGGCTCGTATCAGCAGGACGGTTGCGATGTTGCGAGCAACGGCCTCGGCCAGGCGGCCGACGTCGCTTCGACGATCGCCTACATGTCGAAGCAACCCTACGTGGACGCAACCCAGATCATCGTCGCGGGCACCTCGCACGGGGGCCTCGCCACGATGGCCTATGGCACCGAGGCGGCGAGCGGCGTGCGCGCGCTCATCAACTTCTCGGGCGGTCTGCGCCAGGACGCCTGCACGGGCTGGCAAAACAACCTGACCCAGGCGTTCGGCGACTACGGCGGCAAGGCTCGCGTGGCCTCGCTCTGGCTCTACGGCGACAACGACTCGGTCTGGTCGCCCGATCTCGTCACAAAGATGTTCGCCGCTTACCGCGACGCGCAAACGGGTGAGGACCACCCGGCCGCGACGGCGAAGCTCGTGGACTTCGGCGCGTACAAGAACGATGCGCATCGCCTCGTGGGCGATCGCGATGGTGTGAAGATCTGGTGGCCCACGGTCGAGGCGTTCCTCGCCAACCGTGGCCTGCCGACGGCGGTGCAGTACCGCGTGGCCACACAGGCTGCCCCCCGCGGCACCGGCTTCGCGCAGATCGACTCGGTCGGCGCGGTGCCGTTCGTCGATCAGGCTGGCCGCGACGGCTATCGCAACTTCCTCAAGCAGTATCCGAGCCGCGCATTCGCGGTGTCCGACTCCGGCGCATGGTCGTGGGCCGAAGGCGGCGACAATCCGATGGCCGTGGCGATCTCGAACTGCGAAAAGCACAGCTCCGATCCGTGCCGTCTGTACGCCGTGAACAATACGGTGGTCTGGAACAACGGCGGCACGCAGACCGCTCAGAACGGCGACAGCGACACGACGCGCGCCACGGCGGACAACGACAACGCCGACGAGAGCGACCACGCACTGGCGAGCCGCTAAGCGTTGGCATCCGGCTGCTGCCGGGTTCAAATTCCGATCACTGCAGTACAGCGCGGCCCCAATGCGGGCCGCTTTGCTTTTCATTCCCCTCAAGCCATTTCCTCGCACGCAATCCCATCGCGGCGCGCCATATCGTCTGACCTTCGCACACCTGCGTACTTACCACGCGCGCCAAAAATATCCGTTACGCCGTCCCGCGTTCTGCAATTTCGCACCGCGGCGCAGATTTTTTTGCATAAGGCGGGTTCACTTTGCCGTCGTCATCTCCGCGCATTTCTGGTCTTTGTTTTTCATCGGTCACGAGTTGTCCAGAACGGCTCGAAACGCCGTGCCGTCGGGCGTTCGAGGGCAATTTCAGGGGTAGTGCATTGCGGCAGCGAACACGTTAATCTCGGTCCCGCTGTCGTATCGGGAGTCGTATTTGAATTCGCAATCGCACACTGCGCACCCCGCGCACCTTGCCCGCGAAGACCGCGGCGCGACCGACTGGGTCGCTCGCAGCCTGCGCGCCGTGTGGCACCCCTGCACCCAGATGAAACATCACGAGCGCCTGCCGCTCGTGGCCGTCGCGCGGGGCGAGGGCCCGTGGCTTCATGACCGCGAAGGCCGTCGCTATCTGGACGCGATCAGTTCGTGGTGGGTGAACCTCTTTGGCCACGCCAATCCTGCGATCAATGCCGCGCTCAAGGCGCAGCTCGACACGCTCGAGCACGTCATGCTCGCGGGCTGCACGCACGAGCCCGCCGTGGAGCTTGCCGAGCGTCTTTCGGCGCGCACGGGCGGCGTGCTCGGCCATGCGTTCTTCGCGTCCGATGGCGCGTCGGCCGTCGAAATCGCGCTCAAGATGAGCTTCCACTCGTGGCGCAACCGCGGCGAGAGCGACAAGCGCGAATTCGTCTGTCTTGCCAATAGCTACCACGGCGAAACCATCGGTGCGCTCGGCGTGACCGATGTGAAGCTCTTCAGGGATGCTTACGATCCGCTGCTGCATCATGCGCATGTGGTCGCTTCACCCGACGCGCGCGTGGCGCACTCCGGCGAAACGGCGGCGGATGTCGCGGCGCGCGCACTGGCCGATGTCGAGCGTCTTTTCATCGAGCGCGAAGGCCGCATCGCCGCGCTGATCGTCGAGCCGCTCGTGCAATGCGCGGCCGGCATGGCGATGCACGATCCCGCGTATCTCAAGGGCCTGCGTGCACTATGCGACCGTCACCGCGTGCACCTGATCGCAGACGAAATCGCCGTGGGCTGCGGGCGTACCGGCACTTTCTTCGCGTGCGAGCAGGCCGACATCTGGCCCGATCTGCTGACGCTTTCGAAGGGCATTAGCGGCGGGTATCTGCCACTTTCGATCGTGCTGTCGCGCGACGCCGTCTACGCGTCGTTCTACGACGACGACACCACGCGCGGTTTCCTCCATTCGCACTCGTACACGGGCAATCCGCTCGCGTGTCGTGCCGCGCTCGCCACGCTCGACCTGTTCGAGCGCGACGACGTGCTCGTTGCGAACGCGCGCAAATCGGCACAACTGCGCGCGCTGTTCGAGCCGTTCGCCGCGCACCCGCTCGTGCGCAACCTGCGCCAGTGCGGCACGATCCTCGCGTTCGACGTAGCGCTCGCCGACCCGCAGCGCGCAGCGACGTTCTCGCGCCGCTTCTTCGAAAATGCGCTGCAGCGCGAACTGCTGCTGCGCCCGATCGGCACGACGGTTTATGTCATGCCGCCATATATTCTGGACAACGAAATGCAGGCGTTCCTCGCAACACGCACGCGCGAGACCTTCGACGCCACCGTCGCGGAGGACCTCTGATATGGCGCATCACAATCTGTTGCTCGAAACCCTCGAACAGGGCTTGCGCGACATCGACGCGCGCGGCCTGCGCCGCCGCCGGCGCACCGCCGACACGCCGTGCAGCGCACACATGCAGGTGGACGGCCGCGCGACTATCGGCTTTGCCAGCAACGACTATCTCGGTCTTGCCGCGCATCCTCAACTGGCCGCGGCCATCGCCGAAGGCGCGCAGCGCTACGGCGCGGGTAGTGGCGGCTCGCATCTGCTGGGCGGCCACTCGCGCGCGCATGCGCAACTCGAAGACGATCTCGCAGCATTCGCAGGTACCTTCGTCGATGCACCGCGCGCGTTGTACTTCAGCACCGGCTACATGGCGAATCTGGCCGTGCTCACGGCGCTCGCGGGCCGCGGCACGACGATCTTCTCCGACGCGCTCAACCACGCCTCGCTGATCGACGGCGCACGGCTCTCGCGCGCCGATGTCCAGATCTATCCTCATGCCGATATGGCAGCGCTTGCTTCGATGCTCGAAAGCTCGGACGCGAGCGCGAAAGTGATCGTGAGCGACACGGTGTTCAGCATGGACGGCGATATCGCGCCGCTCGCGCGCCTCGTCGAACTCGCGGAAAAACATGGCGCCTGGCTCGTGGTCGACGACGCGCATGGCTTCGGTGTGCTCGGCCCGCAGGGCCGCGGCGCGCCGGCGCAAGCCGCGCTGCGTTCGGAACATCTCGTGATGGTCGGTACGCTCGGCAAGGCGGCCGGCGTTTCGGGCGCGTTCATCTGCGCGCACGGCACCGTGATCGAATGGCTCGTGCAGCGCGCGCGTCCGTATATCTTCACGACAGCTTCGTCGCCGGCGGTGGCGCATGCGGTGTCCGCGAGCCTGCGTCTGATCGGGGGCGAGGAGGGCGATGCGCGCCGCGCGCATCTCAAGCATTTGATTGGCCGCACGCGTTCGCTCCTGCAGGAAACCTGCTGGCAGCCCGTCGATTCGCATACCGCCGTGCAGCCGCTCGTCATCGGCGCCAACGAAGCGACGCTCTCGCTGCAGGCCAAGCTCGAGGGCGACGGCCTGTGGGTGCCGGCCATCCGTCCGCCCACCGTGCCCGAGGGCACGTCGCGCCTGCGTATTTCGCTCTCCGCGGCACATTCGGATGCGGACCTCGACCGGCTGAACGCATCGCTGCAACGCGCGAGCCTCGAAGCACGCGCAAACGCGCAGGAGTTCGCGCAATGACGGTTTCGCTTTTCGTCACCGGCACCGATACCGAGATCGGCAAGACCTTCGTGAGCGCCGCGCTCTTGCGCGGCTTCGCCCACGCGGGGCTGCGCGCGACCGCGCTCAAGCCGATCGCCGCGGGCGCGTACGAGCGCGACGGCGTCTGGCACAACGAGGACGCCGATCAGCTCGACGCCGCCGCGAGCGTGCTGCTGCCGCCGGAGATGCGCACGCCGTTCCTGCTCAAGGAGCCCGCCGCGCCGCATATCGCCGCTGCGCTCGAAGGGGTGACGCTCGACATGGCGCGTATCGTCGATGCTTACCGCGCGGCTCGCGAGCGCGCGGATGCCATCGTCGTGGAAGGCGTGGGCGGCTTTCGCGTGCCGCTCACGGCGACCGAAGACACCGCCGATCTCGCCGTCGCGCTCGGTCTGCCCGTGGTGCTCGTGGTGGGCATGCGCCTTGGCTGCATCAGCCACGCGCTGCTTACGGCCGAAGCGATTGCCGCGCGCGGATTGAAGCTCGCGGGCTGGGTCGCGAACCGGATCGACCCGGCCATGACGTTCCCCGAAGAAAACATCGACGCGCTGCGCGAGCGTCTCGCCGCCCGGTACGGCGCGCCGCTCGTCGGTGTTGTGCCGCATATGCGCGGCGCGAGCGCCGATGACGCAGCAGAACATCTGAACATCGACGCGTTGCTAGCGCGCTTGCGCGCCGACGCTTGACGCACATTCAAGCACAGTCACGTAAAGAAGGACCACGACACCATGACGCAAACCCACATCGACATTACTTCGCTGAAGGCGACCGCGCCGAGCGCCCACGCCGCCGCTGAAGCCGCCGCGCGCTGGAAGGTCGCCGACGTCGCCGCGCTCTACGAGCTGCCGTTCAACGACCTGATGTTCCGCGCGCAGCAGGTGCATCGCGAGCATTTCGACGCGAACGCCGTGCAGCTTTCTACGCTCCTCTCGATCAAGACCGGCGGCTGCGAGGAAGATTGCGCGTACTGCCCGCAGTCGTCGCACTACGAAACCGAACTCGAAGCCGGCAAGCTCATGGCCGTGGACGCTGTGCTGGAAGCCGCGCGTGCGGCCAAGTCCAACGGCGCGACGCGCTTTTGCATGGGCGCGGCGTGGCGCAATCCGAAGGATCGCCATCTGGAGCCGATCAAGGACATGATTCGCGGCGTGAAGGCGATGGGTCTGGAAACCTGCGTGACGCTCGGCATGCTCGAAGATCACCAGGCGAAGGAACTTGCCGATGCGGGCCTCGACTACTACAACCACAACCTCGATACGTCGCCGGAGTACTACGGCAAGATCATCACGACGCGCACTTACGAGGACCGTCTGGAGACGCTCGAACGCGTGCGCGACGCGGGCATCAACGTGTGCTGCGGCGGCATTGTCGGCATGGGCGAGTCGCGCCGCGAGCGCGCGGGCCTGATCGCGCAGCTTGCGAACATGGAGCCGTACCCGGAGTCGGTGCCCATCAACAATCTCGTGCAGGTCTCGGGCACGCCGCTCGAAGGGACCGATCCGATTGACCCGTTCGAGTTCGTGCGCACGATCGCCGTGGCGCGCATCACGATGCCCAAGGCGATGGTGCGCCTCTCGGCGGGCCGCGAGCAGATGGACGACGCGCTCCAGGCGCTGTGCTTCATGGCCGGCGCGAACTCGATTTTCTACGGCGACCAGCTGCTCACCACGAGCAATCCGCAAGCGGAAGCCGACCGCAAGCTGCTGCAGCGTCTGGGCATCACGGCGCAGGCCGCGCAGCACCTGCCCGCTGACGACCACGAACGTCACGGTCATCACGACCATTCGCACGGCGGCTGCGGCCACTGCGAGTAACACCGCGCAAGTTGCCGGAAGCAAAAACGCCACGCTGCGAAGCGTGGCGTTTTTCATTGCGTGGGGGACGCGGAGTACGGCGCCTTAAGCGTAGGCCGCGCGCCGGCGCCCCGCGAGCACGAGATAGCACAGTGCGCCGATCACGAGCGACGGCAGCGTCGCGCCGAGGTTCGGCAGCCACTGGTTGAGCGCCTGATACGCGCCGAAACCGACCGCCCAGGCAACGAACGCGCTCACGTGCCAGCCGCCCGAATAGCCATACACGCCGTTCAGGTCGGCGAGCGCCTGCGGATCGATACGGCGACGGCGCACGATGAAGTGATCGGCAAGCACCACGCCAAAGAGCGGCGCGAACACCGAGCCGATGAAGAGCAGGAAGTTCTCGTATTTCGCCATCGGCACGACGAGGCCGATCAGCGTGCACAGCGCGCCGAAGGCTGCCGAGAGCCAGGGCACGCTGGCGCGCGTCCAGAACGTGCCGGTCGAGACGGCGGCCGAGTGGATATCGGCGAACGCATTGTCGATTTCGTCGATCAGTACGAGCAGCAGCGCGAAGCCGCCGCCGGCCTGCGCGAGCGCCGTGGTGAGGAGCGCGTCGCCGCCGCCCGCAGCCAGCCCGTACACGGCGCCGAGCGCATAGAACCAGAGGTTCGCGATGCCATAGCCGAACAGCGTGCCGCGGAAGGTTTCGCCCGCTTTGCGGCCAAAACGCGTGTAGTCGGCGATGAGCGGCAGCCACGAGAGCGGCATCGCCACCACGAGGTCGATGGCGCTGCCAAACGGCATTTCGCCCGTGCCGGGGCGGCGCATCAGCGCGCCAAGGTCCTGCTTGACGAGCAGGCTCCACGTGAGCCACGCCGCGCCCGCGAGCAGCAGCCAGATGCCCCACGTGCGCAGGAAGCGCCGCACGAACGAGAGCGGGCCGCTCACGGCGAGCAGCGTAGCGAGCACGCCGAAGATCACGGTCCAGACGAGCGGCATCGACAGGCCGAAGGCCTGTTTGGCGAGCGCATCGGCGGAATCGCGCATCACGATGATCTCGAACGAGCCCCAGCCCACGAGCTGCACCATGTTGATGACGGCCGGCACCGACACGCCACGAACGCCGAGCGTCGGGCGCAGCGACGCCATGGCGGCAAGGCCCGTATCCGTGCCGATCACGCCCGCGAGCGCGAGCAGCACGACGCCGATCACGCTGCCGATGGCGATGGCCACCAGCGCGTGCGGCAGCGACAGGCCCGGCACGAGCAGTGCGCCCGCCTGCGCGACCAGCAGGCCGATGCCGAGCGAAAACCACAGCGCGAAGGCGTCGCCGGTGCGGAACTGCCGGCGCGCGTCGGGTACGGGCACGTTCGGCGCGTAGGTGGAGCCGGCCTCGCCGGCGTGCGAATCTTGAGTCATGTGGAACGCTTTCCTCTGTGTCGTGTGTTTTGTCTGTTTTATCCGGGCTCGTCAGCATGAGCGGCTCGGCCCGCGCTTCGCGCCGCGGCACTCGCTGTCATAATGCACGACTGCATCCGGTGCGGCAGGCCGTTTTGTAGTGTCGGACGTTGTGTCCCCGAATCTGCGGCTGACCAGGCAACCTGGGCAGCTCACGCTCGGCCAGCCGGAAAGCCGTCATTATCGCGAAAACGTCATGTTTGAAGAAACCCGTGCCAACGTCCCGCTCGCCGAACGGCTGCGTCCGCGCTCCATCGACGAGGTTATCGGCCAGAAGCATCTGCTCGGGCCCAACAAGCCGCTGCGCGTCGCGTTCGAGTCCGGCGAAGCGCATTCGATGATCCTCTGGGGGCCGCCGGGCGTGGGCAAGACCACGCTCGCGCGCCTCATGGCCGATGCGTTCCACGCCGAATTCATCGCGCTCTCCGCCGTGCTCTCGGGCGTGAAGGACATCCGCGAGGCCGTGGAGCAGGCGCAGCTGCATCGTGCGCGTGGCCACCAGACGCTCGTGTTCGTCGACGAGGTGCATCGCTTCAACAAGAGCCAGCAAGACGCCTTTCTGCCCCATGTGGAGTCGGGCCTCTTTGTGTTCATCGGCGCGACGACGGAAAACCCGTCGTTCGAAGTGAACAGCGCGTTGCTCTCGCGCGCGGCCGTGTACGTGCTCAAGAGCCTCGACGAGGAGGAGCAGGGTGAACTGCTTGCGCGCGCGAGCGAGGAGCTGGGCGGCCTGACTTTCACCGACGAGGCGAAAAAGGCGCTGATCGGTTCCGCTGACGGCGATGGCCGCAAGCTCCTGAACAACCTCGAAATCGTCGCGCGCGCGGCCGCGCAGCAAAAGAAGACCGAGATCGACGGCGAGCTGCTCGGCAGCGCGCTGGCCGAAAACCTGCGCCGCTTCGACAAGGGCGGCGACGCGTTCTACGACCAGATCAGCGCATTGCACAAGTCGGTGCGCGGCAGCAACCCGGACGGCGCGCTCTACTGGTTCTGCCGCATGCTGGATGGCGGCGCCGATCCGCGTTATCTCGCGCGGCGCATCGTGCGCATGGCGTGGGAGGACATCGGGCTCGCCGACCCGCGCGCCGGGCGTATCACGCTCGACGCCGCCGAGACCTACGAGCGTCTGGGCTCGCCCGAAGGCGAGCTCGCGCTCGCGCAGGCCGTGATCTATCTGGCCGTCGCGCCGAAGTCGAACGCGGGCTACAACGCCTATAACGAGGCGCGGCGCTTCGTGAGCAAGGACCAGTCGCGCGCGGTGCCCATCCATCTGCGCAACGCGCCGACCAAGCTCATGAAGGAACTGGGCTACGGCCACGAATATCGCTATGCGCACGACGAGCCCGACGCCTACGCGGCCGGCGAGACTTACCTGCCCGACGGCATGCGCGAGCCGCGCTGGTATCAGCCCACGCCGCGCGGGCTCGAAGGCAAGATCGGCGAAAAGCTCGCGCGCCTCGCCGACCTCGACGCGCAATGGCGCGACGAGCATCGCGACGAAATCCGCGAAAGGAAGCGCAAAGGCTGATGCCAGTCCCGCCGGGATGCCCCGGCCGGTGCGCTAAAATCGTCCCTTCACACAACGAAACTGCGTCTCACAATCCCATGCTCGACATCCAGCTGCTGCGCAAAGACCTCGACGGCGTCGCGAAGCGCCTCGCCGACCGCGGCTACACCCTCGACGTCGCCGCCTTCTCCGCGCTCGAAGCGGAACGCCGCGCCATCCAGACCCGCACCGAAGAGCTCCAGGCACGCCGCAACAGCCTGTCGAAGCAGATCGGCGCGATGAAAGGCCGCGGCGAGGACACCTCGGCGGTCATGGCCGAAGTGGGCGGCATCGGCGACGAGATGAAGACGTCGGCAGCCAAGCTCGACGAGATCCAGTCGAAGCTCTCGGACCTGCTGCTCGGCGTGCCGAACCTGCCGCACGAGAGCGTGCCCGCAGGCAAGGACGAGGCCGACAACGTGGAAGTGCGCCGCTGGGGCACGCCGCGCGCGTTCGACTTCGAGGTGAAGGATCACGTGGATGTCGGCACGCCGCTGGGCCTCGACTTCGAGACGGGCGCGAAACTCTCTGGCGCGCGTTTCACGATGCTGCGCGGCCAGATCGCGCGCCTGCATCGTGCGCTGGCGCAGTTCATGATCGACACGCACACGCTCGAGCACGGCTATACGGAAACGTACACGCCGTACATCGTCAACCCGGAGATCCTGTACGGCACGGGCCAGCTGCCCAAGTTCGCCGACGACATGTTCCGCGTGGAAAAGGGCGGCGGCGAGAACACCGTCACGCAGTACCTCATTTCGACTTCGGAAATCTCGCTCACGAACACGGTGCGCGAGAGCATCGTGGAAGGCAGCGCGCTGCCGATCAAGCTCACGGCGCACTCGCCGTGCTTCCGCTCGGAAGCCGGTTCGTATGGCCGCGACACGCGCGGCATGATCCGTCAGCACCAGTTCGACAAGGTCGAAATGGTGCAGATCGTTGCGCCTGAAACGTCGTACGACGCGCTCGAGCAGATGGTCGTTCACGCGGAAGCCATCCTGCGCAAGCTCGGCCTGCCGTATCGCGTCATCACGCTGTGCACGGGCGATATGGGCTTCTCGGCTTCCAAGACCTACGACCTCGAAGTGTGGCTGCCGGCGCAAAACACGTATCGCGAAATTTCGAGCTGCTCGAATACGGAAGCTTTCCAGGCGCGCCGCATGCAGGCGCGTTACCGCAACGCGCAGGGCAAACCCGAACTCGTGCATACGCTCAACGGCTCGGGCCTCGCCGTGGGCCGCACGCTCGTTGCCGTGCTGGAGAACTATCAGGAAGCGGATGGCTCGGTCACCGTGCCGGAAGCGCTGCGGCCGTATATGGGCGGCGTGGCGCGCCTTGCAATGAGCGCCTGAGGCACTGCTTCGCGAACAGAACATGGGATTGGCTTGCCCTCGAAACTTTTTTCCAAAGAGGGCTTGCGGAATTCAAAAAATGTTCTATAATCTTCGCTTCTCTGGTCGCCGACCAAGGCTAGAGAAGCAGTAAAAGGCAGTACACCGGAGAGGTGGCAGAGTGGTCGAATGTACCTGACTCGAAATCAGGCGTACGGTTTCCCCGTACCGTGGGTTCGAATCCCACCCTCTCCGCCAAATTCAGAAAACCCCTGCATGCTTAACCGCTGCAGGGGTTTTTGCTTTTCTGCGCGCGGTGCTCGCGCAGGTGCGCGCACTACTGCTGCATATGCCCGCGCATCTCCAGCGCGCGCAGGTACGTTCCGGAAATCGACGACCCGCCGTGATGCACGATCTTCTCGTCGACGAGCGCCCACACCGACTTGCCTGCCGCACGCACGCGCCGGCAGAACGACAGGTCTTCCGAGAGGTACACGCCTTTTTCGCCGACGGTGTCGAAGAACGCATAGAACTTGCCGTCCGGCAGGTAGCCCGCGTATTGCGCAGGCGGGCGGTATAGCTCCGTGTGCGCCACGATCGACTCCAGCGCGTCTCGCCGCACGAGGAAGATGCCCGTGCCGATATGGCTCACCTCCGCCCAGCCATCGGACACGAAGCTGCTGCCCGCTTCGTCGGCGAGGATCGCCGTGTTGTAGTCCACCGTTTTTTCCTGCCATTCGCGCAGTGTGAGCCCCACATCGGCGGTCGTGATCTGCTTTTCCCGGTCGAAGAAGCGGTACGGGCAGGCGATGCCGGCCACCGGCTTGTCGCCGGCGATCAGGCGCAGAACCGCTTCGCGCGAGAAGTCCATGTCCGTATCGAGAAAGAGGAGATGGGTGAACTCGGGATGGCTCAAAAAATAATTCGCAAAGAAATTGCGCGCGCGGATGATATGCGACGAAGCCGTGTGGATGTACTCGAAGCCGATGCCGCGCTCCTTGAGCGTTTCCATGAGGCGGGCAAGCGCCATGGCGAAGTCGAAATGCACCGAGTTGTCGTAGGTGGGCAGCGCGATCAGGACGTTGAGCGCCGTGTTCGGAGTGGAGGAGGGGGCGGGATGACTTGAGGTCATGATCGGGCTTCCTGCTTGCGATGTAAGATATTTCTCATTTTTGACGGTGGGTTGCGCTCGAACAATCGGAGATATCTGAAAATTCCACGCCCGGCGTCATGGCGATGACGCGCCTTGCTGCGCTAGCGACGCTGCAGCGCCGGTACAATCGCTCCTTTGAATTTGCGGCGAAGCGTTTTCCAGCACACCGCCGCGCCTACTTCGGTCCACAGATGCCTATCACCTACAAGTCTGCCGACGATCTCGCCCGCCTGCGCATTTCGGGCCGGCTCGCCGCCGACGTGCTCGCGATGATCGGCGAGCACGTGAAGCCGGGCGTCTCCACCGACGACCTCGACGCCCTCTGCAACGACTACATCGTCAACACGCTCAAGGCCGTCCCGGCCAATGTCGGCTACCTCGGTTTTCCGAAGACGATCTGCACGTCCGTCAATTCCGTGGTCTGCCACGGCATTCCGAGCCGCGGCGAGGTGCTCAAGGACGGCGACATCATCAACATCGACGTGGCCGTCATCAAGGACGGCTATTTCGGGGACACGAGCCGCATGTACTGCGTCGGCACACCGAGCACGGTGGGCCGCCAGCTGATCGACACGACCTACGAAGCGATGCTCGCGGGCATCCGCCAGGTGAAGCCGGGTGCGACGCTCGGCGACGTCGGCAACGCCATCCAGAAGCGCGCGCAAAGCGATGGCTTCTCGATCGTGCGCGAGTATTGCGGCCACGGTATCGGCAAGGTCTATCACGAAGAGCCGCAGGTGCTGCACTACGGCCAGCCGGGGCAGGGCGTGCGACTGAAGCCGGGCATGGTCTTCACGATCGAGCCGATGGTCAACGCAGGCCGCGCCGGCACGACGGTGCAGCGCGACGGCTGGACGGTCGTCACCAAGGACCGCTCGCTCTCGGCGCAGTGGGAGCACATGGTTGCGGTCACCGACGACGGCTACGAACTCCTCACGCCCTGGCCGGACGGCACAGGCGCCTACGAGGCCCCGTGAGCGCGGTTGTGCGGCCTCTGCGGCCGTCTGTCAAGGATCGCGCGCGAGGCGTGGTCTGCAGGCAATTGTCAAATAAGGATTTGACTCTCAAGCCAGTTCGGTTAAAGCTACGCGTTAGCGCTTTATTGGGGTTTACGACTGCATGAGTCCGTCACTGACCGTTCGCCGTATCGCCGCCGATCAGGGTGCCGTGCTCCGCGAGCTTCGAACAGCATCGCTGCGCGACGCGCCTTATGCATTCGGCGACACGCTCGAAGACGCGCTATCGGCCGATGCCGCCGTTTTCGACGCCGCGGCGGCCCGCCATGCGGTTTCGCACACCGGCACGTCGTTCATTCTCTATACCGAGGGCCATCCGGCCGGGCTGATCGGCGCGAGTTTCGAAAGCGCGCCGGCGCGCCGCGCGTTCGTATCGGCGCTGTGGGTCGCGCCTGCGGTGCGTCATCTGCGCGGCGGCGAACTGCTTCTAAACAGCGCCATCGAATGGCTCGTGAGCGAAGGCGCCACGCAGGTCTACGCCTGGGTGACAGACGCGAACACCACGGCCATGCGTTTCTACGAGCGCCTCGGCTTTGTCGCCACCGGCGATCACGCGCGCAGCCAGCAACAGCCCGAGCAATGGGAAACGTTGCTCATGCGCGCGCTCGGCGAGCACGCGAAGTCCGCTTCTTCACCGGCTTCTTCGCCATAACACGTGCCGTTCGCGCCGCTGTGCGCGGCGGCGCTCCTGCTTCACTTCCCTCCGTACGACAGACCGAACCCGATCGTTTGCGCTCGCGGTCTCGCTTCGCGCGCTTTTTTTGCGCCATTTTTGTTTGTGCGCGGGTTGTGCGTATCGAGCAGGGAATTTGGCCGAATACACCATTAAAAATAATGGCCGTGTGCGTCCGCGCCTGTAAAATACGCAAAATTTTTAGCCGAACGCCATGTCGCCCAGGAAATCGCCATATTTTGAACTGAAGAGCGGTTCAGTCGATACGCTTCTGTTCGTGGTCAAGACGACCGAGCTCGATGCCATGCGCGCAGAACTTACGCGGCGCTTCGAGGCGACGCCTGAATTCTTCGCAAACGACACCGTCGCGATCGACGTGCGGCGTCTCGCCGACGGCGAGCAGGTCGCGCTCGGCGACATCGCGCGTCTGCTGGAAAGCGTGCGCATGCGCCCGGTCGGCGTGGTTGCACAGCCTGAGCAACATGGCTGGGCCGCTGCAGCAGGCCTGCCTTTCCTCGAAGCGCGCGACCGCCGCGGCGCGGGCACGAAGCCGGCCTTCGATGAAGCGGCGAGCGACGGCGAGGCTTCGAATGCGCCTGCCACTGCATCTGCCAGCGCTTCTGCCACCGCATCGGCCGCGCCGCAAACCACTGCTGCACAGCCCGAACTCTTTCCCTCCGAAACGGACCCGGCCGCCGCCCAGGCGAGCGCGGCGGCTACGGTGAGCGCCGCGGCGTCGCTCGAAGCCGGCGCACGCGCGGAACCCACGCTCGTGGTCGACCGGCCGCTGCGTTCGGGTCAACGCATCTACGCAAAGGGCGACGTGGTCGTGCTCGGCCTCGTTTCCAACGGCGCGGAAGTGATCGCAGAGGGCAACATCCATATCTACGCGCCGTTGCGCGGCCGTGCGCTCGCGGGCGTGCACGGCAACCACGACGCACGCATTTTCTGCACGAGCCTCGAGGCGGAACTGATTTCGATTGCGGGCATCTACCGTACCACTGAAGTCCCACTCGCCGACGACGTGCGCGGCAAGCCGGCTCAAATCCGGCTCGAGGAAGAAAAGCTGTTGATCGAACCGTTGAGGCTCACCTGAGTCGCAGCTCGAGCGTCGTGCGCAGGCGAGCAGGGGCATGAGCGGCACGCGATGAGACCAAACTGAGAAACTGACGAACGCAAGGTAAGGGAATGGCAAAAATCATTGTGGTGACTTCGGGCAAAGGTGGTGTCGGCAAGACGACCACGAGCGCGAGTTTCGCATCGGGCCTCGCGTTGCGCGGCCACAAGACCGCGGTCATCGACTTCGACGTGGGCCTGCGCAATCTCGACCTGATCATGGGTTGCGAGCGCCGCGTCGTGTACGACCTGATCAACGTGATCCAGGGTGAGGCGAACCTCAATCAGGCGCTCATCAAGGACAAGAAGTGCGAAAACCTTTTCATCCTGCCGGCCTCGCAAACACGCGATAAAGACGCGCTCACGAAGGAAGGCGTGGAGAAGGTGATCGAGGACCTGCGCAAGATGGACTTCGAGTACATCGTGTGCGATTCGCCCGCCGGTATCGAGTCGGGCGCGCTGCTCGCGATGCACTTCGCCGACGAAGCGCTCATCGTGACGAACCCGGAAGTGTCTTCCGTGCGCGACTCGGACCGCATTCTCGGCATGCTGTCGTCGAAGACGAAGCGCGCGATCGACGGCAAGGACCCGATCAAGGAGCACCTGCTCATCACCCGCTACAACCCGAAGCGCGTGAGCGAAGGGGAAATGCTCTCGCTGAACGACATTCAGGAGATCCTGCGCATTGAACTGATCGGCGTGATCCCCGAATCGGAAGCGGTGCTGCACGCATCGAACCAGGGTCTGCCGGCAGTGCATCTGGACGGCACCGACGTCGCCGAATCGTACAAGGACGTCGTGTCGCGCTTTCTCGGCGAGGACAAGTCGCTTCGCTTCACCGATTACCAGAAGCCGGGCCTCTTGCAGCGCCTCTTCGGTAGCAAGTAAGGGAGGCGAACGTCATGTCGTTTCTTTCGTTTTTTCTCGGCGAGAAGAAGAAGTCCGCCTCGGTAGCGAAGGAACGCCTGCAGCTCATCATTGCTCACGAGCGCGCAGGCGGCCATCCGCCCGCCGACTATCTGCCGGCCCTGCAACGCGAACTGGTCGCGGTGATCTCCAAGTACGTGAAGATCTCCGATGAAGACATTCGCGTGAGCCTCGAACGTCAGGACGATCTCGAAGTGCTCGAGGTCAAGATCGAGATTCCGCAGGCTTGAGTCTTAAGCGCGCGCAGCCGCTGCGCTGCGCGCGTCGTTTGTCGTATCGCTTCGCTTTTCCTTCGCGCCTTGCTTTCTCGCGCGCTGCGCGCCAACGCCCCTTCCGCCTTACCGAAATATTCGGTTTCACTTCACCCTGCGCCGTTACACCGCCGCTGTCAGCGCAACGCCCTGTTCGTGCATTGATCGGGTATCGCCAATCATGGCGTCCACATTCAAGGGTGATCAACATGAACAACTCCATTCGCCTCTTCATCGCCAAGGCCGCGATCGTTGCTGCGGGCACATGCGCTGTCGCGGCTCCCGCGCTTGCCGAAATCGTCGTGATCGAGCCGAGCGCGCCGCCGCCTGCCGAACGCGTGGAAGTCATGCCGGCGCCGCGTGCGGGCTACGCGTGGGACAAGGGCCACTGGCGTTGGGACCACGGCCAGTACGTGTGGGTGCGGGGCCACTGGCAGGCTGAGCGTGTTGGCTATCACTGGGTGCCGGGCCACTGGATCGCGCACGGCCCGAACTGGCGCTGGGTCGAAGGCCACTGGGCCGCTTGATCTTTCGAGCCCGAGGGGAGCCTTAATATGAGTAAAAAACTGCTCGCGGCAGCCGTGCTCGCGCTTACGCTGGCGGGCTGCATCGTCGTGCCGGCGCGGCCCATGTACGTGAGACCCGCGCCGGTCGTCATCTACTAGCCGTTGACCGTTGTTATCGGTCCGTCGACGGGTCGTCCATTCCGGGCCCGACGCGCTTTTGTCGCGTCGGGCCCGGTGTGTTTTGCGGTGCGCGTTGTCGATGCCACACGTCGTTTGAGTAAGAAAGGGACAGATATCGTTCGCATCGAATCGACTATTCGCAGGTTGACGCAAGGTTCGTCCGCTAGAATCTCCGGAAATCCCTTGAAGACTGGAATATCGGGCCCCGCGGTCCGCAGCACAATGAAACGAGTTTTGATTGTCAAAGTGACTTCGCTCGGCGACATCGTCGAAGCGCTTCCGGTCGTCGCCGACGTGCAGCGCGCCTTCCCTGGCGTCAAGGTCGATTGGGCCGCGGACGAGGCCTTTGCCGATATCGTGCGCTGGAACGCAGGTGTCGACCGCGTGCTCTGCGCGCCGCTGCGCCGCTTCAAGAAGGCGCGCCGCTGGAGCGACTTCAAGGCGATCTGGGCATCGATTTCGGAACTGCGCGCTTACCGCTACGACGCGATCGTCGACATTCACGGCGTGTACAAGAGCGCGATCATCGCGTTTATCGCGCGCGGGCGGCGCCGCTTCGGCTATCTGTCGCAGGATCTCGGCGAGCGTGGCGCGGCCTTCGCGTACAACGGCCGCTTCGGGCCGCGTCCGAAATGCGATGCGTGGCACGGCATGCGCATCAGCGCCGGCGAGGCGCTTGGCTACACAGTCGATACGCCGCCCGACTTTCAGATGCGCATTCCGCGCGACGGCACCGCGCTGCCTGCGCCTGAGTCGCCCACGGCGCTGCTCTTTCATGCGACCTCGAAAGACGAGAAGAAGTGGCCGGTCGCGCATTGGGGTGAACTGGGCAACGCGTTGATCGCGCGTGGCCTGCGCATCGAACTGCCGTGGGGTTCCGATAGCGAGCACGCCACGGCGCTCGAGATCGCGGCGCTCATCCCAGGTGCTACGGTGCTGTCGCGCCTCACGGTCTCGCAAGTCGCACAGCGCATCGAAGATTGCGCGCTCGTGGTCGGCACCGACACGGGCTTCGTGCATCTCTCGCACGCGCTCATCAAGCCGACCGTGATGGTCTTCGTTTCGACCGACGCCGAGCACAGCGGCGTGCGTGCGCCCAATCGTTCGATCTCGATCGGCGATGGCCATCACGTGCCGCCCGTGCAGGTAGCGATCGATGCCGTCGACCGCATCTACCCCGCGCGCGACGGTGGCCCATCCACGCAGGCATCGCGCGTTCACGCCGCTTGAGTTTTCGCGCTTCGGCGCGCGCTTGCCGCGCGCTTTTCTCGCCGTTGCCTCGCGGTTTCCTATTACGAGCTTGTTAAAAGTGTCGCGCTCGTATTGCACGCGCGCGTGTGGGCGCACGTGCAAAAGGCTTTGGACGCCCATGCTGTTACACGAGCCATACCGCTGCTTACAAATTGCAACGCCTCACGCCTTCGCCGTCGTGTTCAATCGTAACCGTCCAGCCCGACATCGCATGGCTGGACCCAGACACTGACTTGAAGGGAGAACACTGTGAAACGATTGACGCTTACCCTCATCGCCGGCGCTTTGCTTGCGGCTTCGCTGGGCGGCTGCGTCGTGGTGCCAGCCGGCGGCTACTACGGCGGTGGCTACCATCACGGCTACTACTACCGCTGATCGCCGCCACACGGCGCAGCACCCCATGGCGCCGTGCGAATGGCACCAGCGGCACCAGCGGCATGCCGGCCTTCAGGCAAGCAGCATTTCGATTGCGACGACTGCGGCAATTGCCGCGGCGTTCGCCGCCAGCGCTTCGAGCACGACCGCGCGCCAACTCGCGGTGCGCAGGCGAAACGCCATCAGGAGGGAGATGCCCAGGGCGAGGGCGATGATCAGAACAATGTCGGCGTTGCTCAGATGCAGGTTCATCGTCGGCTCCCCCGGGAGATCGCTCCCCGCCTGTTGATTCGAGTATAGCCACGCATTGCGCGTGCCCAAAGCGATCAAAAATCGCGATTTGCAAGGGCGTAAAAAAAGCGGAGTCCGGCTGGCGGACTCCGCTTTTTCTTTGATGCGGCGACGCGTTACGACAGCGACGTATGGCGCGTTTCACGCATGCACAGGACACCGAACAGGCTCACGCAGGCGGCGATCGACACATACGCGCCGACCCACGAGAGACCGCCGCGCGCGGCGAGCACCTGAGCGATATACGGCGCGACCGAAGCGCCGAGAATGCCGCCGAGGTTGTACGCCACGCCCGCGCCCGTGTAGCGCACGTTCGTCGGGAACAACTCGGGCAGCAGCGCGCCCATCGGCGCGAACGTGGCGCCCATCAGGAACAGCTGGATCACGAGGAAGAGCAGCACGAGCGGCGTTGCACCGCTGCCGAGCAGCGGCTCCATCGTGAAGCCCGAGAGAATCGCCAGAATGCAGCCGACGATCAGCACAGGCTTGCGGCCGAAGCGATCGGAAAGCCAGGCCGAGATCGGGGTGGCGATGCCCATGAACACCACGGCGATGCACAGCATGCCGAGGAAGGTCGGGCGCGCAATGTGCAGCGCCGTCACGCCGTGCGAGAGCGAGAACACCGTCGCGTTGTAGAACAGCGTGTAGCACACGACCATGGCGAGCGCGCCGAGCAGCGTCGGCCACCAGTACTGCGAGAGCAGCGTCGCGATCGGCACCTTGACGCGTTCCTCGCGCTCGACAGCGGCTTTGAAGGCGGGCGTTTCAGCGATCTTCAGGCGCACGTACAGACCGAGCGCGACGAGCACCGCCGAGACGATGAACGGCACGCGCCAGCCCCAGTCGCGGAACTGCTGGTCGGAGAGCGTCGAGGCGAGCCCGAAGAAAAGGCCATTCGAGGCGAGGAACCCCACCGACGGCCCGAGTTGCGGGAACATGCCGAACCAGCCGCGCTTGCCTTGCGGGGCGTATTCCGTCGCGAGGAGCGCGGCGCCGCCCCATTCGCCGCCCAGGCCGATGCCCTGGCCAAAGCGCAGGATGCACAGCAGGATCGGCGCGAGGCTGCCAATCGCGTCATAGCCGGGCAGGAAGCCGATCAGCGTGGTGGACAGGCCCATGACGAGCAGCGACGCCACCAGCGTCGATTTACGGCCGATGCGGTCGCCGAAGTGGCCGAAGATGAACGAGCCGATTGGCCGCGCGACGAACGCAATGCCGAAGGTGACGAACGCCGAGAGCGCCTGCGCGGTGGCCGAGCCGTGCGGGAAGAACACGGGGCCGATGACGAGCGCGGCAGCCGTTGCGTACACATAGAAGTCGTAGAACTCAATTGCGGTGCCGATAAAGCTCGCAAAGATCACGCGTGCGGTGCTTTGCTGCTTCGCTGCGTTTGCCTGATCGGCGCGCGCGGGCGAAATGGGGGAGGTGGACATTCAAGGGTCTCCAGTCGTTGTGACGCGCTTACGCCTCCCGTCTTGCGAGGCTTGCGCGGACGTCTTTGTTCAGGCTCGAAGCGTGGCGGGGCGCGCTCTGGCGCGCGACGCTCAGGGCGCTTCCAGCACGCAGCGTCCGTCAGGCGGCGACGCTTCGCCAGTATGCATCGCACAGCGCGGGCTGTGCGCGGTGGTTCCTGACCGGCTATGGCGCGTGCCGATAGGCACGAAGGGGCGCGAGCACGATCGAAGCCTCACGCGGCGGCGCGGATGGCGCGTGGCGAGAGGCATGGCCGGCGGGCGCCGGCTGGGGATAGCGAAAAATTATAACGACCGTGCGCGCCGCGCAGCAAGGCGGGCGTAAACAGGCGGGCGAAGCGTTGACGTTACTGGAAGTTCTGCGCTTGCGGCGAAGCGAGCGTGCGCAACTGGAACTTGCCGTTGTCGTTGAAGAGCCAGTCCTCGAACATCTCGAGCTGGCCGGCGGAATTGAGCAGGCCGCCGGGCGGTGGCGGCAGCGGCGCGGCACGGCGCAGTGTCGCGAGCGCGGTGGCCTCGGCTTCGTTGTCGCCGTTGGTTCGATAAACCGATGACTTCACGATCTGGCCATTGCGATTGACCGTGAACGACACGACCACGAGCGAGCGGAGCATGGCCTGCGGCGTGCCGTGCAAAACGTAGGTCGGGTTGTGCGCGACGATGTGTTTCGCGACCGTGGTGCGGTAGTCGTCGAGTGTGGCGCTGTTGATTGCCGCGGGAGGAATGGCGAGGAGCGGTTTGGGCGGCGGCGTGATCGTGCAGGCGCCGAGGCACCCGAGAATCGCGAGCAGCAAAACCAGACCGAGGCGCCGTGCGAGGAAGGCGCGAGGTGCGGACGAACCGCATGACCACTGGACGCAGATGAGCATGTCGAACAAGCTCGGAAGCGGAACCTGATTCGAGCTTAGACGATACGCAGCGGGAAGCAATCAGAACTGTCCCGCGTTGTTACGGGACGTGGGACAAACGTGCGAAGCGGCGGGTGCCTGAGCGTGCTTATTCGACCGGGAACTGTGCGCAGGGATCGACCGTGGTCGTCGCGCAGGCGTACGAGTACTCGCCGCTCTTCAGGAACAGTTCCTTGCCGACCTGGAAGTTGTCGCGAAGATTGGGCGAAGTTTCCCACGCGATGTAGCTGGAGCACATCACGGCGAACAGGACGACAAGCGAGAACGCGAATTTTTCGAGCAGTTGGTATTGGTGCGGCATGGTGATCTTTCCCATCGATGGGTAGGATTTTACCTCATGGTTAGGGTTTTCACCTAGTGAATTGCGCGCGGTTTCTTGCGGCGATTTATGGGTTCGACCCTTTAATTGCGGGCGTTGTGACGGGATATTCGATCCGAATGTCGGCGCGCCCTGGCTAAGCACGGCTTGCCGTCGTTAAATTAATCGCAGTCCTGATTATTTATTCCTCGATGCTGACCACGCATGCTCTCGTGGCATTGGGGTGGCATCTCGTTGATCAGCGGCGTATTGGCCTGATGGCCGGCGCTTTGACGACACGCTGGCGCGCAGACGCGCCAGGTTTCAAGAATTGGCGGAGGCGGTGAGATTCGAACTCACGGAAGGGTTACCCCTTCGCCGGTTTTCAAGACCGGTGCATTCAACCACTCTGCCACACCTCCGGAGCCGCGCATTGTAACCCGAAACGCAAGCGCGGCGGCACTCGCCCAGTCGATCCAGGTCGACCTTATTGCGGGTCCTTCAGGAACAGCGCCTGCAAGTCGTTCAGGAAGCGCTGTCCGAGTTCGGTCGGCGCGATTTTTTCGTAATCGCGCGTGATGAGCCCGCGCCGCTCGGCTTCCTGCAGCGCCGGTTCGATCGTCGTGATCGGCAGGCCCGTGCGCTCGATGAAGCGATGCACCGGGAACCCTTCCACGAGCCGCAGCGCATTGAGCATGAATTCGAACGGCAAGTCGCGTGCGTTCACTTCGTGCTCTTCCTGCACCGGCGTGCCCGCGCGCGCCTGCTCGATAAAGGTCGCCGGATGCTTGTAGCGCGCCTGACGCACGATGCGGTTCGGAAACGAGAGCTTCGTGTGTGCGCCCGCGCCAATCCCGAGATAGTCGCCGAAACGCCAGTAGTTGAGGTTATGCCGGCACTGGCGATCGGGCTGGGCGTACGCCGAAACCTCGTAGCGTCCGTATCCCGCGCCCGATGTGCGCTCGTGAATCCAGTCCTGCATGTCGGCGGACTGGTCGTCGTCGGGCAAGGCAGGCGGGAACTTCGCGAACAGCGTGTTCGGTTCGAGCGTCAGGTGATACAGCGACAGATGCGGCGGCTTGAACGAGAGCGCCGTCTCGATGTCGGCCTGGCATTCGGCGAGCGTTTGCTGCGGCAAGGCGAACATCAGGTCGAGGTTGAAGTTGTCGAAAGTATTCGCCGCGACCTCGACCGCATGTCGAGCCTGCGCCGCGTCGTGAATACGCCCGAGCGCTTTCAGATGCGCCTCGTTGAAGCTCTGGATGCCCACCGAGAGCCGGTTCACGCCGCTCGCGCGAAACTGCGCGAACTTCGCGGCTTCGAACGTACCGGGATTCGCTTCGAGCGTGATTTCCGCGTCGGCGTCGAGTGGCAGCAGGGCGCGCACATCCGAAAGCAGCCGATCGAGACCCGCTGCGGAAAGCAGGCTGGGTGTCCCCCCGCCGATGAACACCGTATGCACCTGGCGGCCCCAGACGAGCGGCAACGCCTGTTCGAGATCGGCGCGCAGCGCGTCGAGGTAGTCGTCTTCGGGGAAGCGCTCGCCTTTCCATTCATGCGAGTTGAAATCGCAATACGGGCACTTGCGCACGCACCACGGGAAATGCACGTAGAGCGCGAGCGGCGGCAGCGAAGTGAGGCGAATGCTGCCAGGCATCGTGAACGACTGCACCACGTCGATGCCGATTCGATGCTGCTGGCTCACGCTTCCTCCTGCAGTCGCGCGAGCAGTTGGCGCAGGGCGACTGCGCGATGGCTCGACGCGTTCTTGAGCGCCGGATCGAGTTCGGCGGCGGTGGCTTCCAGCTCGGGAACGTAGAAGTAGGGGTCGTAGCCGAAGCCGTTGTCGCCGCGCGGCGTGTCGAGCACCACGCCGTGCCAGCGGCCTTCGGCGATGAGCGGCTCGGGGTCGTCGGCGTGGCGCACGAGTGCGAGGACGCAGTAGTAGTAGCCGCGGCGATCCGCGTGATCCTTCAGGTTCGCGACGAGCAGCGCATTGTTCGCCGCGTCGCTCTTTTCGCCGCCCGCTAGCTGCGCATAGCGCGCCGAATACACGCCCGGCGCGCCGCGCAGCGCGCGCACGCACAGGCCCGAGTCGTCGGCGAGCGCGGGCAGGCCCGTGAGCTTCGCCGCGTGGCGCGCCTTGGCGAGCGCGTTCTCCACGAAGGTCGGATGCGGCTCTTCGGCTTCGGGCACGTTGAGCGCGCCTTGCGGCACGAGCTCGATGCCGGCCGCGCCGAGCAGCGCCGCGAACTCGCGCAGCTTGCCCGCGTTGTTCGAGGCGAGCACGACGCGCGCGAGCGCGTGAGCCGCGGTATTAGCCGCCGAATCCGGCTGCAAGTCAGCCATGCGAGCTCTCCAGCGCCGCCTTCTGCTTCTCGATGAGCGAGCGGATGCCGCCTTGCGCCAGATCGAGCAGCGCATTCAGTTCTTCACGCGAGAACGGCGCGCCTTCCGCCGTGCCCTGGACTTCGACCATGCCGCCCGAGCCCGTCATGACGACGTTCATGTCGGTGTCGCATTGCGAGTCTTCGTCATAGTCGAGGTCGAGCACCGGCACGCCTTCGTACACGCCGACCGAAATCGCGGCCACGTAGTCGGTGATCGGCGAGCGCTCCAGGCGGCCGGTGGCCAGCAGCTTCGAGACGGCGTCGTGGGCGGCCACGAACGCCCCCGTGATACTCGCGGTGCGCGTGCCGCCATCGGCTTGCAGCACGTCGCAGTCGAGGTTGATGGTGCGTGCACCGAGCGCCTCGAGGTCGAACACCGCACGCATGGCGCGGCCGATCAGGCGCTGGATTTCCTGCGTGCGGCCCGTTTGCTTGCCGCGCGCGGCTTCGCGGTCGCTGCGCGTGTGCGTGGCGCGCGGCAGCATGCCGTACTCGGCGGTGAGCCAGCCCTGGCCCTTGTCGCGCAGGAACGGCGGCACGCTTTCGGACACGCTCGCGGTGCACAGCACCTTCGTGTCGCCGAACTCGACGAGGACCGATCCTTCGGCGTACTTCGTGTAGTTGCGGGTGATGCGGACTTCGCGAAGCTGGTCGGCGGCGCGGCCGGAGGGGCGCTGGTTGGATTGGGTCATCGTGAGGGTGCGCGAGGGCACGAGAGGGAAGGGGAAACCATGATTTTACCGCCTAAGCGCGCCTCGCGACGGACGCCGCCCGAAGGTGGCGAGGAGGCGCCGGGAGGGGAAAAAGGGGGCCGCCTGAGCGAGGCGCGCCATGCCGCCCGCGCTTGCGAAGGCGCGCCCTCAAAAATGGGATAATGTGGATTCTCCGCCCCGCGCTTTTCGTCCAATCGCGACAACACGCCGGGCGCCTCGATTCCTCCGCCGTGACCCGAGCGCCTTGCGCACGACGTCACGGCTTTCTTCGCGAGACGAACCATGATTTACAGCATGACCGGCTATGCCAGCGCCACGCGCGAGCTTGCTGCGGCATCGGGCACGGGCGGCGCCAGTGTCTCCGTCGAATTGCGCACGGTGAATTCGCGCTTTCTCGACCTGAACTTCCGCATGCCCGAAGACGTGCGCGTGTGCGAGCCCACGCTGCGCGAAATGCTGATGACGAAGCTCTCGCGCGGCAAGGTCGACATCCGCATCAACATCCAGAAGAGCGAGCAAGGCGCCAATGCGGGCACGCTCAACCGCGACGCGCTCGATCAGCTCGCCGGACTCGAGCGCGCCGTGCTCGAAGCGTTTCCCGAGTCGGGCCGTCTGCGCACGGGTGAAATCCTGCGCTGGCCCGGCGTGCTGGCGGAAAGCGGCGTGGCGGCCGAAGTCCTGCGCGACGCCGTGCTCGGCTGCGGCAAGCAGGCCATCGCCGATCTGATCGAAGTGCGCGCTCGCGAAGGCGCGCAGCTCGCCAACATGCTGCTGGCAAACGTCACCGAAATGGAGGCGATCGTCGCGCGCATCACGCCGCTCGTGCCGGAGCTGATCGCGAAGCACCAGCAGAAGATCGTCGAGCGTCTGCAGGAAGCGCTCGGCATTGCCGCGCCGGACAGCAATGGCAACGGCGGCAGCATCGGCAATATTTCGCGCGAAGAAATTGCCGAGCGCATTCGCCAGGAAGTGACGATGTACGGCATTCGCATCGACATCGCCGAAGAGCTCTCGCGCCTCACGGCGCACCTGAACGAAACGCGGCACGTGATCGAGAAGGGCGGCCGCGTCGGCAAGCGCCTCGACTTCATGATGCAGGAGCTCAACCGCGAAGCGAACACGCTCGGCTCGAAGGCGGCGGCGAAGGAACTCGCAGACGCCTCGATGACGCTCAAGCTGCTCATCGAGCAGATGCGCGAGCAGGTCCAGAATCTCGAATGAAGGAAGCAACGAACATGACCGACCAAAGTAGCGCCCCCAAAGCGGACGCGAAGCACGACAAGAAGCGCAATCCGTATGCGGGCATGTACCCCGGCAACCTCTTCATGGTGGTGGCGCCGTCGGGTGCGGGCAAGTCGACGCTCGTGAACGCGCTGCTCGCCGAAGACAGCGCGATCCGCCTGTCGGTTTCGTACACGACGCGCGCGCCGCGTTCGAAGGAGCGCGACGGCGAGCACTACCACTTCACGTCCGTCGACGACTTTCTCACGCGCCACGCCGCGGGCGAGTTTCTCGAGAGCGCTGAAGTGCATGGCAACTACTACGCCACGTCGCGCGTGTGGATCGAAGACCAGATGAAAATCGGCCATGACGTCCTGCTCGAAATCGACTGGCAAGGCGCGCAGCAGGTGAAGAAGCAGTTCCGCAATGCCGTGGAAATTTTCATCCTGCCGCCGTCGCTCGAAGCGCTCGCCGACCGCCTGAAAAAGCGCGGCGAAGACGAGCCGAATGTCATCACGCGACGCCTGCTTGCAGCGGGCAGCGAGATCGCACACGCGAGCGAATCGGAGTACGTCGTGATCAACGAGAACTTCGATCGCGCGTTGCAGGAGCTGCGCAATATCGTGAGCGCCACGCGCTTGCGCTTCGCTTCGCAATACGCGCGGCATACCGAGCTGTTCGTGCAGCTCGGTATCCACCACCCGCAGCCCGGCGCATCGGGCACATAAGGTAGAATAAGAACCTGCTGAGAATGAGAAGGAACCCGACATGGCCCGCATCACCGTCGAAGACTGTCTGAAACAGATTCCGAACCGCTTCGAACTGGCGCTCGCCGCGACTTATCGCGCTCGCCAGCTCGCACAAGGTCACACGCCGAAGATTGAAAGCCGCGACAAGCCAACCGTTGTCGCGCTGCGCGAGATCGCGGCTGGCCAGGTCGGCCTCGAAATGCTGAAGAAGGTGCCCGTCTAAGGGCGCGTTCGCAGGCATTCCGCAAGGCACGTAGTTCGTACCGCGCGCAGTTGCCGTAGTTGCATTAACCGGCTTTAACCGTCAACGCCAAACCTGATACGGAGGGGAACATGAGCACCACGCCCTCGCCGGCCACCGACGTGGACCAGGAAGCGGAGACAGCGAGCCCTGCGCGCAATTACATCGACGCGGTCCTCGAACAGTCGTTTCGCCATCTGTTCGGGCCGACCGCGACGCCGGAGCAGCCCCGCAAGCACGGGGTCGTCTCCATCGCCAATCTGACCGCCGCGCTCTCCGGTTACCTCACCCCCGAGGAAATCAAGGAGGTCAAGGCGGCGTTCCACTTCAGCGATGAAGCCCACCTCGGGCAATATCGCCAGAGCGGCGAACCCTATATCACCCATCCCGTCGCCGTCGCGGAAATCTGCGCCGGTTGGAAGCTCGACGCGCAGTCCATCATGGCCGCGCTCCTGCACGACGTGATGGAAGACCAGGGCGTGACCAAGGCGGAACTCGCCGAGCGCTTCGGCGCGAAGGTCGCGGAACTGGTCGACGGCCTGTCGAAACTCGACAAGATGGAGTTTCGCAACCGCGAGGAAGCGCAGGCGGAAAACTTCCGCAAGATGCTGCTCGCGATGGCGCGCGACGTGCGCGTGATTCTGGTGAAACTCGCCGACCGGCTGCACAACATGCGCACGCTCGGCGCGGTGCCGCCCGAAAAGCGCCGCCGCGTGGCGCGCGAGACCATCGACATCTACGCGCCCATCGCGCACCGTCTTGGTCTGAACAACACCTATCGCGAACTGCAGGACCTGAGCTTCGCGAACTTCAACCCGAATCGCTACGCCACGCTCGAAAAGGCGGTGAAGGCCGCGCGCGGCAATCGCCGCGAAGTGGTGAGCAAGATTCTGGAAGCGGTGCAGCGGGCAATTGCCGACGCCAAGCTCGACGCCGAAGTCACGGGCCGCGAGAAAACCATCTTCAGCATCTACAAGAAGATGCGCGACAAACAATTGTCATTCTCGCAGGTGCTCGACGTGTACGGCTTTCGCGTCGTGGTCGAGTCGGCGCTGGAATGCTACACCTGCATCGGCGCGCTCCATGCGCTTTACAAGCCGGTTCCGGGCAAGTTCAAGGACTACATCGCCATTCCCAAGGTGAACGGCTATCAGTCCCTGCATACCACGCTCGTGGGGCCGTTCGGCGCGCCCATCGAGTTCCAGGTCCGCACGCGCAAGATGCACGAAATCGCCGAGGCAGGCGTGGCCGCGCATTGGCTCTACAAAAACGGCGGCGCGGATCTCAACGACGTGCAAAAGCGCGCGCACCAGTGGCTTAAGTCGCTGCTCGACATCCAGAGCGAAGTCGGCGACTCGAGCGAATTCCTCGAACACGTCAAGATCGACCTGTTCCCGGACGCCGTGTACGTGTTCACGCCGAAGTCGAAGATCATGGCACTGCCGCGCGGCGCCACGGCGCTCGACTTCGCATATTCGATCCACAGCGACCTCGGCAACCAGTGCGTGGCCGTGAAGATCAACAACGAGCTGCTGCCGCTGCGTACTGAACTGAAGAGCGGCGACATCGTCGAGGTGATCACCGCGCCGTACTCCAAGCCGAATCCGGCGTGGCTCGGCTTTGTGCGCACCGGCAAAGCGCGTTCGGCGATCCGGCACTATCTGAAGACGATGCGGCTCACGGAGTCGGTGCAGCTTGGCGAGCGGCTTGTCGATCAGGCGCTCAAGGGCTATGGCTACCAGCTTTCGGAAGTCACGCCCGAGGTGTGGGAAAAGCTGGTGCAGTGGACCGGCAACAAGAACCGCCAGGAAATTTTCGCGGACATCGGTCTTGGCCGGCGCGTGGCCGCGGTCATGGCCAAGCGCATCGAAGTGCTGATGAGCGGCCAGGATGCCGACGACGCCGAGCATCATCATCCGCCGCGCGACCCGAATGCGCCGCCGGCGCCGCCTGTTGTCATCACGGGCACCGAAGGCATGTCGGTGCAGCTTTCGGCTTGCTGCCGCCCGATCCCTGGCGACGACATCATGGGCTATATCGGCATCGGTCTCGGTATGGCGATCCATACGACCGACTGCCGCGTCGCGCAACGTATCCACCGGCGCGATCCGGGCCGCTGGATCGACGTGGCATGGGCGCCGCAGCCGGGGCGTCTGTTCGACGTCGCGGTGAAGGTGCTCGTGAAGAACACCAAGGGCGTGTTCGCCCGGGTGGCGGCCGACATTACCTCGGCGGATGCCAACATCGTACACATCGCGATGGACGACGATCTGGCGCAGGAATCGAACATGTTGCGTTTCGTGATCCAGGTGAGCGACCGCGTGCACCTCGCGAACGTCATGCGCCGTGTGCGCACGAATCCGGACGTGATGCGCATTGCGCGCGAGCGTTCGAGCGACGACGGGCACCACCGCCACGACGGCGGCATGCGCATCGAACGAGAGCGCGCGGATTATTGATCGGGGCGCGTAGCTCCGGGCGGAGAGCTCGGGCGCGTCGCGCTGGCGCGTCGCATCACGATGCGCCGTTACGTGCCACGAACCACTCCCACCGAGCGCCTCGCGCGGTAATCTACCGTTATCTCATGCCGCATCGCTGCGGCAACCTGGCCGGGCTTGCCGGTCATGCCGCCATCTTCCTTCGACCCGAAACGAGGGACTCGAAATGAACGTAGCTGAACTGACCGGCCTCGCGCTCGATTATTGGGTGGCGCGCAGTCTGCCGGACTTCGTACGCGAAATCTATTTCACCGACAGTGGCGAGACAGTCGCCGTGCGCGGCAACGACCGTGGGCGTCCATGGGATGGCCGCTTCATGCCGACCGATTCGTGGGAGGCGGCCGGCGTGGTGCTGGATCGCGCAAAGCGCGTGGAGCTTCGCGAAGGCGAGCCGGCTTCCTGTGTGGCGGAGTTCGAGAGTGGGGCGGGCGCCGTGAAAGCCCACGGAGAAACCACGCGTGAGGCGCTGCTGCGGGCGTTCGTCGCAAGCCGCTTTGGTGAGACGGTAGGGGAGATGCTGCGACAGCCCCAGGCATTGCTGGGCATGGGCATGGAGCCCGTAGCGGAGCCCACCGCGATTGGCGATGTGGAGGACCTGCCGCGACCCGACGCGCAAATCGGCGACATCGGTACGCCGCCGCGCTAGGGGCGTGCATCGCGCGAGACGGCAGACATACCCGATTCTGCAGCTGAAAAGACAAAGGGCCTTTCCGTTCGGAAAGGCCCTTCGAATGGTGGCGCGGCTGGCAGGATTCGAACCCACGACCCCTTGGTTCGTAGCCAAGTACTCTATCCAACTGAGCTACAGCCGCACGCTAAAACGATACTACTTACAACACGATACTGCTTGAAAGTGTTCCAAGATCAAATTGACAGGGAACATTTCGAATAAGTGGCGCGGCTGGCAGGATTCGAACCCACGACCCCTTGGTTCGTAGCCAAGTACTCTATCCAACTGAGCTACAGCCGCACGCAGAAGTGAGATTATAGCAGGGGTTCGAAAAAAGGGAAGACCCTTATCGCGATTTGTCTTGGGGCGAGGTTCGTGTACGCTGGCAGTAGTGAGTTGAGTGAGCCAGTACACGTACGTAGTGATCCCATCATGAACAAGGCCTTTGTCAAAGAATCGACCGACAACGACGACGACGATCTCGAAGCCGGTCACCCCGAGATTCCCGCCGGCACGAAGAACTACATTACGCCCGCCGGCTATGAGCGCATGCGCAGCGAGTTGCTGCACCTGATAGACGAGGATCGGCCCGAAGTGGTCAAGCTCGTCTCGTGGGCCGCCTCGAACGGCGACCGTTCCGAAAACGGCGACTACATCTACGGCAAGCGCCGGTTGCGGGAAATCGACCGCCGCATCCGCTTTCTCACGAAGCGGCTGGATCTGGCCGAAGTCGTGGACAGTAGCCGGCAGGAGAGTGTGGACCAGGTGTTCTTCGGGGCGACCGTCGAGTACGGCACCGAGGACGGCGAGGCGCATACGATCACGATTGTCGGTATCGACGAGGTCGATCTCGATCACGGCCACGTGAGCTGGATTTCGCCTATCGCACGGGCGCTCCTGAAGGCGAAGATCGGCGATCAGGTGACGCTGTACACGCCGGCGGGGCCGGAGCCGATCGACGTGCTGGACGTGCGCTATCCGCCGCCGCGCGCCTGAATTCGAGCTTTCGCAGCGCAGATAAAAAAAGGCACCCGAAGGTGCCTTTTTTGCTGCAGTGCTGGCCGAAGCGGCCAGCAGCGTGCCGCTTAGAAGCGGTGACGCATACCAACCGTCACAGCGACCTGGTCTTGACGGGTCGAAGCCGAACCCAGACCGTTCAGGTAAGCGCCGATACCTTGCGGGTTCGACGACACGTGCTGCCAGTCGCCTTGCAGGTAGACGTCGGTGCGCTTCGACAGTGCGTAGTCCGACTGCAGTGCGACCGTGTTGTAGTTCGGGTTCTCGCCGCCGCCGAAGTTCGCGCGGGTGTACGTGTACGCGCCAGCCAGGCTCAGTGCCGGGGTCAGAGCGTAACGGACATTGCCTTCGAAGTTCTGGAAGCGGGCGCTGTTGCCGCCGAGGCCGATGTTGCTCGACCGGCCAGCTTGCGTGCCCGAGATGGCGACTGCGTTGCCCAGTTGCGTTTGCGTGTACACGAAGCCAGCCGTTGCCGGGCCGAACGTGTAGTTGATGCCACCGCCGAACGTGCTTTGACGGCCTGCAGCGAACGTCCACTCACCCGTTTGCGCGCCCGAGTTGCTGGCGAGGTTTTGCAGGTTGTTGACGTCGTTGTTCAGGTGCAGGTAGCCAGCCGCAACGTTCAGGCCGCCCCAGTTGTACGATGCGCCGACGCTGTATGCGCGGTTGTTCGCGAATTCGGTGCTGTTCGAGAACGAGTACGTGCCGCCGAACTTGAAGCCAGCGTAGTTGACGCTCGAGTACTTGACCGTGTTGTTGAAACGGATCGAGTTGTTCAGGTTGTCGTTATCGAACGGGTGCGCAGCGATCGTGCCGCCGTATTGCGTGCCGGTGTTCGACAGCGGTGCGAGGTAGTCGACCACGGAGTCGTACTGACGACCGAGGGTGACGGCACCGTACTGGTCGCTTGCCAGACCGACAAACGCTTGACGGCCGAACATGCGGCTCGACTGGCCGGAGTTGCCGTTCATGATGTTGAAGCCGTTCTCCAACGTGAAGATCGCGTGCAGACCGCCACCGAGATCTTCAGAACCGCGCAGGCCCCAACGGCTGCCGTTGACCGTGCCGCTCGATGCCTTCCAGAGGCTGTGGCCGCCGGAGTTGTTTGCGTAGGTGATGCCTGCGTCGATCAGGCCGTACAGCGTAACGCTGCTTTGCGCGTGTGCAGCCGTTGCAAAAACGCCCGTCAGGGCGGCGACCATGAGAGTCTTTTTCATCTTTGTAAACTCCGAGAACAGAGGTGGGTTTCGTTGAACCCTGTTTGGGAAACCGCCCATGCGAAGCGCAGCGAGAGGCAAAGTTCGCGTGGTACGAATTAATCCGTGCCAGTCGGTTTCCAGACAGGCAGAGTGTAGAGAGGGTGCTCGGAGAGGGGGTATTCCGAATTCCGCAATAAAGTATTGCGCTATCGGAAATGATTATCGCGCTCGCCTTAAGCCCTGCTGGTAAAGGCTTTGAGCGGATTTCCCGGAAGGAGGGTGAAACTGTCAACCGCGCGAGCGTTGTGCGATCGCTACAACAATTGATTGCAGAAAACGGTTTAAATCAATCAGAACTGATTATTGCGTCTGGCGTAACAGATGATTGTGCGCCGTATGCTTAATCGTCAGACGTGGGTCCGGCTATACTTCAATCGCTGCTTTCCGAAGCAGACTTTTTCGTTGACGAAAAAGATCTCCAAACCTTTGTCGGCGCGGCCTTTTCAGCCGCGCTTTTTTTTGCCCGTCTTCAGGCCACGCGCTACGCGCACCGCTTACTGGGTGCCCGCTTGCGGCGGCTCAGACTGCAGGCTCCAGTCTTCCATTACGTAGTGCCTGGCGTCCATAGGGGAACACAGCAGGTTGTGCCAGTGGTCCCCGTGCCATGCGCCATAGGTTTCGGCTTCCTCGGCCGTTGGTGCAATCCCGTCCGTTTGTACGAGCCAATGAATCCATCGCCGCAGAGTTGTCAGCATGATGACCTCCGATGCCGCTAACAATATGGATCATGAATTGAATGTATTACTCGAACAACCGGGAGAAACACTTACGTTTGACACGAATTGTTACACTTCGGGAAAACTTCCCGGTAGAAATGACGTGATCGAGATAATCGCGTAAAAATGACGTGTTCTTATATATTGATTCGGATCGCATACGATTTTTTGTCAGCTTTTTGATGCGTACCGCTTTTATCGTTGAATCGGGAAAGCTGTTATAAAAAATTCGCTTGACTGGCGATTGGCGTTCCCCGTATAACGGCAAAGCTGATTTTCGTTCCGCTGCAATTTCAAACGTGGAATTCGCTGAAGCGGGACGGCGGGAATTGGCTGGATACGGCGTGAGGGTTATTGCCCGCGCCATTAAAATCTCGAGGGAAACGGAAACATGGAAACCGGTATCGTCAAATGGTTCAATGATGCGAAGGGCTTTGGCTTCATCACGTCTGACGCCGGCGGCGACGATCTGTTCGCGCACTTCTCGGAAATCCGCGCCGACGGCTTCAAGTCGTTGAAGGAGAACCAGCGTGTGTCGTTCGACGTCAAGGTCGGTCCGAAGGGCAAGCAGGCCGCGAACATCCAGCCGCTGTAAGTGCAGCGTGCGAGTGCTCGCTGTGCGAGCGCTCATGCAACATCAGGCCCCGGGCAAACCCGGGGCTTTTTTATTTTGGCATATTGATATTCGAGCAATATTAGTAGCCACTTTTCTTAAACAGATTTAATCGGGAAAACCCTGGGATCTCTCGATTTTCCTGATTCGGGTTTTCACTAAATACCCAAAGTTGCACTTGCGCTGTCGGAACCGTCGGCGCGTGGCGTCCAAACGGTGCATACTTGGGCCGTTTTCCATTTCCCCTGTCGTTTCACCATGCTTGAGTCCTCCTTGAACGCCGCACAGCCCGCCGGCGACCTTCCCATCGTCTTCGTAGACCTCGAGACGACTGGTGGTTCGGTAGGCGAGCACCGGATTACTGAAGTTGGCGTGGTGGAGGTGGCGCAAGGGCAGGTGACACGATGGAGCACCCTCGTCGATCCCGGTCAGCCCATCCCGCCCTTTATCCAGCAGCTCACCGGTATTACGGACCAGATGGTGCGCGGCGCGCCGCGCTTCGCCGACATTGCGGCGCAACTGCACGGGCGACTCGCCGGCAAGCTCTTCGTCGCGCACAACGCGGCCTTCGACCGAGGCTTCCTGCGTGCGGAGTTCGAGCGCGCGGGCTATTCCTTCAACCCCGATGTACTGTGCACCGTGCGCCTGTCGCGGGCGCTCTTCCCGGGTGAGAAGCGCCACGGGCTCGATGCGCTGGTCGAGCGCCATGCACTCGTGCCATCGGATCGCCATCGCGCACTCGCCGACGCCGATCTCCTCTGGCAGTTCTGGCAGCGCCTGCCGGCGCTGGTGCCGGGGGAAGCGCTGGCGGCGCAGATCGAGCGCACGACGCGCCGTCACGTGCTGGCCGGCGACATCACCGACGACCTCATCGATACCGCGCCGGCAGGTCATGGCGTGTATGCGTTTTACGGCGAGGACGACGTGCCGCTCTACGTGGGCCGCAGCGTGCGGGTGCGCCAGCGCGTGCGCGCGCATCTTTCGGGGGAGCGGCGCTCTTCCCGCGAACAACGAATGGCGCAGCAGGTGCGCCGGGTGGAGTGGCGTGCAACAGGCGGCGAGCTTGGTGCGCTCCTTGTCGAAGCGCAATGGATCGCAGCGCTCAAGCCCTCGTTCAATCGCGTGCCGCGTGTATCGAAGCGCGATCCCGCCGACCTTGGGGCGGCGCCCTGGCCGTTCGACGGCGCAGTGGTCGTGCTGGAGCAGGACTCGACGAATGGCGGCGACGTTTATCACCTGATCGACCGCTGGTGCTATATGGGTGCCTTTCAGAGCACGACCGAGGCTGAGGCGTTGGTGGACCACGGCGCCGAGCGGGTGTTCGAGCTTTCGACCTGGCGCATTCTGCAGACGCACTTCGAACGCGGCCTGCGTGTGCAGGTGCTGCAGCCAACCGAGGCCGACGGCCTCACGAGCGCGGCCTGAGCCTTAGGCGACGCCGCCCACTCCACCCGATTCGCACACATGCTCCAGCGCCTGATTCATCGCATTCGTGCGCGCGGAGTCGTAGCGGGTGAGCTCTTTCCAGTTCGCAACCGTACGTGCGACGCGCGCCGGGCAATCCGGTGCGCCGCGCATTGACTGCACGCGAGCGAGCGCGCCGATCAATTGCCCGGTGAGTCTGTCGAGTTGGGGCCGCGTGGCCGTAGCGAGATCGGGCGCCGGGTCGCTGGGCGCCTGCGAGGCACGCCACGTGTCGAACAACGACTTCTGCATTTGCGTGCTGGCATCGATCTGATCGCGGAAAAACGCACGCGCGAACGTGGGGTCGACGCCGGCCGCCGTGGCGCGCTTTTGCACGTCGGCGAGCAAGGCGTCTTCACGGGGCGTATCGGTGATCGGCTTGTGATGTTGCCATTTCCAGTGTGCAACCGGCTCGGCGAGCGCCAGCCGCTGAGAAACAAGCGCGACGAGGTTGGTCAGGGCGGTGTCGTCACCGTCGGCGTGGGCGGATCCGATCGGCAGGGCGAAGAGCAGCGCGGCAGCGCAACGCGCACTTGCGCGGGTCAGCAATGTCATCGAGAGGAAGAAAGACGCCGGCAATAAAAACCGAAGCATAGCCGGTTACAGTGCGCTTGCGTCTAAAAGCGCAGAAGGGCGCAGAAGTCGAATCGCGATGGCCGCATGAACGCGCGCGCTCCATCTAGCGTGCCGAACGCAAATCGCTACGGCGCGCGACGGCGCAAAACCGCGCGCGCAGCATGACACGCGCGTCCCCGTACTACGCGTGCCAATCTGCACACGAACGTCTACTGCGCGCGTTCCCCACGCGAGCGCGAACGTGTGCGTTTCCCCGTCACTTCTGTTCGTGTGCCTTGCGTTGCTCGTCCAGAAAAGCCCGCACGTGAGCAGGCAATTCGTCGCCGAGAAACTCAACGGCCACCGGTTCCGGATCCGGGCTGAAGACTTGGTCCGGGGTCGGAATCCTTGGCGGTTTGGCGTCCATGATCTTTCTCCTATGTAAGCCGATTATCCGGCTCGGCACTTCTACTGCGCTAGTCCCGCTTACGGTAACAGTGCTTTTCTCGCACGCGTGTTGCTTTCTTCGCACAGCGATGCAAATGATTAACGGCGCGGGAATATAATTGTTGAGATGTCCTTCACACTCGCACATGCTGCGTGAATCGGGTTCGGTTCTCGATTCACCGAATCTCGCGCACAGCGGCTGCTGCGGTCGCACAACGCCTCAATCGCACTTCCCCCGGCTCTGAGCCCGCGCTCGCTCGGGCTGCCTGCCGCGCCTGTCTTGCGCGGCGCCGCAAGCGAGGGGCCAGTCCCGCTGGATCAACGTGCACCATCATTCATCTACAACGGACGATTATGCTTAGCCGTTGACGTCGAAACGTTAATAAGAATTAAAACTATGTAAGTGTCCGTTTCTATCCGATCGGGCGATTAATACTTTGATCCGTGTCATTTGGCCGCGACTTAATGACCGAACGTACGTAAATCGCCGCGCATTCCAGCGCGGCGTATTGATGCACTCCGATAATTCGTTACGTTTGCTCGTTCGCCGGCGCCGGCACGCGTTGCACGTGAGCGTGGTTCGCGGGCGTCGCGCGTACGTCCACCTGGCCATGAATGCGTGACTGGTGGCCGTCCGCGAACATGTAGTATGGAAACGGATGTGCGGGTTCGGAGGCGGCGTCAAGGCGCGCGACCAGTTCGGGGGCGAGCGTGAAGTCGAGCGAGCCGAGCGATTCTTCGAGTTGTGCGGCCTTGGTTGCGCCGACGATGATGCTCGCCACGCCGCGCTTTTGATACAGCCAGTTCAACGCCACCTGCGCCATGGGCCGGTTGGCTTCGTGCGCAACGCGCTCCAGTTCGGCCACGATCGCGAAGTTGCGCGCGGAGAGCTTGTCGAAGCCGGGCGGCGGCTTCGCGCCCACCGTCTGCAGGCGGCCCGCACCGCTCACACCTTCACCAGCCTGTGACGGCCGATATTTTCCCGACAGCACGCCCATCCCGAGCGGACTCCACGGCACGAGCCCCATGCCGAGCTGCGTCGCCACATCGGCGAATTCGTGCTCCGCGTTGCGCTCGATCAGCGAATATTCGAGCTGCATGGCCGCCACCGGTTCGAAGCCGCGCCAATCGGCCAGCGTCTGCGCGCGGCCTGCGTACCAGGCCGGCACGTCGGAGAGACCCACGTAGCGGATCTTGCCTGCGCGCACTGCGTCGTCCATGGCGCGCATTACTTCGTCGGCGGGCGTCATGCGGTCCCATGTGTGCAGGTAGTAGAGATCGATGTAGTCGGTGCCGAGCCGCTTGAGCGAGCCGTCGAGCGCTCGCAGCAGGTTCTTGCGATGGTTGCCGCCGGCGTTCGGGTTGCCCGATTCCGCGTTGTAGGAATACTTGGTGGCGATGACGAGCCGCTCACGCAGGCCTCGCGCCGCCGCGAAGCGCCCCACCCAGGTTTCGCTTGTGCCTTCCGTATAGAGGTCGGCGGTGTCGATGAAGTTGCCGCCCGCATCGACATAGAGGTCGAAGAGTCGCTGTGCGCAAGCTTCGTCGGCGCCCCAGCCCCATTCGGTGCCGAACGTCATCGTGCCGAGGGCGATGGGGCTGACACGCAGGCCTGAGCGGCCGAGCAGGGTGTAGCTATCGAGTTTCATGGCGGTGTCCTTAAAGGATGGGTGGCGAACGCGAACTCATCTTGCGCCTTTCCTTTTTGTGGAAAAATCGGGTTCACCTGAAATCACCGTGAAGCTGAGCTTCACAATGGAGACGGCATGGGCCCGCTTTCCGATCCGGCGCCAGCGCCGAGCGCCGCGTCCGGGCTGGCGGGGCGCTTGCCCGCTCTGCTTGCCGTGGCTGCCGTCGCACGGCACGGCAGCTTCACTCGCGCGGCGTTAGCCCTAGGCTTCTCGACTTCGGCGCTGTCCCAGGCCGTGCGGGCGCTCGAAGCGCAACTCGGCGTGAGGCTCTTCAATCGCACGACGCGCCGCGTCGCGCTGACCGAGGCGGGCGCGCAGTTTCTGGCGCGCGTGCAGCCCGCGCTCACTCAGATCGAAGCGGCGTTCGATGCGCTCGACGCCTCGCGCGACGCGCCGGCCGGCACGCTACGGATCAACCTGCCACGCGTGGCGAGCGAATTGCTCGTCATGCCGCATCTCGCGGAATTCATGATGCGCTATCCGCAGATCAAGCTCGAACTCGCGCTCGACGACGGCTTTGCCGATCTGGTGGGCGAGGGCTTCGATGCGGGCATTCGCCTGGGCGAATCAGTGGCGCCTGGCATGGTGGCGGTGCCGATCGGCGGGCCGATACGCATCGTCGTGGTGGGCTCGCCGCAATACTTCGAACGCCACGCGCGCCCAGTTAGCCCCGAGGATCTGGCTGCGCATGATTGCCTGCACTATCGCTTCGCGACGGGTGGCGTCTACCGCTGGGAGTTCGCGCGGCCGGACGATCCCCGGCGCGTATTCGACGTGGTCACCGAGGGCCGCTTCGTGACCAACGATCTGCGCACGATGGTGCGCGCCGCGGAGCAGGGCGTGGGCCTCCTGCACGTGATCGAAGACTACGTGCGCTCGCCACTGGACGAAGGCCGGCTCGTGCCGGTGCTCGAGTCGTGGGGCGCATCGTTTCCCGGCTTCTATTTGTATACGGCCGGGCGCGCCCAGTTGCCGCCCAAACTGCGTGCGTTCATCGACTTCCTGCGCGAGAAGCGTGTGGCGCCTGGATTCGCGTAGCCGTTTTCAGATACGTCTGATTCGGTCGCGTGAAGATCGCACTTATCTTTAAAAGATTCGCACGTGAGGCTCATGACGCCGAACGGCGCTCCCCTTTTTCCAGATAGCAACGTAACAGCGCCGCGCGCCACATTGCCGGCGCGATCCTATGATGAGCAACCCTGCCACCACGCCGGCCGAAGCCTCGGACGAGCAAGCGCGCACGAAGGCGGCGCTTGCGCTCGCAAACCAGCACTTCGACTCGGGCAGAACGCGCGACGCGCTGCTCGCGTATCAGGAACTGCTCGCGCACGAGCCACGCAACGCGCATGTGTTGCATCGTCTGGCGCTCTCGTATTTTCGCGACGGACAACGCGACCTCGCGCGCGACCATCTGGAACGCGCAATCGGCGTGGCGCCCGAACGCGCCGAGCTCTGGGAGCATCGCGGCTTGCTCGCGGCCATGGCGAACGAGCACGTCGCCGCCGAAGCGTTCTACCATCGTGCGATAGCGCTCAGCGGTGGCACAGCCAGCTTGCATCGCAACCTGGCCGACGTACTCAAGCTGGCGAAGCGCCGCGAGGAAGCGCGCATGCACTACGAAAAGGCGCTCGACTATGCGCCCACACTTCATCACGCATTGTGCTGCCTGGCGCGACTGAATCTCGAAGACGAACGCCTGGAAGCGGCTGCGGAATATCTGCGTCGCGCACGCGCAGTGGGGACCTCGCGGCTAGCAGATGGGCTCGAGTTGCTAACGGTCCTCGTGCGCCTCGAACGCCCTGCGGAACTGATCGCGCAAATCTCGCAGATGCGCACCGAGTTCGCGGCAGACGCCGCAGCACTCGAAAGCCTCGCCTTGCGGCTCAACGAGCTTCATCGCTTCGACGACGCGTATCAAGTCGCGCGGGAGGGCCTTGCCGTCGATGCCACGCGGGGCAAGCTCCATCACAACGCGAGCTACGCGTCGAACATGCTCGGCGAACATGCGCGTATGCGGCATCACGCTGCAGAGGCGGCGCGCTTGCTTCCCGACGACGAACATGTTCAGTTCAACGCCGCCGTCACGATGCTGCGCGACGGCGACTTCGAGCGAGGGTGGCGGCACTATCACTGGCACGAACGCTTGCCGCAGAACAGTACGCTCGTGCGTCCTGGCTTTCCGGTGTGGTCCGGTGAAGCCGTGAACGGGCGTCGGTTTTTGCTGATCGGTGAGCAGGGATTGGGGGACCAGCTTCAATCCTTGCGCTACATCGAATGGCTGCAGCGCCAGGGCGCGACGGTCGATGTCTGGGTCGACAAGGCGATTGGCGACGTCGCGGCATGCGCGCGTGGAGTGAACAAGGCCTGGACCACATTGCCGCCGGGTCCCTATGACTTCTGGAGCCGTATGTTCCGCTTTCCAGAGTCCATGAAACTGACGGTGGACAGGCTGCCGCTGGCCATGCCTTATCTGGGCGCGCCGCCTGAGTGCGTCGGCCATTGGCGTGAGCGGGTTGCCGGCGGGGCGCATCGTGGCGCGCGCCAACGCCGCGTGGGGCTCGTCTGGGCTGGGAACCCCGACTACGAATTCGACCGTTACCGCTCGCTTGCGCTGCACACGTTGCTGCCTGTGTTCGCCCGGCGTGGCGTGTCGTGGTTTTCGCTGCAGAAGGGCGGCGCGCAAAGCGAGCTGGGGGCGTTGCCTCACGACATCGACATCACGCCGCTCGGGCCGGAGATCGCGAACTTCGTGGACACGCTCGCCATCGTCCAGTCGCTTGATCTTGTGATCACCGTCGACACCTCGGTCGCGCATCTTGCCGGTGCGGCTGGCGTGCCGGTGTGGATCCTGCTGCCGACCTGCACGGACTGGCGCTGGATGACGCAGCGCACCGATAGTCCCTGGTATCCGTCGGCGAGACTTTTCAGGCAGCGCGAGCTGGGGCGATGGGATGAGGTGATCGAGGAGGTAGGCGAGGCGCTGGATGCGCTGCCGCCGAAAGCGTGACGTAGCCGCTGCTCGGCACCGCACGCAGACAGCGTGCACAAAGCAAAAAGCCCAGTCCGAAGACTGGGCTTTTTGCTTGAATCCTGGTGCCGGAAAGAGGAATCGAACCCCCGACCTTCGCATTACGAATGCGCTGCTCTACCGTCTGAGCTATTCCGGCGTCACATCAGAGAAGAAAGATTATAGGAAGTCGCCGCGAACTATGCAAGCCCTTTCCTCATCTTTTTTCATTTTTTGGCTTCGTGGTGGTAGCGCGTGACGCGTTCGACCTCGTTCTTCGAGCCGAGGAACACGGCTACGCGCTCATGCAGGCTCTTCGGCTGGATGTCGAGAATGCGCTCCTCGCCGTTGGTCGCCATGCCGCCCGCCTGCTCGACAATGAACGACATCGGGTTCGCTTCGTACATCAGGCGCAGCTTGCCGGGCTTCGACGGGTCGCGCTTGTCGGCCGGGTACATGAAGATGCCGCCGCGGTTCAGGATACGGTGCACGTCGGCGACCATCGAGGCGATCCAGCGCATGTTGAAGTTCTCGCCGCGCGGGCCGTCCTTGCCGTCGTTGAGCTCGCCAATGTACTGCTGCACCGGCTCATACCAGTGGCGTGCGTTCGATGCATTGATCGCGTATTCGCGCGTGTCTTCCGGAATGCGCATGTTGCTCTGCGTGAGCACCCACGAGCCCAGTTCGCGGTCGAGCGTGAAGCAGTTCACGCCGTTGCCCGTGGTGAGCACGAGCACGGTTTGCGGGCCGTACACGGCGTAGCCGGCCGCGACCTGCTTCGTGCCGGGCTGCAGGAACGATTCTTCGGTCGCCTGCTGGCCGTCCGGGCAGCGCAGCACCGAGAAGATCGTGCCAATCGACACGTTCACGTCGATGTTCGACGAGCCGTCGAGCGGATCGAACACCAGCAGGTATTCGCCCTTCGGATAGTTGGCCGGGATCGGGAAGAACGTTTCCATTTCCTCCGAGGCCATCGCGGCGAGGTTGCCGCCCCATTCGTTGGCGTCGAGCAGGATCTCGTTCGAGAGGATGTCGAGATTCTTCTGCACTTCGCCCTGGACGTTCTCGCTGCCGGCCGTGCCGAGCGCGTCGCCAAGCGCGCCCTTGCTGACGTTGAAGCTGATCGCCTTGCACGCGCGCGCGACGACTTCGATCAAAAGACGCAGATCGGCGGGCAGGTTGCTGTGCTGGCGCTGCTGCTCGATCAGGTACTTGGTGAGGGTGGTGCGACGTTGCAAAGCCATTGCAGTACTCCGGATACGCTTGGGAATAGCGCAATTCTACCCGCTCGACTGTGACCGCCCGTCGCACAGCCGCGCAAAATAAAGCGCCGGGGCGCGGCCCGGCTTGCTGGTGCGGCTTTTCGCCCGGTGGCGGGTGTAGTCGCGCCGCTGAAAATAATCACGAAAAAAATGCGCAAAAAAACCGGCCTAAGGCCGGTTCGTGGGTTGGCGCGCGGTGCGGATCAGGCACCGCGCGTTGCGCCTCGTTTCGTCTGATCAAGCCAGCGCTTTTTCGACGATCTCGCGCACGTCGCGCGATTTGGCTTCAGCGGCTACACGCTCCAGCGCCGCGCGCATCGCGTCACGCAGTGCGGGCGTGAAGCGGCGCCACAGTTCGAGATTGCGAGCGAGACGCGCCGCGACCTGCGGATTGAGCGCGTCGAGCGCGATCACCTGGTCGGCCCAGAACGCGTAGCCCGAGCCGTCTGCGGCGTGGAACTGCGCGGGGTTCGCGGCGCAGAAGCTGAAGATCAGCGAGCGGGCGCGATTCGGGTTCTTGATGTTGAACGCCGGGTGACCCATGAGCGCGCGCACCGTCTCGATGGTCGGGCGTTGCGCCGTGCCCCGTTGCGTGGCCTGCAATGCGAACCATTTGTCGATGACGAGCGGTTCCTTCTCGAAGCGCACATAGAAGTCTTCGAGCGCCTTGCGCGCGACGTCGCCGCCAGTGGCCGCCTGCACGTTCAACAGCGCGGAAAGCGCCGCCGAACGGTCGGTCATGTTGTTCGCCGCGTCGTATTGCGCCGTGGCGAGGCGCACCGCTTGCGCAGCATCGTCGAGTTCCGAGAGATAGGATAGCGCAAGGTTCTTCAACCCGCGGTGTCCGGCCGCCTCGGGCGTCGGCTCGTACGCGCCCGGCGTGACATTGCGCTCATAGGCCGCGAGCCACTCGCGTTGCAGTGCGGTTGCCAGTTGCTTGCGCACGAACTGGCGCGCCGCGTGCACGGCGGCCGGGTCGGATTCGGCCATCTGCTCGGCAAGATAGGTTTCCGAAGGCAGCATGAGCGCAAGCTCGCGGAACGACGGCGAGAGCGATTCGTCGGTCAGCACGCGGCGGAACGCATCGACGAGCGCGCTGTTGATTTCGAGCGGCTGGCCCGCGGCGGCGCGAGCAGCAAGCGCGAGCAGTTCGCGCGTCGCGAGGCGCTGGCCCGCTTCCCAGCGGTTGAACGCGTCGCTGTCGTGCGCGAGCAGGAAAGCGAGTTCGTCATTGCCATAGTCGTAATCGACGATGACCGGCGCCGAGAAGTTGCGCAGCAGCGAGGGCAGGGGCTTGGCCATCACATCGGCGAACGTGAAGGTCTGCTGCGTGTCGGTCAGCTCCAGCACGCGCGTCGTGCCGTGCGCGGCGGCTTCGCCTTCGAGGCGCAGCGGCAGGTCCGCGCCGTCCGGGCCGATCAGGCCGATTGCAAACGGAATGTGCAGCGGGCCCTTTTGCGTTTCGCGCGCGGCGGGCGAGCCGTTGGCGTAGCCCTGCGTGAGCGTCACGCTGTAGCAGCGCGTGCCTTCGTCGTAGCTCGTCGTCACGCTCACACGCGGCGTGCCCGCCTGGCTGTACCAGCGCTCGAACTGCGCGAGGTCGCGGCCATTGGCGTCGGCCATCGCGTGGCGGAAGTCGTCGCAGGTCACGGCCTGGCCGTCGTGGCGCTGGAAGTACAGATCCATACCCTTGCGGAAGCCGTCGCGACCGAGCAGCGTTTGATACATCCGCACGACTTCCGAGCCTTTCTCGTAGACGGTCATCGTGTAGAAGTTGTTGATCTCGACGTAGCTCTCCGGTCGCACCGGGTGCGCCATCGGGCCCGCGTCTTCGGCGAACTGCATCTGGCGCAGCACGCGCACGTCCTCGATACGCTTGGTCGCGCGCGCAGCTTCGTTTTCATCGCCGCCCGACATCGCCGCCGAGAATTCCTGGTCGCGGAACACCGTGAGGCCTTCCTTCAGGCTCAGCTGGAACCAGTCGCGGCAGGTCACGCGGTTGCCGGTCCAGTTGTGAAAGTACTCGTGGCCGACCACGGCTTCGATGTTTGCGAAGTCGACATCGGTGGCCGTTTCGGGATTGGCGAGCACGTACTTCGTATTGAAGATGTTGAGCCCCTTGTTCTCCATCGCGCCCATGTTGAAGTCGCTCACGGCAACGATCATGAAGCGGTCGAGGTCGAGTTCGAGCCCAAAGCGCTGCTCGTCCCAGTGGATCGAGTGGATGAGCGAGTCCATGGCGTGGCGCGTCTTGTCGAGATCGTGCGGCTCGACCCACACCTGCAGCAGCTTTTCCTTGCCCGAGCGGCTCTGGATGCGTTCTTCCAGCGCCACGAGCTTGCCCGCCACGAGCGCGAACAGGTAGCTCGGCTTGCGGAACGGGTCTTCCCATTTCGCATAGTGACGGCCGTCGGCCAGGTCGCCTTGCGCGATCAGGTTGCCATTCGAGAGCAATACCGGGTAGGCGAGCTTGTCGGCGCGCAGCGTGACCGTGTAGGTCGCCATCACGTCGGGGCGGTCGAGGAACCAGGTGATGCGGCGAAAGCCCTCGGCCTCGCACTGCGTGAAGAAGTTGCCGCTCGACACGTAAAGGCCCGAGAGCGTGGTGTTGGCGGCCGGGTCGCACGCGCCGGTGAGCGTGAGCTCGAACGCCTCGGGCACGTTCTCGACCGTGAGGCCGTGCTCGTGCGTGCGCACGTTCGCGTACGGTTTGCCGTCGATCGCCGCGCCGATGAATTCGAGCTGCTCGCCCATGAGTTCGAGATGCGCGGTGGGTTGCGCGTCGGGATTGCGCCGCACGCGCAACGTGCTCTTGACGACCGTGCGCTCGGGCGCGAGGTCGAATTCGAGGTCGACGGTATCGATCAGAAACGCGGGCGGTGCGTAGTCTTCGCGGCGGATCACGGTGGGCGTGGCAGTATCGGACATGGTCTGGATAGGGGCGTGTCGGATCGGTGTGGATCGATCGTGTGGATCGGATTGGCCGGCCGCGGCGGCGTGGGCGCCCGCAGGGCGCTGCCTGCCGTCGCGGGAGCACGGCGGTTCGCCCCATTGTACAAAGGCTCGGGCCGCTTTGTCCGTCAGGGCTCGGCCCGCGAACTTTCGCGCTGCGCCGCGAGTCAGTATGATCAGGCCCTGCCGCGCGGTGACAGACTACAAAGCGGGCCACAAGACAGGACACGACCGGCGTGAAGCGCGCACGGACCGGACAGGGCACCAACAGGGAATAAGCGCGGCGCAAAGTTCGTATCGGAGAGAGCGGCCCCCACGACTGCACCTTTCCAACTGAATGAAGACGAGAAGACCATGATGCACGACCGATGGACCCGCCGCGCCCTACTGATGCTGGCGGCGCTCGCACTCACGCTCTCCGGCTGCACGACTTACGTGACGAGCCAGGTGACCGCTTTCTCCGCATGGGACGGCGGCAGCGACGCCACGCGCACCTTTGCGTTCACACGCAGCGCCGAGCAGAGCCAGAGCATCGAGCAGAGCACCTACGAGCAGTTCGTCGCCAACGGGCTCGCGACGCATGCGTTCCGCCTCGTGGCCGAACCGCAGGCGCACTACCTCGTGGGGCTCGCTTACGGCAGCCGCACCGACACGGTGACGGTTGCGCAGCCCGTGTTCTACAACCCCTGGCCGGGCCCGTACTGGGGCCCCTGGAACCCGTGGGGCGCGTGGGGACCGTATCAGCCCGCCTACGTGAACCAGACCTATCCGGTGTATTCGCATGCGCTCGGCATTCGCATCACCGAAAGGGCGAGCGGCAAGGAGGTCTACAACGTGACTGCGCGCACTTCCGGCGACGATCCGTCGCTCGTGCGCGTGATGCCCTTTCTCGTGCAGAGCGCGCTGGGGAATTTCCCTCTAGCTAACGGCACCGTGACGGAGGTCAAGATTCCGCTAGGCAAGGGCGGCGGCGCACCGAACGAGACCAGTGCGGCCTCGCCTGCAGCGGCGCAGGGTGCCGCAGCCGCACCCGCCAAATAGGCACGTCAGAACCCCACGCCCAGAATCGCGAGCACGCCGAGCACGACGAACAGCACCGCCGCAATCGCATGCACGAGCTTCGTCGGCAGCTTGTGGGCGAAGCGGTCGCCGAGCAGGATTGCAGGCACGTTCGCGATCATCATGCCGAGCGTCGTGCCGGCCACCACGCCGAAGAAGTCGTGAAAGCGCGCGGCGAGCGCGACGGTGGCGATCTGCGTCTTGTCGCCCATCTCGGCGAGAAAGAAGGTCACGACCGTCGCGCCGAATACGCCAAGCTGCGAGCGGTTCACGCTCGCTTCGCCTTCTTCGAGCTTGTCCGGCACGAGAATCCACAGCCCCATGGCGACAAACGAGGCGGCGAGCGCCCAGCGCATCACACCGGGCGTGACGAGCGCGCCGAGCCACGTGCCGAGCGCGCCCGCGCCCGAGTGGTTGACGAGCGTGGCGACGAGCACGCCGAGAATGATCGGCACGGGTTTGCGGTAGCGCGCCGCGAGCACGAGCGAGAGCAGCTGTGTCTTGTCGCCAATTTCGGCGAGCGCGACGGCTCCGGTGGAAACCAGAAAAGCTTGGTTCACGTTGTGGTGGATCCTCGGGCCGTGGTGTGTGCGAGCGACGACCCACGCACCGCCGGGCCCTGTTGCGGCGGTCATGGGTCATCGGTCTCGCCAGGCCCGGGATAAAGGCTGCGTCCGCCATGGCCGCGCAGGCCAAGTCTGTTGACGGACGTCCCCGCGAATTCGCGCGCGGCAAGCGCGGGGTCTTGAGACCGGCGCTGCGGCACTGTGGCGCGATTCGGAGGCGGCTACTCCCCAATGAGGCGCGGATTATACCATGCATGTTTTCCCTGTAACCCGCGCCGGGCGGGGCTTTCAGCGGTGCGCGCCGTCGCGGCTGTGCACGCGTTTGCCCGCCGCGTACGTCTCGAACACGGCGCGGTCGTCGCCGAGCAGGGCGAGCGCGAACAACAGCTCCTCCAGCGATTCGGCGCGCGCCGTACGCCGCGCGAGCAGCGGCGTGGACTGCGCATCGAGCACGACGAAGTCCGCTTCGCTGCCGGGCGCGAGCGTGCCGATCTTGTCGGCGAGATCGAGCGCGTGGGCCGCGCCCGCTGTCGCGAGCCAGAACATGCGCGTGGCCGTGAGATGGTGGCCGCCCATGCGCGCGACCTTGTGCGCCTCGTTCATGGTTTGCAGCATCGAGAACGAGGTGCCGCCGCCCACGTCGGTGGCGAGCGTCACGGGCATCGACGATGCGCCCGCCTTGTCGAAGTCGAACAGTCCGCTGCCGAGGAACAGGTTCGAGGTCGGGCAGTGCGCGGCAACCGTGCCGGTGTCCGCCATGCGGCGTCGGTCTTCGTCGTCGAGCCAGATGCAGTGGCCGTACACCGCGCGCTTGCGCAGGAGTCCGTAGTGATCGTACACATCGAGGTAGCTGCGATGACCCGGGAACAGTTCCTTGACCCACTTCACCTCATCCGGGTTTTCAGCCACATGGCTCTGGATGAAGATGTCGCCGTGCGCCTTCGCGAGCGCGCCGCACGCTTCGAGCTGCGCTTCGGTCGAGGTGGGCGCAAAGCGCGGCGTGAGCGCGTACATCTGGCGCCCGCGGTTGTGCCAGCGCTCGATCAGCTCGGCGCTGTCGTCGTAGCCCGTTTGCGGCGTATCGCGCAGGAACTCGGGGCAATGGCGGTCCATCAGCACCTTGCCCGCGACCATGCGCAGGTTCTTCGCTTCGCTCGCGGTGAAGAGCGCATCGGCGGACTGCTTGTGCACGGTGCAATACACGAGCGCCGTGGTCGTGCCGCAGGCGAGCAGTTCATCGACGAAAAAGCGCGCCGTGTCCTGCGCCACCGCTTCGTTTTCGAAGCCGCGCTCGGTCGGGAACGTGTAGGTGTCCAGCCACGGCAGGAGGCCCGGCGCGGGCGACGCGATCATGTCCGTCTGCGGATAGTGGATGTGCGTGTCGATGAAGCCCGGCACGATCAGCTTGTCGCGCAGGTCATGGACCGTTGCGCCTTCGCTCACGCGCGACTTGAGCGCGGACCACGCGCCCGAGGCGAGCACGTGGCCGTCTTCAACGATCACGACGCCGTCTTCGTTGAAGACCGCGGCGTCGGACGATTGCGCGGGATCGCCGGTGAACGTCAACAGTTTTGCGCGGTAAGCCGATTGAGTCATGGGAACTTCGTCTCCGATAAATTCAGGTATTCGTCCAATGCATGCCCCGCATGTCGCGCGCCGCTCCTGAAAACGAGGCGCGAGAGGGCCCACGGTCCGGCGCTCGCGCGCTGGACCGGATTCGTGTGACAGCCCGGGCTGGGGCTTGCTGTGCGGACGAGTCCGCGTTTTTGTTCGCGCGTTAGTGCACGCTTTAAGCCGTTGTGCGCCTCCAGTTCGCGTCGAGCTTCGCGATCAGCGCGGCGCGCTCTTCGGGCGTCACGAACGAAGCCTCGAAGCCGTTGCGCAGGATCGTGTACACCTCGTCGTCGTCGAGCTTGAGCGCTTCGATGATGGCGCGGTAGTTCTCGTTGACGTAGCCGCCGAAGTAGGCGGGATCGTCGGAATTGACGGTCACCGCAACGCCTTTGTCGAGCAATTGCTTGAGCGTGTGCTGCGTCATGTCGTCGAACACGCACAGTTTGGTGTTCGAAAGCGGGCACACGGTCAGGGCCACGCGCGTGTCGGCCAGGCGCGTGACGAGCGCAGGATCTTCAATGCTGCGCACGCCGTGATCGACGCGATCGACCTTGAGCAGATCGAGCGCTTCGTAGATGTACGAGGGCGGGCCTTCCTCGCCCGCGTGCGCGACGAGCTTCAGGCCCATCGCGCGTGCTTTCTCGAACACGCGCTCGAACTTCGAGGGCGGGTGGCCGCGCTCGGACGAGTCGAGGCCCACGCCGATCAGGCGCGCATGGCGCGCGAAAAGCGGCTGCGCGGCGTCGAAGGTGGCGAGCGCATCGGCTTCGCTCAGGTGGCGCAGGAAGCACAGGATCAGCTTGCTCGTGAGGCCGCGCTTTTCGGCGTCGGCGAGCGCGCGGTCGATGCCCGCGACCACGGTTTCGATCGGCACGCCGCGTTCGGTATGCGTTTGCGGGTCGAAGAATATTTCGGTGTGCACGACATTGTCGGCGAGCGCGCGCTCGCAGTACGCCATCGTCATGTCGTAGAAGTCCTGCTCCGTGAGCAGTACGCTCGCGCCTGCGTAGTAGATGTCGAGAAACGACTGCAGGTCGGTGAACGCGTAGGCGGCGCGCAGCGCGTCGATCGAGTCGTACGCGAGCTTCACGTTGTTGCGCTGCGCGAGCGCGAAGATCAGCTCGGGTTCGAGCGAGCCTTCGATATGGATGTGCAGCTCCGCCTTCGGCGCGTTGGCGGCCTTTTCGACGAGTGCCGTTGCGCTCGCGGCGGTGTTGGCGGCGGGGTTGGCCGGGATCGTGATCGTCATGTTCGTTTCGATTCGCTTATGGGTTCTTCAGTGTTTGACATCACGCGGAATGGGTGGCGGGGACATGCGCCGCGCTCGCCAGCTTCGCTGCCTCGATGGCCTGCAGCAGTTGCGCGGCGGCCGAGACGGCGATGACTTCAGGCGACTTGTCGACGATACCGTCCACGCCGAGCGGGCAGTTCATGCGCGCGATCTGCATGGGGTCGATGCCGCGTGCGGCGAGCCGGTGCTCGAACTGCTTGCGCTTCGTGTGCGAGCCGATCATGCCGAAGAACACGAAGTCGCCGCGGCGCAGGATGCGCTCGGCGAGATCGAGGTCGCGCGAATGATCGTGCGTCATCACGATGAAACTGGTGCCGGGTGGGGCGGTGTCGACGGCTTCGTCGGGCGCGTCGTTGGCGTCGATCGCGACGTTGGGCGCGCCCAGCAGCGCGAATGCCTCGGGCGTCGGAAACGCGGCGTCGCGCTCGTCGACCCACAGCACGCGGCAGGGCAGCGTGCCGAGCACGCGCACGAGCGCCGCGCCCACATGGCCCGCGCCGAACAGCACGACGGGAAAGTCGTTCGGCGCGATCGTCTCGGTGAGGAGCAGCGTGCCGCCCGTTTCCCAAAGCAGGCAGTCGGGCGCTTCCACGCCCGCTTCCGGCTCGGAGAGCATGGCCGGATCGGCTGCGGTGCCTTCGCCCTCGGGGCTCCCGTTCCGCGAGGAGCGGAATGATACGCTACGCACGGTCGACGCGCCTGCCGCGAGGCGGCGCGCGAGCGTGGCGAGCCAGCCGAGGTCGGCTACGTCGAGGCGCTCGAACGCGAGCACCACGGCGCCGCCGCAGCACTGGCCGAGGCTCGGCCCGAGCGCGAGGCGCTCGAGGCGCCGCGCGTGCGGCGTGCGCATGCCGTCGCGCAGCACCTGGCGCGCGATTTCAATGGCCTTCCATTCGAGGTGGCCTCCGCCAATGGTGTGGCGGGCCGCTTCGCGCGTGACGATCATCTTCGTGCCGGCCTCGCGCGGCGCCGATCCCTCGACGCGCGCAACGGTGACCAGCACGGCGGCGTCGCCGTGCGCGAGCAGTTGCTGCAGATCGGAAAGCCAGGCTTGCATCTGGCGGTTCTCCCTACGGGGCGGCACGTTGTAGCCTGTACCGCCGGTTAATCTTCGTGGCCTTGTTTCGACCGCGCCTCACGATTGGAGCGTGTGAAGCGCCGCGGGTTCGCTCGCTCGCAGCGCGTCCAGCGCATCGAGAATTGCTTCGGGCGTCGCGGGCGCGCGCAGCGGGGCAGCCTCGCGCGCCTCGGGCACCGCCGCGCCCACGGCGTCGCGAATCGCGAGAAAGACCGAGAACGGCAAAAGCAGGGGCGGCTCGCCCACGGCCTTCGAGCGGAACACGGTAGGCTCCACATTGTCGTTGCCGCCGCTGCGATACAGCTTCACGATGAACGCCTCCGGCGTGTCGCTCACCGCCGGGATCTTGTACGTGGACGGCGCGTGCGTCATGAGCCGCCCGTCGCGGTTCCACCAAAGCTCCTCGGTCGTGAGCCAGCCCATGCCCTGGATGAAGCCGCCTTCCACCTGGCCGAGATCGATGGCCGGATTGATCGACTGGCCCGCGTCGTGCAGCACGTCGGCGCGCACGAGCTTCCATTCGCCGGTGAGCGTATCGACGACCACTTCCGAGACCGCCGCGCCATAGGCGAAGTAGTAGAACGGATGGCCGGTGAGCGTGCGCGCGTCCCAATGCACTTTGGGCGTGGCGTAGAAGCCATCGGACCACAATTGCACGCGCTTCATATACGCGAGTTCGACGAATTCTGCAAAAGCGATCGCCTGGCCGTTTGCCCGCACGAGGCCCCCTTCGAACGCGACATTTTCGGGCGCGCCGCCGTATTGTGCCGCCGCGAACGCCGCGAGGCGCGCGCGGATCGTCAGCGCGGCGTCCTCGGCGGCCTTGCCGTTGAGGTCGCTGCCTGTGGACGCCGCCGTGGCCGACGTATTGGCCACTTTCGACGTATCGGCGGCGCTCACGCGCACGCGTGCGAGCGGCAAACCGAGCGTGCCCGCCACGACCTGCGCGACCTTGGTGTTGAGCCCCTGGCCCATTTCGGTGCCGCCGTGGTTCACGAGCACGGAGCCGTCGCGGTACACATGCACGAGCGCACCCGCCTGGTTCAGATGCGGCACGTTGAACGAGATGCCGAACTTGACCGGCGTGAGCGCCATGCCGCGCTTGAGCACGGGGCTCGTGCGGTTATACGCGTCGATGGCCGCGCGTCGTTCGCGATAGCGGCTCGACGCGAGCAGATCGTCGGTGAGCGGCGCGAGCACGTTGTCCTCCACGCGCTGGCCGTATGGCGTGACGTCGCGCTCGCCAATGCCGTAGTAGTTCGCGCGCCGCACATCGAGCGGATCGCGGCCAAGCGTCCGCGCGATTTCGTCGAGCATGACCTCCATCACGAGCGCACCCTGCGGGCCACCGAAGCCGCGAAACGCGGTGTTCGACTGCGTGTTCGTCTTGCAGCAGAGCGCGACGATTTCGACGTCCGGAAGATAGTAGGCGTTGTCGAAGTGACAAACCGCGCGCGTGGCGACCGCGCCAGAAAGATCGGCGGAATAGCCCGCGCGCAGCGCGATCTCCACGCGCGCGCCGAGGAGCCGTCCTTCGTCGTCGTAGCCCGCTTCGTAGGTGTAGAGCGCGTCGTGGCGCTTGCCGGTGATCATGAAGTCATCGTCGCGATCCGCGCGCAGCTTCACGGGGCGCTGCAGCTTGTGCGCCGCGAGCGCGGCGACGCAAGCGAACAACGCCGACTGCGATTCCTTGCCGCCGAAACCGCCGCCCATGCGCCGGCATTCGCAGCTCACACGGTGCGCGGGCCAGCCTAGCAGATGCGCGACGACTTGCTGCATCTCGCTCGGGTGCTGCGTCGAGCTATAGACGAGCATGCCCGTTTGCTCTTGCGGCAGCGCGTAGGCCACCTGGCCTTCGAGATAGAACTGTTCCTGGCCGCCCACGGTGAACGTTCCCGCGAGGCGATGCGGCGCCGCGGCGAGCGCCGCGTCGGGCGCGCCGCGCACCAGGCGCAGCGGCGGCAGCACATAGTGCTGGCGCTTGCGTGCTTCTTCGATGCTGAGAACGGGTTCCAGCGGCTCGTAGCGAACGACGTCATCGCTTGCCGCAAGCGCCGCGGCGCGGCGCGCGAGTTCGTGGCTCGTGGCGATCACCGCGAACACGGGCTGCCCGAGGTACTGCACGACGTCGCTTGCGAGCACCGGGTCATCGTGCACGACGGGACCGCAGTCGTTCTCGCCGGGGATGTCGGCGGCCGACAGCACCGCAAGCACGCCCGGCGACGAGCGCACGCGCTCCAGATCGAGCGCGACGATGCGCGCGTGCGCATGGCGCGCGAGGCCGAGCGCCGCGTGCACCGTGCCGTGCAATTCGGGGATGTCGTCGGTGTAGCGCGCCTCGCCGCTCACATGGGCGTCCGCCGACTCGTGCGGCAGCGGCGCGCCGAGCGCGTGTTCGTGTGCGTGCTCATCGCGTTGTTCCTGGCGCATGACGAGCGGTTCGGCTTGATCGTTCATGGCGTGACTCCGGCGGTTGCGCTGTCCTGATCATCCCGGCCATCGTCGTCGCCTTCGGCGAAGGCGAACGCGTTGACGTCACACAGCGCGAGCGGCGCATCGTCGCGCGTTTCGAGCCAGCAGCGCCACAGCAGGTTACGTGCGACCTTTAGACGATACGTGCCGCTCGCGCGCATGTCCGTGAGCGGCCGATAGTCGGTGGCGAGCGCTTCCATCGCGCGCTGAACGCTGGTTTCGTCCCAGCGTGCGCCGCTAAGCTGCGCCTCGGCGAGCGCGGCGCGCTGCGGGATCGCGGCCATGCCGCCGTAGGCGATGCGCGCGCTCGCGAGTGTGCCGTCCTCACGCACGTCGAGTGCAAACGCGGCGCACACCGCTGAAATATCCTGGTCGTAGCGCTTCGAGACCTTGTAGGTGCGAAAGCGCAGAGTCGGCGCGGGGCGCGGCACGCGGATCGCTTCGACGAATTCGCCCGCTTCGAGCGTGTTCTTCTGATAGCCCGTGTAGAACGCCGCGAGCGGCAGCGTGCGCACGCGCGCCGCGCGGCGCAGCACGAGCGTGGCGTCGAGCGCGAGCAGCGCGGGCATCGAGTCGCCGATCGGCGAGCCGTTCGCGACGTTGCCGCCCAGCGTTCCCGCGTTGCGAATGGGCAGCGAGGCGAAACGCGCCCACAGTTCCGCGAGTTCCGGGTAGTCGATGGCGAGCGCCGCGTAGGCTTCTTCGAGCGGGACCGCCGCGCCGATCGTGAGCGTCTGGGCGTCGCGCGAAACGCTCTTCATTTCCTCGACGTTGCCCGTGTAGATGAGGTCGCCCAGATCGCGGAACTGCTTCGTGACCCACAGGCCGACATCGGTGCTGCCCGCCAGTACGCGCGCGTCAGGATGCGCGGCACGCAGCGCCGCGAAGGCCTCGAGCGTGCGCGGCGAGTAGAAGGTGCTTTCGCCGTGTGCGGCGCCCCGCACATCGGGGCCGTGATATTCGAACGTGCCGGTGCGCTGCAGGGCCCGCAACTGGGCTTCGACGCGAGTGCGATCGAGCGCCACGCGCGGGTGACAGGTTTCGTCGAACATGCGCAGCGCCGCTTCGATGATCGGCCGGTAGCCGGTGCAGCGGCACAGATTGCCCGAAAGCGCTTCGTTGATCTCTTCGCGAGTCGGCAGGCCTGCGCCGGCGGGCTGATTCTCGTAGAGCGCCCACAGGGACATAACAAAGCCCGGTGTGCAGAAACCGCACTGCGAGCCGTGGCAATCGACCATTGCCTGCTGAACCGGGTGCAGCGCGCCATTGGGCTGGCGCAGATCTTCGACGGCGTAGAGCGCGCGGCCGTCGAGGGTAGGCAGGAACTGTATGCAGGCGTTGACGGCCTTGAGCACGAGACGGCCTTCGCCGTCGAGTTCGCCCATGACGACGGTACAGGCGCCGCAGTCGCCCTCCGCGCAGCCTTCCTTGGTGCCGCAGGCGCGCAGATCCTCACGCAGATGCTGAAGCACCGTGCGCGTGGGAGGCAGGCCGCGCACTTCGTGCACAGCGCCTCGGTGGAGGAAGCGGATGGTTTGCGTTGTCATGGTGAACCCGGGGACATTGCGGATCAGGCGCGCGTTACGAGAGGGGCGCGCCAACACCGGCCTCGCGCACGTAGATCGCCATCCAGTTCCGAAGATAGCACCGCTCGCCGCAGGAAAGTATTTCCCCCGCTAGATGGGGGTTATGTGACTTGGGTCATGAAGCCGTCACAGCGCGAATGGCGGTGCGCAGCCGTTGCATGCGGCGAACGCGCCTGGATGGCCGGGGAGATGCGGGAGTCGTGCGCGATTCGATGTTGCTGCGCAAAGCTAGCGCTCGAATCGCGCTGGCGGGGCGCGCCGCCCGATGGTTGGGCGGCGGATGAGGCGCGGGAGTTTGGGCGGGCGCGGGCGCGCCGTGCCCAATAGCCGGTTAGCGGCGGATGCCGGGCCACGACACCTGGCGGCGCCGGTTGCGCCACAGACTCAAGGTCACCGCCAAAAACGCGACGATGAACGCGAGCAGCGCCCACATCGGCATGGTCAGGCCAAGCGTCGCCGGATAGGTGGTTTCGCAAAGGCCTTGCACCTTGAACACGCCGGGTAGCCAGTGCGCGAACGGCAGGCTGTCGACAATGGGCTGCAGCGTGTCGAAACCGCAGCTGTAGCTCGGGAACGCCTGCACCCACACGAGCTTCGCGGCCGCGACCGCGCCGCCTGCCGCCGAGAGCGCCACGAGCGCTTCGAGCACGCGCACGCCGCGCCAGCTCGTCATGCGCGCGCCGAGAAAGGCGAAGACCGCGATGAGGACCAGGAAATAGCGCCCCAGGATACACAGCGGGCAGGGGTCCTGATGCTCGACATACTGGAAGTACAGGGCGCCGGCGAGGAGCGCGAGGCAGATCAGGCCAAGGAGGACCAGCAGGCCGCGCTCGCGGCGCAACAGCGCGTTATCGTCGTTCATGAGGCTCGTTTATTGGCTCGTTCGTTCGGGTTGTCTGGCGCAGCGACCTGGCGGTTTCCGGCGGCTGCGACGGCGTGACGGGATTCTAGCGCGAAGGTCGCGCGCGGCGCGGACGTGTCCTTGCTCGCGCGCAGCGGTTGTTTTGAGCGACTGGCGCTCAGGTCAGCGCAGCGGTGCGAGCACCGCCTCGACGCCGCGGCCAATGGCGAGCAGCGCGTCGTCGTTGTCGGGCGCGGCGGCCAGCATCAGCCCGACGGGCGCCGCGCCATAGTGATGGCATGGCAGCGACAGCGCGCACGCATCGAGGAAGTTGAACGCGCTCGGATTGCGCAGCACGAGCGCGTTGGTGCGCGCGAAGACATCGTCGTCGGCGGTGAGCGGCGCGACGGGCGGCGGCGCGATCGGCACGGTCGGCGCGATCACGACGTCAAAGCGCGACCAGAGCGTGGCTTGGGCCTCCTCCATGACCGCCGCGCGCGCGGCGATCAGATCCAGATAGTCGGCAGCCGTAGCGTGTTCGCCCTTCAGGATGCGCACGAGCACGCGCGGGTCGTATTGATCGCGATGCTTCGCAATCAGCTCGCGATGCCACGCATACGCCTCCATCGGCGAGAAGCCGATGCGGTTGATTTCGCCGAAGCGCTCGAAAGCGGCAAAGCGGACTTCGCTCACGATCGCGCCGGCCGCATCCAGATGCTTGAGCGCCGTATCGATCGTCTCCGCGACTTCGGGGTCCACGCCGTCGGTGACATAGTTGGTGAGCACGCCAAGGCGCACGCCTTCGAGGTGGCGCGCGGCCGGCACACGCGGCGCGAGCCCGGCGAGCACGCGGTCCACGAGTGCGCAGCATGCCACCGTGTTGCCGATCGGGCCGAACGAGTCGAGCGTGGGGGAGAGCGGTACGCCGCCCGTTTTCGGAATGCGCCTCGCGGTGGGTTTGAAGCCCGTGAGGCCGCAGAACGCGGCGGGAATGCGGAGGGAGCCGCCGGTGTCGGTGCCGAGCGCGGCGGCGGCCATGCCGTCCGCGACCGAGGCCGCCGCGCCCGAGGACGAGCCGCCCGCCACGCGCGCGTCGCCCGCTACACCGCGATGCCAGGGCGAAAGCGGCGTGCCGTAGTGCGGATTCAGGCCGAGCCCCGAGAACGCGAACTCGCTCATGTTGGTCCGGCCGACCAGCACCGCGCCCGCATGGCGCAGCCGCGCGACAGCGGCGGCGTCCTCCTTGGCAGGCGCCGCATTCGCGAGCGCCGTGGAGCCCGCGCGCGTGACTTCGCCCGCCACGTCGAACAGGTCCTTCACCGAGACGGGGATGCCCGCAAGCGGCGACAGCACCGTGCCGGCCGCGCGCAGGCGGTCGAGTGCGTCGGCGGCGGCGCGCACGCGCTCGGCATCGACATGCGTGAAGACAGTTGCGCCCTGGCCGGCCGGGTCGGCGATGCGCTCGAGCGCGGCTTCGGCGAGCGCGCGGCTCGTTGTGCGGCCTGCGGCGAGATCGGCGCCGAGCTGGGCAAGGGGAGGGAACGGCGAAAAGGCGGTGGATGCGGATGTCATGGCGGCAGAAGATTCGGTCGATGCGCTGCGGCGCGGGCGGGCATTGCCTGCGAGGGTCGCATCATTGTAGGTCGGCTTTTTTCCTTGCGTGCGATTTGGCTCACGCCGTGCATCGGGTAACATGCGGAAATTCGATAGCAATTTGTAAGGAAAGACCTTCATGCATCAGGGAATCGGCTTCATTCAGGATCTGGCAGTCGTGATGGCGCTCGCGGGCGTTGTCACCGTGCTGTTTCATCGCCTGAAGCAGCCGGTCGTGCTCGGCTATATCGCGGCGGGCGTGATCATCGGGCCGTACACGCCGCCGTTCCAGCTCATCCACGACGAGCAGACCATCCAGACGCTCGGCGAGCTCGGCGTGGTGTTCCTGATGTTCTCGCTCGGGCTCGAGTTCAGCCTGCGCAAGCTTTTCCAGGTGGGCGCGACCGCCATCGTCGCGGCGCTTTCGGAAATCGTCCTGATGCTGTGGATCGGCTATGAGATCGGCCGTGCGTTCGGCTGGGCCACAATGGATTCGCTGTTCCTCGGCGCGATTCTCGCCATTTCCTCGACGACCATCATTGTCAAAGCGCTCTCCGATCTCGGCGTGAAGCGCGAGCCGTTCGCGCAGCTCGTGTTCGGCATCCTGATCGTCGAGGACATCCTCGGCATTGCCATGCTCGTGCTGCTGGGCGGCATTGCGCAGACGGGCGAACTCTCGCCGGGCATTGCGCTCATCACGCTCGGCAAGCTGCTGCTCTTCATGCTGGTCTCGCTGCTCGCGGGCATTCTGATCGTGCCGCGCGTGCTCGGCTACATCGCGCGCGTGGGCAACGACGAGATGCTGCTCGTTTCGGTGCTGGGCTTTTGCTTTGGCTTTTGCCTGCTCGTCGTGAAGCTCGATTATTCGATCGCGCTCGGCGCCTTCCTGATTGGCGCGGTCATGGCCGAGTCGCGGCATCTGCATCGCATCGAGCATCTCGTTGCGCCGCTGCGCGACGCGTTCTCCGCGATCTTCTTCGTGACGATCGGGCTCATGCTCAACCCGCTCGTGCTGGTCGACTACGCGTGGCCGATCGCCGTGATCTCGATTGCCGTGGTGCTCGGCAAGCTCGTGTCGTGCGGCCTCGGCACCTTCCTCGCGGGCCGCGACGGACGCACCGCCATGCGCGTGGGCATGACCGTCTCGCAGATCGGCGAGTTCTCGTTCATCATCGCCTCGCTCGGCCTCACGCTGAAGGTGACGAGCGGCTTCCTCTATCCGATCGCGGTGACGGTCTCGGCCATCACGACGCTCACCACGCCTTACCTCATCCGCATTGCCGACCCGCTCTCGCAGCGTCTCGCGCGCGCCATGCCGCCTGCCGTCTCGAACGTGTTCGGCATGTACAGCCAGTGGCTGCGTTGCCTGATGCCGCGCTCGGACGGGCCCACGATCTTTTCGCTCACCAGGCGCATCGTCGTGCAGATTGCCGTGAATCTCGCGCTCGTCTCGGCGATTTTCATCGGCGTTTCCTATGGCGCGCGTTACGCGGCGCCGTTGCTGGCGCAGTGGATCGGCGACGAGCGCATCCAGCGCGTCGTGCTCTGGAGCGCCGCGCTCGTGCTCGCGATGCCGTTTCTCGTCGCGGTATGGCGCAAGACGCAGTCGCTCGCGCTCCTGCTCGCCGAAGTGAGCGTACAGCCGGAGAAGGCGGGGCGCTTCACGCGCGCGATCCGTCATGTCATTGCGGAACTGGTGCCCGTGGTGTCGATGTTCGGCGTGTTCCTGCTCGTGGCGGCGCTTTCGGGGACGATCCTGCCGCCTACGGGTTTCCTCATCGGCGTGCTGGTGTGCGCCGCGGCGCTCACCATGCTGCTGTGGCGCTGGTGCGTGAAGATCCATGCCTCGATGCAGATTGCGTTGCGCGAGACCTTCGACGAACGGCCGGATGCCTGACCTCGCCATTGCGAGCAAAGGCTTCGCAAGTGGCGCGCCTCGCACGCCGGTTTGAGCCGGTTCATGTGTGACGGGATGTGAGCAATTGTGCACGGGGGTGGCGGCGATGTGCCGCGCGACGGATAATCGAACCTTGTTCATTCGTTCGCGCGCCGCGCGCCTGACCCCACGTCATGAGCGATAACAAATCAGACCATCCCGAGGTCCCTGACGGCGCAAGCCGTCCTGCCGATGCCGGTCCTGCCGGCGCCTCCTCGTCCTCTCCTTCCGCCGGCTCTCCTGGCGCTTCTGCTGGTTCTCCCTCTGCATCGACCGCCGCTTCACCTTCAGCTTCGCCCACTGGGGAAGCCGCGCAACGCGCTTCGACCGATGCGCCCGAAAGCGCTTCGGCCGTCACGCCCGGCGAGTCGCCGAAGCAGGCGCCGGCCGGCACCACGCCGAGTATCCCGATCGAGGAAACTGCCGAGGCCGGCAAGTCCGCGCCCGCGCCGGCCCCGCATACCGAACCGGCAAGCGCTGACGAGGCGGCAACGTCTGCTGCGCCGCAACGTCCTGGTGCTGCGCCTGCGGGCTTTGGCCAGGCGCCCGACTTCTCGGCGCATCACCCACCGCCGCCCGGCGCGATTCCGCCGGAACCGCCGCGCTATTTGCGCGCGAGCGATTCGGCTTGGGCGATCTTCGGCCGCATCGTCGCCGCGCGTGCGCGGCAACTGTTCGATCGCGCCGGTCAGCGCATTACGCAGCGCACGCTGCGCATTGGCGTCTCGGCGCGGATCTTCCACCCGGAGCCGGGCGCACAAGGGCTGCGCGGCAAGACGCTGCAATACCTCGAGGAATCGATCGCACACTGGGTGATGTCCCGGGGCGTCATCGTGTTCATGATCCCGACGGTCGGACACGAGGGCATGCTGCATCCGAGCAATATCCGCTTGCGCGATTACGCGAAGCATCTCGACGGTCTGCTGCTCCAGGGCGGCGCTGATGTCTCGCCGCAGACGTATGCGGAGATCTCGCCACGCCCCGAATGGCCGGGCGACCGCGTGCGCGACATGTACGAGCTCGAACTGCTGCATGAATTCGTCGAGTCGGGCAAGCCGGTGCTGGGCGTGTGCCGTGGCTGCCAGCTCATCAACGTGGCGTTTGGCGGCACGCTTTATCAGGACATCGCGTCCGACGTGCCGACGGCCGGCGTGCACGTGAGCGAGCATTACGACCAGCATCGCCACGCGGTCACATTCCCGGAGGGTTCGACGTTCGCGTCCATGTTCCCCGGGCGCCGCGAGGCCATCGTCAACTCGATTCACCATCAAGCCGTGAAGAACCTCGGACGCGACCTGACCGTCGAGGCTGTTTCGGCGGGCGACGGGCTCATCGAGGCGGTGCGTTACCGGCGCTCGCCGTTCGTCGTGGGTGTGCAGTGGCACCCCGAATTCCATCGCGCGGGCGGCGCCGAACTGCTCGATTGCACGCCGCTGCTCGACACCTTCTTGCGAGCCGCGCGCGAAACGCGCTTTTGATTGCAAACCACGGGCGAAACGCAACGCGTCAAAGCAACCCGCAGCAACCCCGCTCAGGCCGCGCGCAACTTGCGCGCGGCCTTTTTATTTCGCTCATCTGCTTCGGCGTCCTACGCGCCTTGCATCCTTTCTGTTCTTGATCGGCGTGCTTCCTACGTAAGATTCGTCCTAATCTTCCGATTCCACTGCTTATCCAAAATTAAACGTCGTTTTTGAGATTTCCCGGCGGCGATAATGAAGGGTTACTGAGAATCCTGAATGGAATAGGCAGGTATGAAGCACTCAATCACGTTGCGTCGTGTGATGCTCAGCGCCGCAGCGCTCATGCTGCTCCAGCAGGGCACGACAGCATGGGCCGGCATGCCGGCCGACGCGGCGAATGCGGCGAACGCCGCCGACATGTCTGGCGCAGCCGCAGAGCGTGTGCCGCTGGCGGGTAGCCGCCCCTCGCTTGGCAGTTTGACGCCGCAGCCAGCCGGTGCGTTGCCGCCGTCGAGCGGTATGGCCAACGCGGGCGAGCAGGCCAGCGCCGGCGCCGTGCAAGGCGACGTTGCCACGCTTATGCAACTGATTCACGACGCCCAGCTCGTTGAACTGCGTACGACCTATAACGCGAGCTATGGCGCGAGTCTCTTCTTCTATCCACCGGAGATGACGTACTACGTCGTACTGTTTCAGGACAAGCACTTCTGGCGCGTGATCCGTTCGCAGGACGAAGCACGTTCAGAGGCGATCTATGCAGACTTCGTGCGCCAGACCGAGCAGCTTTCCCAGGTAGAAATACGCCGTACGGAGCTCGAGGCGCAAAAGGCGTTCATCGAGCGCGTGATCGCGATGTCCGAAGAACGCGCGCGCCGTCTGCAGGCCGATCTTGCCATCGCGCGCACGCAGCAGGCGCGAGTCGACGACTACCAGCGCCAGGCGCAGGGCGACGCAGCCGCGCTCAATGCACAGAAGGCACAGGCACAGGCGCAATTGCGCGAACTGCAGAGGCAAGTGGACGCACTGCAGCGCGCAACGGAGGCAGGACTGCCCGGGGCGCGGCGCTGAGCGTTGCGGGGCGGCTTTTCGCCCCACTGGCGGAGCCCCTTTCCTGCAAACAACAAAAAAGCCCGGCAACTGCCGGGCTTTTTCTATGGTGTAACGGAGGGCGGATCGGCGCATTAATTACTTTGCGAATCGGTCCGGCACCTCGGTGATACGGCGTTGCGAAACGTGATTCACCCATTCCGTACTGTCGGCAGGCACGGCAGGCGAACTCGATACGCGTGCCGGCGCGTAGGTTTTCGCATAGGAAAGGATGGACGCGTATTCATCCGCGGGATTCGCGCCGGTTTGCCGTGGCGAATAGCCTTGCGCTTCCGAGTAGGCGCCATGCATGCGATGCGACGTCACCGGAGCGGCTTCACGATATGGCGTAAACGCGCGGATGTCGCGGCGCGGGCTCGTACCGCGTTCTGCAACGCGCTGACCGCTGCCGCGCTTGACTGCAAGCACGTTGCCGCGCGTTTCGCGCTGGACCAGTCTCGCGGCCGATGTGTGCTGCGTGCGCGCTCGCGCGGCGAAATCGGGTTTCGCGTGTGCTGGCACCACGGCCTGCAAAGGCGTGCGAGTACCGACGACGGTCGTTTGGGACGCCTGCGCGAGCACAGCGACCGGCGCTTGCACCGGCTTCTCCACCGAGCGAGGCAAGATCGCGCCAGGCGTCGGTGCAGGAGGGCTCGTCAGATTCACTGCCTCGGAGGTAACGCGCTCGTGCTGTGTGCGCGCTTCGGCAAGGCGCTGCGACGTGTCTTGACCCGCGCTCGCAGTGGGGCGTGGGCTCGTGTTGCCGGTTGCGCCTGTTGAATCGTGCGGTGCATGACTTGCCACGATCCATGCGAGCAGTGCGGCGCCGCCAATCGCAACCGCGCCGCCAGTGAGCTTGCGTTGCTGAAACGGCGGTATGTGGTTTGGCGTGTGGCCTGGCGAAACTCCAGGCATGCTCCGCGCGTTTGCAGCGCGCCCGGCTGGCGGATTACCGGCGGCGTCCCGCGCGACGGACCCCATGGAAGCAGCCGGCGCGACAGGCGCAGCAACGGGCCTGGGCGGTTGCGCAGCGGGCCGGTGATTGTTGCCCCAGCCTACCGCGGCACGAAATGCCTCGGCGCTCAGGCAGACCGTGCGCATGATGGCCGCGTAGAGCGCGCGCAGTTCAGTGCGCAGACTGAAATGCGGAGGCGTTAGCGCCCATTCCCGGCCAAACGAAGCGGGCAAACGGGCAAGCGGGCGAATGTGCGGCAACGCGAGCGCGCCTTCGACCTGAACGAACGGAAATGTGGACATCGTCTCTCGCAACCCTGATTTGGCGACGGCGCCGGGCGGCAATGTCATCGGCGGCGCGCGTTGATGGGCCGCCTGCGGCGCGTGTAATTAAACGGATGGCGCTGATGATGACCGTCACCATTCCGCTCTTCTATCGGAAATGTCTGAAAAGCCGGAGACCTTTGCGCCAGGCCGCGGGTGCGCTTTACGCGCCGTCGAGCCTGTACACGTAACGCAGCGCCGTGATGTCGATACCGCCCATGCGGTCGGGTTCGGAGCCCGAATAGGTCCAGCCCTGGCGCTCGTAGAACGTGATCGCGGGCGTGTTGCCGTCGAGCACGTACAGGTAGAGCTGCGTCTCGCCTTGGGCGCGCGCCCAGTCCTGCGCAGCACGCATGAGCCGCTTGCCCACGCCGATGCCCTGATGCGCCGGCAGCGCATGCAGATTGTCGAGCAGCACGCCCCACGGGGAGCCCGGCTGGCGTTCGACGCACACGAAGCCCACGGCCGCACCCGATGCCAGCTCGGCGATCAGAACGAGACGCCGGTCGCCGCCTGGGGCTTCCATGCGTGCGCGCCAGTAGGCCGAGCGCTCGGCGTCGACTTCGCGTTCGAGAAATGAGGCGGGCAGCAGCGTGCGATAAGTGGCCTGCCAGCTTGCGGCGTGCATGGCGGCGAGCAAGGGCGCATCGGCAACGGTGGCCGGGCGCAGTGTGAGGGTGGGGATTTGGGTCATGCGGATGGATGACGTGTGGACGTCCGGATCAAGGCGCGCGTCGGGGGCCGCGTGCCGAGCCCTGCTGCAAAGTATTGTGCCCCAACCGAGGGCACTCGCGGCAGGCTCGCCAAATATGAAAGCGCATAGAACGGAAAAAGTAATAAATATGAAAGATATGGCGATCATTGACGCTTTTTGCTGGCCTCTTTTAAGGAAATGCCCGAATATCTGACTCCCGGCGCGTACCGCACAATAAAATGCCCGCGCGCGCGCCCGCGCGACCCTCGCTTTACCGCAGGTGATTGTTTTTCACTGTCCCGCGAGCCGCATTGGCTTCCCGGACGGTCTCTTCAGAGAGTGTCATGTCTACCGCGTCCCACGCATCCCCAAGCGAATCAAAATTCCGGACCGTTTTCCGCGTCGTCAGCGGCAACTTCCTGGAAATGTACGATTTCATGGTCTACGGCTATTACGCCTCGGCGATCGCCCGGACCTATTTCCCGAGCGACAATGCGTTCGCTTCGCTGATGCTCACGCTGTCCGTCTTCGGGGCGGGCTTCCTCGTGCGTCCGCTCGGCGCCATCATCCTCGGCGCGTACATCGACCATCACGGCCGCCGCAAGGGCCTCATGCTCACGCTCGGCCTGATGGCGCTCGGCACGCTAGCGGTCGCCGTCGTGCCCGGTTACGCAACCATCGGCATACTCGCGCCGGCGCTCGTGCTGGTCGGGCGCCTGCTGCAGGGCTTCTCGGCGGGCGTGGAACTGGGCGGCGTATCGGTTTATCTCTCCGAGATCGCGACCAAGGGCAACAAGGGTTTTTATGTTTCGTGGCAGTCGGGCAGCCAGCAGGTCGCCGTGGTGTTCGCCGCGCTGCTGGGCGTGCTGTTGCATCGCCTGCTGCCCGTCGAGCAAATGACGAACTGGGGCTGGCGCGTGCCGTTCCTCATCGGCTGCCTGATCGTGCCGTTCCTGTTCATCATTCGCCGCTCGCTCCAGGAAACGGAGGAGTTCGCGAAGAAGAAGCACCGTCCGTCGATGGGCGAAATCATGGCGTCGATGGTGCAGAACTGGGGCGTCGTGATCGCCGGTATGGGCATGGTCATCATGACCACCGTGTCGTTCTATCTCATCACTGCCTACACGCCGACCTTCGGCAAGGAAGTGCTCCGCCTGAACGAAATCGACACGCTGATCGTGACGGTCTGCATCGGCTTGTCGAATCTGTTCTGGCTGCCGGTTTCCGGCGCGGTGTCGGACCGTATCGGCCGCCGCCCGATGCTGATCACCTTCACCGTGCTGACGATCCTCACCGCGTATCCGGCGGTGCAGTGGCTCGTGGTCGAGCCGTCGTTCGGCCGCTTGCTCACCGTCGAACTGTGGCTGTCGTTCCTCTATGCCTGCTACAACGGCGCGATGGTCGTGGCGCTCACGGAAGTCATGCCCGCCGACGTGCGTACCGCCGGCTTCTCGCTTGCCTACAGCCTCGCGACGACGGTTGGCGGCTTCACGCCGGCGATCGCGACGTACCTCATCCACGTGAGCGGCAACAAGGCTGCGCCGGGGGCGGTGATGGGCGTGGCGGGCGTATGTGGCCTCATTGCGACGCTCGTGCTCTATCGCACGCCGGAAGCGCGCAATCAGTACAAGGCGGCTTGATTGGGTGAAGCAGTAATCTCGCAATGCCAGCAATAAAAAACGGGGCGCTTAGGCGCCCCGTTTTCTTTGTGCCGCGTGTTGCGCTGATTACGCGTCGCGCAATTCACGCGCGACCGTTTCCACGACGTCCGCCCATGCGTGCGGGCGCGGCTGGCGCACGAGCCGCGCCCGCGGGTACCAGGGGCTTTCGTCGGTATCCGCGAACCAGCGCCAGTCGGCGGCGAACGGCAGCATGGCCCAGAGTCTGGCGCCAAGCGCGCCCGCCAGGTGGGCAATCGACGTGTCGATCGACACGACCGCGTCCAGACGTTCGATGACCGCCGCGGTATCCGCGAAATCCTGCAGCTTGCCGCCAAGACGATGGATCGAGCGCGAGCGCGGATGGGCGTCGAGCGCCGCGTGTTCGGCTGCGCTGAGTTCGGGCTGCAGCACGATCCAGTCGATACCGTCGAGTGCAAAGAGCGGTTCGAGCGCGGCGAGCGCAACGGCGCGGTTCTCGTGCTTCTGGATGCGTCCGGACCATGCGAGTCCGATCTTGCGGCGCGCCTGGCCGCCCAGCGAGCCGCGCCATTTACGCCCGTAGGCGGGACTGGCGTTGAGGTAGGGCGTGCGCGCGGGCAGCGTGTCGATGCTCGTGCCGAGCGCGAGCGGCAGCGAGAGGAGCGGGCAGTGCAGGTCGGCGGCGGGGCGTGGCGCGCCTTGCTCGATGAGCGTGACGCGCCAGGCTTCGGCGGCTGGCGCGATGAGCGGAACGAGCGCGCGCTGCACTTCGAGCACGACGCGCGCGTTGCCTGATTGCGCCGCGGCCGCCGCGACGAGCGGCACGAAGCGCACGAACTGAAGCGTGTCGCCGAAACCCTGTTCGGCCTCGATCAGCAGTGTGCGCCCGTTCAGGGGCTCGCCATGCCAGCGCGGCAGCGTGTCTTGCGGCGTGCGGGGCGCAATGGATGCCGCCCGTGCGTCCACTGGTGGGGGCAGCGCATAGCCTGCGCCGCGTGGTGCATTGGCATGCGCCTCGTCGCGGGCGGCCGGATCAAGCCGCCATTCGTATTCGGGCAGTCCACGCCGGAAGTCGCCGAGCGTGAGCCACGTGAGCGCGCGATTCAAATGCGCGGCGGCCAGATCGGGGCGCACGCGCAGCGCTTCGTCGAAGGCGCGCAGTGCGGCCGCATGCCGGCCGATTGCGTGATGCGCCACGCCGAGCGCGAGCCAGGCGAGCGCGAATTTCGGATCGAAGCCGATCGCCCGCTCATAGGGTCCGATGGCTTCGTCGTGGCGGCCGAGCGCGGCAAGCGCATTGCCGAGCCCGAAGAGGGCCGGCGGGAAGTGGGGCTGCAGCGACAGCGCCGTTTCGAAGGCGGCCACGGCTTCGCGGTGATGGCCGGTCGCATCGAGCGTGTTCGCAAGATTGAAGTGTGCGGCGACGAAGCGCGGCTGCACGCGCAGCGCCTTCTGAAAGTGTTCGACCGCGCTCGCGCTGTCGCCAAGGGCGTTGAGTGACATGCCGAGGTTATTGTGCGCCCCCGCGTGGCCGGGGCGGATCTTGAGCGCGCGGCGAAACGAGTCGGCGGCTTCGGCATGGCGGCCGAGCGCGTGCAGCGCGTTGCCGAGATTGTTGTGCGACGAGGCGTCGCCGGGCTGCAGACGCACGGCCTGGCCGAACGCGTACATCGCGTCCTCGTGGCGGCCGATCGCCGCGTAGGCGTTGCCGAGGTTGTAGTGCGCGAGCGCAAAAGCGGGCGCGAGCGTGAGGGCGTTGCGAAAGCGCTCGATCGCGCCCTCGAGTTCGCCGAGCGCCTTCAGCGCGTTGCCCAGATTCAGCTGGAGCGCGGCGTCGTCGGGGCGCAAGGCGACCGCGCGGCGCACGAGGTCCGCGGCTTCGGCGTGCTGGCCTCGCTGATGCCGTAGCACGCCGAGCAGATGCAGCGCATCGACGTGCACGGGATCGGCGGCGAGCGTCGCGCGATAGTCGCGCTCGGCGTCGTCCAGCCGGCCGTCGCGATGTGCGGCGTACGCGCGGACAAAAAGCTGTTCCATGACTGAAGAAGCAAAACGATCGAGACACAAAGGCGGCATTTTCCCACACTCGCGGACCTGCTCCCGAAGTTCGCCCGAGTTTGACGGGAATCCGTTGCTGAACTAACATATGAACACCTGTTCATATGTATTGTATGTAGCCATGACCCCAGTTTCCGACGACGAGCGTGTCGTCCCGCTCGCCGACCTGTTCCGTTTGCTCGGTGACGCTACGCGCTTGCGCATCGTGCTCGCTTGCGTCGAGGGCCGGCTTGCCGTGGGGGCGATTGCCGACGCGCTCGGTTTGTCGCCTTCGCTCGTGAGCCATCATCTGCGGCTCCTGCGCGGCGCGCGCATCGTGCGCGCCGAACGCGAGGGCAAGCAGGTGTTCTATGCCGCCGCGGACGCGCATATCAGCGCGATGATCGCCGGCATGCTGGAACACGTTGCCGAGCCTTCGGCGCAATGGCAGGAGGGCGCATGAGTGCCGCCGACCACGAGCATGCGCATGACGCCAAAGGCGCAGGGAAGCACGAGGACAAGGGCGAGCATGGCCACGATCATGCGCATCACGACGCCGGCGCGCACGACGCTCACGCGGCGCAAGGGCACGGCCATCAGCACCATCATCACGCACCGGTTGCGGGGCATGGCCGCGCGTTCGCCATCGCCGTCGCGCTGAACGTATTCATCGTCGTCGTCCAGACGGTGTACGGCGTGCTTGCCCATTCCACCGCGCTGCTCGCCGACGCCGGCCACAATCTCTCCGACGTGCTCGGCCTGTTGCTCGCCTGGGGCGCCGCGTGGCTCGCAACACGCCGTCCGTCCGCGCGCTTCACGTTCGGCTTTGGCAGCTCGTCGATTCTCGCCTCGCTCGCCAACGCCGCGTTGCTCCTTCTCGCGTGCGGCGCAATCCTCGCGCAGGCGGTTGGGCGCCTGCTCCATCCTGCGCCGGTCGCGGGCTTCGACGTGTTCGTCGTGGCGACCATCGGCATGGTGGTCAACGGCTTTTCGGCGTGGCTGTTCATGCGCGGGCAAAAGGACGACCTGAACATTCGCGGCGCCTTCCTGCATATGGCCGCCGACGCCGGCGTGTCCGCCGCCGTGGCCGTGAGCGGTCTGGTGATTCTCGCGACCGGCCGCAGCTGGATCGATCCGCTCATGTCCATCGCGGTCGTGCTCGTGATCGTGTACGGCACCTGGGGGCTGCTGCGCGAGTCGGTGCGGCTCGCGCTCGCCGCAGTGCCCGAGAACGTCGACATCGTGCGCGTGCGCAGCTTTCTCTCGCAGCAGGAAGGCGTAGTCGATGTGCATGACCTGCATGTCTGGGCGCTTTCGACCACGGGCTGTGCGCTCAGCGCGCATCTCGTGATGCCGGCGGGGCACCCCGGCGACGCCGCCCTCGATCGCATGGTCGAGTCGCTCGAAGTGCGCTTCGGCATGCGGCACGTCACGCTACAGGTCGATCTCGGTACGAGCGAGCATCGCTGCGCGCTGGACATGCCGCGCGCCGCGCACAAGCATGCGCACGGCCATCCGCACGCACACTGAAGCGCGGCAATTTGCAGCGCGGCGTGCCGAGCCGTTCAGGCTGCTTTTGATGCGCTGCCGCGCGACCGCTTAAGGCGCGGGCGATACACTACGTATCGTGTCGAGCGCATGGAGGTCTGCATGGCCGTGGCTTCTTCTCTCGCGCCCGTGCTTATCGTGGGCGCGGGGCCCACCGGGCTCGCCGCCGCGATGAGTCTTGCGCGCGCGCATATTCCCGTGCGGCTGATCGATCGCGCGCCGCAGCCAGGACGCCACTCGCGGGCGATCGGCATTCAGGCGCGCACGCTCGAACTGTTCGAGCAGCATCGCGTCGTCGAGCCATTTCTCGAGCTTGGCCACCGCGCGCATATCGCGAATCTCTATTCGAACGGCCAGCGCCGCGCGCGGCTCGACTTCGATCCGCTCTTCACGCGTTATCCCTATTTGCTCTTCATTGAGCAGACCGTTACCGAGCGCATTCTCGCCGGGCATCTCGCGACGCTTGGCGTGGAGATCGAGCGCGGCTGCGAGTTGCTGGAGTACACCCAGGGCTCGGCCGGTGCGAGCGCGGAAGTGCGCCGCCCCGACGGCCGCGTGGAGTCGCTGCGCTGCGCTTATGTGATTGCCGCCGACGGCGCGCATAGCACGGTGCGCCATCGCCTCGACATGAAGTTCGACGGCGAGACGATGGCGCAATCGTTCCTGCTCGCCGACCTGAGCGCGAGCACGCCCTGGTCCGACGACGAATTCCACATCTTCGCCTCGGGCGATGGGCTCGCCGCGCTTTTCCCGTTCGGCCACGGCCGCTACCGCCTGATCGCCGATCACAAGGCGATGCTGCCCGCCGCGCCGGAAGGCACGATCCCCGTGCCCACGCTGGAAGAATGCCGCGAGATCATCCAGCAGCGCGTGCATCACCCGGTGTCCGTCTCGGACATGGGTTGGGCCTCCTACTTCAGCGTGAACAGCCGCATGGTGCGGCAACTGCGCGTGGAGCGCACCTTTTTTGCCGGCGACGCCGCGCACGTACACAGCCCCGCAGGCGCGCAGGGCTTGAACACGGGCATCCAGGAAGCCTTCAATCTGGGCTGGAAGATCGCGCGTGTGCACGCGCGCGGCGCGCCCGAGCGCCTGCTCGACACCTATCACGCGGAGCGTTATCCGATCGAGCGGCTCGTGCTGCAGCAGACGAGCTTCATGACGCAACTGGTGGAGGCCGATCACGGCCCGCTCAAGCTGCTGCGCGAGCGCGTGATGCCGGCGCTCGTCGCGCTCGGGCCGCTGCGCGACGCGGCGCGCCAGGCGGTGAGCGAGCTGTCGATCCAGTATCGCCGCAGCCCGCTTACGCTCGAGCGCGTGCTGGACGGCGGCCCGCGCGCGGGCGAGCGCGCCCCGGACGCTTTCGTGCGCGTGGTGGACGGTCCGCTAGGCAAGGCGCCGGGCAAGGGGCGCATCTTCGATCTGCACGACCCGGCGTGTTTCTCGTTGTTCATGCTCGTCGAGGGCGATGCCGATACTGCAGGCGCGGCGGCAAGAAACGGCGAAGAAGCGGGCGCTACGCTCAAGCGTTTCGCCGAAGCCGTCGAGCGGCTCTTTCCGCAAGCGCTGCGAGTGTGGTGGATCGCCGATCTCGCCAACGGCGAGACGCCGCTGGCGGGCGAGGGCGCGGCCTCGCTAAGCGAATCGTACGGGCGCACGCGGCCCGCGTTTTATCTGGTGCGGCCCGACGGCTATATTGGTGCGCGGGGGCGTCCCGCGTCGGACCTCAATGCGTTGCTGCGCCACTGCGAGACGTGGTATGCGGCAGCGGGATTCGCACAGGCGCCGCCGGTCTGAGCGAACCGGCGGCGCCGTGCGCGTGATGCAATGGCGCTGGCCTGGCTGGTACAGATCAAGCCGCCGCGGGCATCAACGCCTCGCGATGCTTCGTGAGCGAGGCGAGCACGATTTCCGTGAAGCCCGCTTGCTCGCCTTCGCCATCGAGTGCCGCGAGCAGCGTGCGGCGCATGCGCGGCTCCCAGAACTTGCGGATGTGCTCCGCGATGCCCGTGAGCGCTTCTTCGCGATCGGGCAGCGAGTCGAAGAACATGCCTATCTGGTTCGCCATTTCGATCAAGTGATCCGCTTTCATCGCTTTATTTCCCTGAGGTTGTAAGCGGTTCGCGCTTGCTCAGCAGCTCGAGCTGGGTCGTGTTGAAGCGCGAGTATTCGCGCTGCCATTCCGAGGGCTGCTGCACGTGGCTGACCTGCACCGCCGTCACCTTGTATTCCGGGCAGTTCGTGGCCCAGTCGGAGGCATCGGTGGTGATGACGTTCGCGCCCGATTCGGGGAAGTGGAACGTCGTGTAGACGACGCCCGGCTGCATGCGCGTGCTGACCTTTGCGCGCAGCACCGTATGCCCCGCGCGCGATTCGATGCCCACCCAGTCGCCGTCGCGAATCCCGCGGTCTTCGGCGTCCACCGGATGGATCTCGAGGCGGTCTTCTTCATGCCAGCGCGAATTCTCGGTACGGCGGGTTTGCGCGCCCACGTTGTACTGCGAGAGGATGCGGCCCGTCGTGAGCAGGAGCGGGAAGCGGCGCGTGACCTTCTCCGGCGAGGCGATGAACTTCGTGATGACGAACTTGCCCTTGCCGCGCACGAATGCGTCGATGTGCATGATCGGCGTGCCATCGGGCGCTTCCTCGTTGCACGGCCACTGGATGCTGCCCATCTCGTCGAGCCGCTTGTACGAGACGCCGTGGAACGTAGGCGTGAGGCGCGCGATCTCGTCCATGATCTGCGAGGGATGCGTGTAGCCCATCTCGTAGCCAAGGGCGCGAGCGAGCAGGATCGTCGCTTCCCAGTCCGAGTAGCCGGCGACAGGCGGCATGACCTTGCGCACGCGCGAGATGCGGCGTTCGGCGTTGGTGAACGTGCCGTCCTTCTCCAGGAACGACGAGCCCGGCAGCAGGACGTGCGCGTATTTCGCCGTTTCGTTCAGGAAGATGTCCTGTACGACGATGCATTCCATCGACGAAAGCGCGGCCGCCACGTGCTGCGTGTTCGGGTCGGACTGGACGATGTCCTCGCCCTGGCAGTAGAGGCCCATGAAGGTGCCGTCGAGCGCCGCCTCGAACATGTTCGGAATCCGCAGGCCCGGCTCGCTTTGCAGCGCGACGTTCCAGGCGTCTTCGAACAGCGCGCGCGTCGTGGCGTCGCCCACGTGGCGATAGCCCGGCAGCTCGTGCGGGAAGGAGCCCATGTCGCACGAACCCTGCACGTTGTTCTGGCCGCGCAGCGGATTCACGCCCACGCCTTCGCGGCCGATGTTGCCCGTGGCCATCGCGAGGTTGGCGATGCCCATCACCATGGTCGAGCCTTGCGCGTGTTCCGTGACGCCGAGGCCATAGTAGATCGCCGAATTGCCTTGCTGCGCGTAGAGACGCGCGGCGGCGCGAACCTGCTCGGCCGGCACGCCGGTCACTTCGGCCATGGCTTCCGGTGAGTTTTCCGGCAGCGAGACAAAGTCGCGCCATTGCTCGAACGCGCGCGTTTCGCAGCGCTCGGCCACGAACGACTCGTTCACGAGCCCTTCGGTGACGATCACGTGCGCGATCGAGTTGACCATCGCGACGTTGGTGCCCGGACGCAGTTGCAGGTGATATTCGGCCTTCACGTGCGCGGTATCGACGATATCGATGCGGCGCGGATCGACAACGATCAGCTTCGCGCCCTGACGCACGCGGCGCTTGAGCCGCGAGCCGAACACGGGGTGGCCGTCGGTGGGGTTCGCGCCGATCACCATGATCACGTCGGAGTGATCGACCGAGGCGAAGGTCTGCGTACCCGCCGACTCGCCGAGCGTCGTCTTCAGGCCATAGCCCGTGGGCGAGTGGCACACGCGTGCGCAGGTATCGACGTTGTTGTTGCCGAACGCGGCGCGCACGAGCTTCTGCACGAGATACGTTTCCTCGTTCGTGCAGCGCGACGACGTGATGCCGCCAATCGAATCGCGCCCGTGCTTCGCCTGGATGCGGCGGAACTCGCTCGCGGCGTAGTTGATCGCTTCGTCCCAGCTTACTTCGCGCCACGGATCGGTGATCTTCGCGCGGATCATCGGCTTCTTGATGCGGTCCTTGTGCGTGGCGTAGCCCCAGGCGAAGCGGCCCTTCACGCAGGCATGGCCTTCATTCGCCTGGCCGTTCTTGTGCGGCACCATGCGCACGACTTCGTTGCCCTTCATCTCGGCCTTGAGCGAGCAGCCCACGCCGCAATAGGCGCAAGTCGTCACGACCGAATGTTCGGCCTGGCCCAGCATCACGACGGTTTTTTCCTGCAGCGTGGCGGTCGGGCACGCGGCCACGCAGGCGCCGCACGACACGCATTCCGAGTCCATGAACGCTTCGCTCGCGCCGGCGGCGACACGCGATTCGAAGCCGCGCCCGGCGATGGTCAGCGCGAACGTGCCCTGCGTCTCTTCACACGCGCGCACGCAGCGATTGCAGACGATGCACTTCGACGGGTCGTACGTGAAGTACGGATTCGATTCGTCTTTCTTGTCTTTCAGGTGATTCGCGCCGTCAAAGCCATAGCGCACTTCGCGCAGGCCTGTGACGCCCGCCATGTCCTGCAGTTCGCAGTCGCCATTGGCGGGGCAGGTGAGGCAGTCGAGCGGGTGATCGGAGATGTACAGCTCCATCACGTTGCGGCGCAGCTTTTGCAGCTGATTGCTTTGCGTGCGCACCTTCATGCCCGCTTCGACGGGCGTCGTGCACGAAGCGGGGTAGCCGCGGCGGCCTTCGATTTCCACGAGACACAGGCGGCACGAACCGAACGGCTCGAGCGAATCGGTGGCGCACAGCTTGGGCACGTTGACGCCGGCCTCGATGGAGGCGCGCATCACCGAAGTGCCGGCCGGCACCGTGACGGACTGGCCGTCGATTTCGAGCGTGACGTCGACGTCGGCGTGGACGAGCGGCGTGCCGAAATCGGTGTCGTCGAAGGGCGAGCGTTGCTTCATTGCGGCCGATTTGCAGGCGCAATTGCCGGAACCGCAACCACCGGCTTGGGACATGAGCGTGTCGGACATGGTGGTTCCTCGTTCAGGCTGCTGCTGCCGGAGCGGCAACAGGTTCGAGACCGAAATCTTCAGGGAAATAGTTGAGTGCGGAGATCACGGGGTAGGGCGTCATGCCGCCCATTGCGCAGAGCGACCCGGACACCATCGTCTCGCACAGGTCGCGCAGCAGCGTGACCTGCTTCTCCGACGTGTCGCCCTTGCGGATCTTCGCGATCACCTCGACGCCGCGCGTCGAACCGATGCGGCACGGCGTGCACTTGCCGCACGATTCGAGCGTGCAGAACTCCATGGCGTACTGGGCGAGTTCGGCGAGATTCGACGTATCGTCGTGCACGACGAGGCCGCCGTGGCCCACGACCGCGCCGACGGCCGCATACGCTTCGTAGTCCATGGGAATGTCCCACTGGCTCTCGGGCAGATACGTGCCGAGCGGGCCGCCCACCTGCACGGCGCGCGCCGGGCGGCCGCTGGCGGTGCCGCCGCCGTAGTCGACCATCAGCTCGCGCAGCGTCACGCCGAACGCAAGCTCGACGAGGCCGCCGCGCGCGATGTTGCCCGCGAGCTGGAACGGCAGCGTGCCGCGCGAGCGGCCCATGCCGAAGTCCTTGTAGAACGCCGCGCCTCTCGCAAAGATGATCGGCACCGTGGCGAGCGTAATGACGTTGTTGATGACCGTGGGCTTGCCGTAGAGACCGGAGAGCGCGGGCAGCGGCGGCTTGGCGCGCACGATGCCGCGCTTGCCTTCGAGCGATTCGAGCAGCGCCGTTTCCTCGCCGCACACGTAGGCGCCCGCGCCCTTGGCCACGAACAGCTCGAAGCGCTTGCCGCTGCCGAGCACGTCGTCGCCGAGCCAGCCCGCCGCACGTGCGCGCTGGATGGCTTCCTCGAGCGCCGCGATCGAATGCGGATACTCGCTGCGCACGTAGATATGGCCAACGGTGGCGCCCACCGCGATGCCCGCGATCGCCATGCCCTCGATCAGCACATACGGGTCGCTTTCCATGACGAGGCGGTCCGAGAACGTGCCCGAATCGCCTTCGTCGGCATTGCAGACGATGTACTTCTGGTCGGCTTGCGCATTCGCGACCGTGCGCCATTTGATGCCGGCCGGGAACGCGGCGCCGCCGCGGCCACGCAGGCCCGATTCGACGAGCGCTTCGCAGATCGTGGCGCCGGTCATCGTCAACGCATTGCGCAATCCTTCGAGGCCGCCGTGGGCGACGTAGTCGTCGGTGGAAAGCGGGTCGGTGATGCCGATGCGCGCGAACGTGAGGCGCTGCTGTTTGCGCAGATACGGAATCTGCTCGACGAGCCCGACGCTGCGCGCGTGCTGGCCGCCTTGCAGGAAGCCGGCGTCGAAGAGCGCGCCCACTTCATCGGGCTCGACGTTCGCGTAGCCGACGCGGCCGTCGGGCGTTTGCACTTCGACGAGCGGTTCGAGATAGAGCAGGCCGCGCGAGCCATTGCGCACGAGTTCGATGCTCGCGCCGCGCGCGGCGGCTTCACGTTCGATGGCTTCAGCGATGGCATCCGCGCCGAGCGCGAGGGCCGAGGAGTCGCGGGGTACGTACACGCGTGTCATGCGGCCTCCTCGGTGCGGGCGACCGCCGTCATGGCGGCGGCGAAGAGCTTGTCGAACTTCTGCGGGGTCACTTTTGCGTGCAAGGTGCCGTTAATCATCATGGCAGGCGAGAGCGCACATTGGCCGAGGCAATAGACGGACTCCAGCGCGACCGGACCTTCGTGGGCATGCGCGTGTTCGGCGTCGTGGCCGTGCTGTCCGAACCGGCAGCCGGTATGCGCCTCGACGTGCTGCGCGAGCGCTTCGCTGCCCATGCTGCGGCACGCCTCGGCGCGGCACAGCTGGACCGTGACCGGCGCGGGCGGCGCAGTGCGGAAGTGGTGGTAGTAGGTGATCACGCCGTGCACCTCGGCGCGCGAAAGACTCAGCGCCTTCGAGAGCGGCACGACCGTGGACGGCGGCACGAAGCCGACGTCGTCCTGGATCGCGTGCAGGATCGCAAGCAATGTGCGGCCCGGTTGCGCGTGACGCAGGACGAGATCGTCCGGCGTGCTAACAGCTGTCTCTTCCATCATGGGGCTTCTCCTGGGCATATATGCACTTGTTATTCATAAAGTGTGCATCTATGCTGCGGTTGTCTTGTTGTCTGACCGAACAATAGGCCCGTGGAAAGGCGGACGCAATAGGAAGGAGCATTTCATAATGATCAAGGTCGAGTGCCATGCGCAGCTAGTCGTGCGCGACGCGGATGGCCGCGAGGCAAGCCTGACGGACGTTGTGCCGTTGCTTGCGCTTGTCGCGGAAGAAGGAAGCATTGCGCAGGCCGCGCAGCGTAAGGGTTTGTCCTATCGCCATGCGTGGGGTGTTTTGCGCGAAGTGGAGGAGCGCTTGGGCGGCGCGCTGATCGCGAAAGCGCGCGGCCGCGGCTCCGTGCTCTCCGAACTGGGCGAGGCTGTGCTGCGCTCGCAGCGCCTGTGCGGGGAACGCCTGCAGGGTAATCTCGAGGCGCTGGCAAGCGAGGTGGCGAGCGACCTGAACCGCTGGCTCGCGCCCCACGCGCAGGATCTGCGCATCCACGCTTCGCACGGCTATGCGGTGGCGGCGCTCGTGACGGCGCTCGTCGCCGACCAGGTGCCCGTGGAGATCAAGTACCGCGATAGCGTCGATGCGATCACGGCGCTCGCGCGCGGCGAATGCGATTTAGCGGGCTTTCATTTGCCGCGCGGCGACTTTCGCGCCGCGTGCGCCAACGCCTACCGGAGCTGGCTCGACCCGCAGCGGCACGTGCTCATCCATCTGACGCAGCGCAAACAGGGGCTCTTCGTCGGGCGCGGCAACCCGAAGCACGTCAAGGGCCTGGCCGACCTCGCGCGCGGCGATATACGTTTTGTGAACCGGCAGCCGGGCTCGGGCACGCGCATGCTGATCGACCTGCTGCTCACACGCATTGGCGTCGATCCCGAGCGCGTGAACGGCTATGCGTCTTCGGAGCTCACGCACTCGGCGATTGCCGCGTTCGTGGCGAGCGGCATGGCCGACGTGGGTTTCGGCGTGGAACCGGCTGCGCACCACTTCGGCCTCGATTTCATTGAAATCGCCGACGAAGACTACTATTTCGCGTGTGATCGCGGTCATCTCGCGCACGAGCCGCTGGCGACGGTTCTGTCGTTGCTGCGCGGTGCCGGGTTCCGCACTTCGGTTGCCCAGCTCGAAGGGTACGATCCGGCCGCGTGCGGTGACGTCGTGGAACTCGAAGCCGCATGGGGCGAGCCGCGGGCGTTGTAATAGAAGGCAACGTATTGGTCGGACTACGCTGCAGACTGCGGCGCTTTTTGTGATACTTTCAGTTCGTATTCGCTCTCACGTTTCAGATGCGCGTTCGTCGCGCCGATCGACCATGAAATTTGTCCTCAAAGTTGGTGCTGCCGCCGCTACGGCCGCGGCGTTGTTGGCTACGTTCAACCTCGCATTCGCGCAGAACTCGCCGGGCGTCCCCGGCGGCATTCTGAGCGATCAGTTCAAGTTCAACGAGCATCCGCAAATGCAGTACGCCGCTTCGGCGCCGTCGGAAAAGTATCAGCATGGCAAAGCGTCCGCTGCACGTAAGCGTGGTGATCTGGGTGATCCGAACGGCTGTAATCTGCAGTGCCCGCAGGACAATTAATGGCGTAAGGGCAGTGGCGGCAGTCGCGCCGCTTGCGGAATAAAAAACTCGCGAGGCCCGAACGGGCCGTCGCGAGTTTTTTTGTGTGCGCTTTGCCGGGTTGGGTTGGCCGGCGGCGGGAATCCGCAAAAAAGCAAAAAGCCCCGACAGCCTTGCGGCGCCGGGGCTTGAGTCCGTTCGTCGTGGACGACCGGAAATATCTGGTGGAGCCGGCGGGAATCGAACCCGCGTCCAGAAGCAGTCCATAACCAGTTCTACATGCGTAGTTCTGTCATTTGATTTAACCGCAGCGACGCGGACGAACACGCTGCGCTACGGCGATTCACTAGATTTTCGACCTTGGCGTCGTGACGCCGACAAGGCTTAACTGACGTAAATGACCTCTGGCGGTATTGCTACCGGTCTTGCGACGCTAGCCCGTCAGTAAGCTAGGCAGAGGACGGCGGCCCTTAGGCTGCCAGTGCGAACGTATCGTCGTTTGCAGTTACGTTTTTCCCATTGATTAACGAGGTGACGGGTCCTCGGCATGCCCTGATTACTTCATAACCCCTGTCGAAACCAGGTCGGCCCCAGAGGAAAGAACAATTATCACATAGTTCGCCATATGAGGCGAACCGCGCCCGGTTCAAGGGGGCGCGGGGCTGTCTGCGCGCAAAAGCCGCTTCGGCTTCTACGTCCGTCTTCACGTTGTCTCAGGCCGGCTTGCCGATGTGCTGGAGCAGGGCGAGCAGCGTCGCCGTGGTGTCGGCGACATATTGCGCATTCCACTGCGAGGGCGGCACGTCGTTGCCGCAGTAGCCGTAGGCGGCGGCGATGGTCGCCATACCCGCCGCGGCGCCTGCCTGCACGTCGCGCAGATCGTCGCCGACATACACCACGCGCTGCGGCGCGATGCCGAGCGCCTCGGCCGCGTGCAGCAGCGGCGCCGGATGCGGCTTGGAATAGGGCGTGGTATCGCCGCTCACCACGCAGCTTGCGCGCGTGTCCAGATGCATCAGCTTCACGAGCGGTTCGGTGAGGCGTGCGACCTTGTTCGTCACGATGCCCCAGCGCACGCCGCGCGTGTCGAGGTCGTCGAGCACGGCGTCGATCCCGGCGAAGAGCGCCGTCTCGACGCGCAAATTCGCCTCGTAATTGGCGAGGAATTCCTCGCGCATGGCCGCGAACTCGCGATCGTCGGGGCCGATCCCGAACGCGCCGCCGATCAGGCCGCGCGCGCCGGCCGAAGCGAGCGGACGCAGCTTCTCGAGCGGCGCGGGCATGAGGCCGCGCGCGTGGCGCATCTGGTTGACGGCGGCGGCGAGGTCGGGGGCCGTATCGGCGAGTGTGCCGTCGAAGTCGAACAGCACGGCGTCGCAGGTGGCGAGCGCTGCGGCGCTGACCGCGGCAGATTGGGCGTTCGTGGGTGAGTTCATGTCTGGAAGCGATGGCGCGGCGCGCCCGTGTGCAGGAAATGCCGCCGGAGCAGGGTGGTCCGGCGGCGCCGATCGCGCAAGCGCCGTCAGGCGTCGCGCCGGCAGGCGATCATGTAATTGACGCTGGAGTCGTTCGAAAGCGCGAAGTGCCGCGTGATCGGGTTATACGTGATGCCCTTGATTTCGGCGACACGCATGCCGGCGTCGCGCACGAACGCGGCAAGCTCCGAGGGGCGGATGAAACGCGCGTAGTCGTGCGTGCCCTTGGGCAGCATCTGCGCGATGTATTCCGCGCCGATCACGGCGAGAAGATACGACTTCACGTTGCGATTGAGCGTCGAAAAGAACACCCAGCCGCCAGGCTTCACGAGCGTTGCGCAGGCCTTCACGACCTCGGCGGGCTCCGGCACGTGTTCGAGCATCTCCATGCAGGTCACGACGTCGAACGACGCAGGTTCGCGTGCGGCGATCGCTTCGGCGGCGATCAGCTCGTAGTCCACCGTCACGCCGCTTTCGAGGCTATGCAGGTCCGCCACGCCGAGCGCCTCGCGCGAAAGGTCGATGCCTTTCACGGTCGCGCCCAGCCCCGCCATCGATTCGGAGAGGATGCCGCCGCCGCAGCCGATGTCGAGCACGCGCTTGGACGGCAGGTGCGCATGACTGTCTATCCAGCCAAGGCGAATGGGGTTGAGTTCGTGCAGCGGCTTGAATTCGGCGTTTGGGTCCCACCAGCGATGAGCGAGATCGCTGAATTTCTGCAGCTCGTGGGGATCGGCATTCGTCATGTCGTGGCAGCCTGAAGCGCGGTGCGGGTCAGAAAGAATAAACCCCGAGTATATCTGTGGGTGCACAGGGCGGCCAAATGCCACGCTGTGCCGTAAATCTTTCCAAAACGATAAAGCCGCGCAGAGTCAGGCGAAATGAAAGAAGGGAAAAAGGAGGAAAGCGCTCGGGATAAAAAAAGCCCCGCCGAAGCGGGGCTTTTGAGACTTGCGGTCGAAAGCTCGCGATTACTGCTTTTGCGTGCCGACGACTTCGACTTCCACGCGACGGTCCGGTGCGAGGCAGGCGATGAGAGCCTTGTGGTTCTTCTGGTTGCAGCCCGTCGTAACCGGGTTGCGCTTGCCCTTGCCTTCCGTGTAGATACGCTCTGCCGGAACGCCCTTGCTGACCAGGTACGACTTCACGGCTTGCGCACGGCGCAGCGACAGACGGTCGTTGTAGGCAACCGAGCCGATACGGTCGGTGTAGCCCGTCGCGACGACGACTTCGAGGTTCAGTGCCTGGATCTTGCTTGCCAGGTCGTCCAGCTTTTCCTTGCCTGCCGGCTTCAGGATCGCCTTGTCGAAGTCGAACAGGGCGTCAGCCTGGTACGTGATCTTCTGGCTGGTGATGGCCGGAGCGACCGGAGCGACCGGCGGCGTCGGTGCCTGGGCGACCAGGGCGCCATCGCACTTGGCGTTGGCGGTGGCCGGCGTCCAGAATGCATCGCGCCAGCAAAGCTCGTTCGTGCCGTTCATCCACACGTATTCGCCGGTACCATTCACCCAGTTGTCATTGACGGCTTGTCGCGACGCCGGCACCGATTGTGCCTGAGCGGATGCAGCCACAACTGCGGTAGCTGCAATGAACGCGAGCTTTGAAAGTTTATTCATATTTCTCCTCTCGAAATTGAGATTACCGCAGGTTTACTGCGAGCCATATGACGAAGACAAGTCATACATTGCTCGAAGTATAACATTGGCAAGTTGTGGGGAACGCTTTGCGTTGTGTAGACTTCGAGCAGTGTCTAACTTTGTGCGTTGGCATTTTGCCATATCGTTCCCCTCCGACGATAAAAAAAATCCGCCCCTTTCACTGCGGCTTGTCGAACGTGGTACGCCCGCAACAAAAAAGTTCCCGTTATTTTACCTGGTAGTGCGCCTGGGTAGGCGGGCTGTCACACATTGTTATCCAAATCGCTGGCGGTGCATCTGATTCCGGTTCGCACTGCGGCGTTTGCGCCACGCTCAAGGCGCTTTTGAGCGCTTCGGCGCCACTCCTCTAATAGGTATACGCAGGCGGCGGGCGAGGGTGTCGTGCATGGTAGAATCGCGTGATGCGCTGCGTCCGCGGCGTCCATGCGACAGCTGGGCGTCTCGCGGTGGCCGCGGCGACCTCCGTCCTTCCAGTTGGGGCGAGGCGCTAGCACACCGCGTGCCCAAATAAGACATCGATAATGGATCAATTCGCCAAAGAGACTCTGCCAATCTCCCTCGAGGAGGAAATGCGCCGCTCGTATCTCGATTACGCGATGAGCGTGATCGTCGGGCGGGCACTTCCGGATGTTCGTGACGGCCTCAAGCCCGTCCACCGGCGCGTGCTCTACGCAATGCACGAGCTGAATAACGACTGGAACCGCGCTTACAAGAAGTCGGCGCGTATCGTCGGCGACGTCATCGGTAAGTACCATCCGCACGGCGATACGGCCGTCTACGACACCATCGTGCGTATGGCGCAGGACTTCTCCCTGCGCTACATGCTGGTCGACGGCCAGGGCAACTTCGGCTCCATCGACGGCGACAACGCCGCCGCCATGCGATACACCGAAATCCGCATGGCGAAGATCGGTCACGAGCTGCTGGCCGACATCGACAAGGAAACGGTCGACTTCGGGCCGAACTACGACGGCAGCGAAAGCGAGCCGCAGATCCTGCCCGCGCGCATTCCGAACCTGCTGATCAACGGGTCGTCGGGTATTGCGGTCGGCATGGCCACGAATATTCCGCCGCACAATCTCAACGAAGTTGTCGACGCTTGCCAGCACCTGCTGAAGAGCCCGCACGCGACGATCGACGAGCTGATCGAGATCATCCCCGCGCCCGATTTCCCGACCGCCGGCATTATTTATGGCGTCGCCGGCGTGCGCGACGGCTATCGCACGGGCCGCGGCCGCGTGGTGATGCGCGCGGCCACGCACTTCGAGGAAATCGATCGCGGTCAGCGTATGGCGATCATCGTCGACGAGCTGCCGTATCAGGTGAACAAGCGTTCGCTGCTCGAGCGCATTGCCGAGCTCGTCAACGAGAAGAAGCTCGAAGGCATTTCCGATATTCGCGACGAATCGGACAAGAGCGGCATGCGTGTCGTGATCGAGCTCAAGCGCGGTGAAGTGCCCGAGGTCATCCTCAACAATCTTTACAAGGCGACGCAGCTGCAGGACACGTTCGGCATGAACATGGTCGCGCTGGTGGACAACCAGCCGAAGCTGCTGAACCTGAAGGAAATGCTCGAGCATTTCCTCTCGCATCGCCGCGAAGTGCTCACGCGCCGCACGGTGTACGAGCTGCGCAAGGCGCGCGAACGCGGCCACGTGCTCGAAGGTCTCGCCGTTGCGCTCGCGAACATCGACGACTTCATCGAACTGATCAAGGCCGCGCCCACGCCGCCTATCGCGAAGCAGGAGTTGATGAACCGCTCGTGGGATTCGTCGCTCGTGCGCGAGATGCTCACGCGTGCGGAGCAGGACAACGCGGCCGCGGGCGGGCGCGGCGCCTACCGTCCGGAAGGGCTGAACCCGCAATATGGTATGCAGGCCGACGGCCTCTACCGTCTGTCCGACACGCAGGCGCAGGAAATCCTGCAAATGCGCCTCCAGCGCCTGACTGGCCTGGAGCAGGACAAGATCATCGGCGAGTACCGCGAAGTCATGGCGCAGATCGCCGACCTGCTCGACATCCTTGCGCGTCCCGAGCGTGTAACTACCATGATCTCCGACGAACTCACCTCGATCAAGAGCGAATTCGGCGATGCCCGCCGCTCGAAGATCGAGATGAACGCCACGGAGCTCAACACCGAAGACCTGATCACGCCGCAGGACATGGTCGTGACCATGTCGCACGCCGGTTATGTGAAATCGCAGCCGTTGTCGGAATATCGAGCCCAGAAGCGCGGAGGTCGCGGCAAGCAGGCGACCTCGATGAAGGACGACGACTGGATCGACACGCTCTTTATCGCCAACACGCACGACCACATTCTGTGCTTCTCGAATCGCGGCCGCGTGTACTGGGTGAAGGTGTATGAAGTGCCGCAAGGCTCGCGCAACTCGCGCGGCCGTCCGATCGTCAACATGTTCCCGCTGCAGGACGGCGAGAAGATCACGGTCGTGCTGCCGGTCAAGGAGTTCTCGGCCGACAAGTTCGTTTTCATGGCCACCGCGTTGGGTACGGTCAAGAAGACGCCGCTCGAAGCGTTCAGCCGCCCGTTGCGCAAGGGTATTATTGCGGTCGGTCTCGACGACGGCGACTACCTGATCGGCGCCGCGATCACCGACGGCGAGCACGACGTGATGCTGTTCTCCGACGCCGGCAAGGCCGTGCGTTTCGATGAGAACGACGTGCGCCCGATGGGCCGCGAAGCGCGCGGTGTGCGCGGCATGCAGCTCGAAGACAATCAGCAGGTCATCGCGCTCCTCGTGGCAGGCGACGAGCAGCAGTCGGTGCTCACCGCGACCGAGAACGGTTACGGCAAGCGCACGCCGATCACGGAGTACACGCGCCATGGCCGCGGCACGAAGGGCATGATCGCAATCCAGACTTCGGAGCGTAACGGCAAGGTGGTTGCGGCCACACTCGTCGACCCGGAAGCGCAGATCATGTTGATCACCACCACGGGCGTTTTGATTCGCACGCGCGTGTCGGAAATTCGCGAAATGGGCCGTGCAACGCAAGGTGTTACACTCATCAGCCTTGACGAAGGGACGAAGCTCTCCGGACTCCAGCAGGTCGCCGAAGCAGACGCAGAGGCGGACGCCGAAGGTGAAGGCGAGCCGGGCGAAGGCGAAGAGTGATGCTCCATCCAGGCCCGCAGAAGTGCGTTCAATCGATGCGCTTACGCGGGCTTTAAGGTGGGTTTCAGCGAACCTTGTTAGTGTCAGCTAAATGAATGGTATGCCGGGCGGACCGGCCGGCGGGCGCACAACGCAAATGAACGCCAATGCGGCGCCCCGCAGTCCGCGCGGCAGTGCAAATCGATTAATTTCTCAAAGGGAGTAATGATGCAAAAACGATTCAAGCAGGTGATGTTGCTGGCCGCTCTCGTGCCGACGTTTGCCATGGCTCAGGCGCTCCAGAACCAGGCGCCCGCCCCCCAGGCACCGGCAGCGGCTGCAGCACCCGTCGATCCGGCCAAGCAAGCCGCGATCAAGGACCTGCTCGACGCGATCGACGCACAGAAGCTCGTCGGCGCAATCGGCAACAGCGCCCAGATGCAAGCCAAGCAGCTTGTCCCGGCAATCCTGTCGGACGCGCTCTCGGAAAACAAGACGATGACGGACAAGCAGAAGCAAGCTGCCGTCCCGTCGCTGCAGAAGAACGCCGTGCCGAAGCTGGTTGACTCGGCAGGCCAGGTCTTCGCGACCGACTCGTTCAAGCAGGACGCCATGCAAGCTCAGTACGACGCGTATGCGAAGTACTACAGCACGCAGGAAATCAAGGACCTGACCACGTTCTACCGCAGCCCGACCGGCCGCAAGTTCATTCAGGTTCAAGACCAGGTTGGCCGCGACGTCGTGAACAGCCTGATGCAGAAGTACATGCCGCAGTCGATCAAGGCAACGCGCGACCAGGCCGACAAGGAAGTCGCTTCGGTCAAGGCTGCCAAGTAAGCCTTCCGGCATTACGCGCCCTCCGGTTCGTCGCCATGAAGTACGGTAGCGGGGCCGGATTGGCCGCGTAGGCCCGGAAACCCACCGCCGCGCCACGCGTGGCGGGTTCCCGGCGACAATGCGATAATGGTCGTTTGCGCGATAAGCGCAAGCGGCCATTTACTTTTTCTGGCGTGTTTTCCGGTGGTTTTTGCCACAACGCCTGCCTCGGGGATCCTTTTTACGATGCGCGTCTACAACTTCTCAGCCGGACCGGCAGCGTTGCCAGAAGAAGTCCTGCGTCAGGCCGCCGACGAAATGCTCGACTGGCACGGCAGCGGCATGGGCGTGATGGAAATGAGCCATCGCGGCCCGGAATTCATGCAGATTCATGCCGAGGCGCTGCTCGATCTGCGCGAGCTGATGCAGGTGCCCGCCAGTCACCAGATTCTATTTCTGCAGGGCGGCGGCATTGGCGAGAACGCGATCGTGCCGCTCAACCTGTTCGGCTCGAAGCCGCGCGCCGACTTTGTCGTGACTGGCTCGTGGTCGCAGAAGTCGCAGAAGGAAGCGCTCAAGTACGGCGAGGCGCACATTGCAGCGACGGGTCGTACCGAGGCCGGCTTCACGCATTCGCCGCCGAAGAGCGAGTGGAAGCTTTCCGACGACCCCGCTTACGTGCACCTGTGCACGAACGAGACGATCGACGGCGTCGAGACCTTCGAGATTCCCGACCTCGGTGACATTCCGCTCGTGGCTGACGCCTCGTCGCACATCCTGTCGCGCCCGATGGACATCGCCAAGTACGGCGTGCTCTACGGCGGCGCGCAGAAAAATATCGGCATGGCGGGCGTGACGGTCGTGATCGTGCGCGAGGACTTGCTCGATCGTTCGATGCCGATTTGCCCGTCGGCGTTCGAATGGAAAACCGTGGCCGCGAACAATTCGATGTTCAACACGCCGCCGACCTACGCGATCTATATCGCGGGCCTCGTGTTCAAGTGGCTCAAGCGCCAGGGCGGTCTCGAAGTCATCGAGGCGCGCAATGTGGAAAAAGCGAAGCTGCTCTACGACACGATCGACGCAAGCAGCTTCTACATTAACAAGGTGGAGCGCCGCGCGCGCTCGCGGATGAACGTGCCGTTCTTCCTCGCCGACGAAACACGTAACGCAGATTTCCTCGCCGGCGCCAAAGCGCGCGGGCTGTTGCAGCTGAAGGGCCACAAGTCCGTCGGCGGCATGCGGGCATCGATTTACAACGCGGTGCCGCTCGAGGCAGTGAAGGCGCTGGTCGAGTACATGAAGGAATTCGAGGCGAAGCACGCGTAAGCGCGCCTCGCTCACCGAGCGAAGCGGCGCCGCGCGCATCCTTTCAGATTGCCGGTTTTACGCATGGACGACGAACTCAACTCCCAACTCAAGCCGCTGCGCGAACGCATCGATGCGATCGACGCGCAACTCATCGCGCTCCTGAACCAGCGCGCCTCGGTCGCGCTCGAAGTGGGCGAGGTCAAGAAGCATTTCAACGCGCCGGTGTTTCGCCCGGAGCGCGAGCTTCAGGTGATCGAGCGCCTGCAGAACATGAGCGACGGCCCGCTCGGCAACGATCACATCAGCGCGATCTGGCGCGAGATCATGGCCGCGAGCCGTTCGCTCGAAAAGACGATTTCGGCCGCGTTCCTCGGCCCGGTCGGCACCTATAGCGAACAGGCGATGTACCAGTACTTCGGTCAGTCGATCGAAGGCCTGCCGTGCCCGTCGATCGACGAGGTGTTCCGCTCGGTCGAGGCGGGCGCCGCCGAGTTCGGCGTCGTGCCGGTCGAGAATTCGACCGAAGGCGCCGTTTCACGCACGCTCGACCTGTTCCTCGAAACGCAGCTCGTCATTGGCGGCGAAATCGCGCTGCCGATTCAGCACAATCTGATGACGCTGAGCGGCAACCTGAACGGCGTGAAGCGCGTGTGCGCGCACCCGCAGGCGCTCGCGCAGTGCCAGCACTGGCTGACCGCGAACGCGCCGCAGCTCGAGCGTCAGCCGGTGTCGAGCAATGCGGAAGCCGCGCGTCTGGCCGCCGCCGACCCGACGGTTGCGGCGATTGCCGGCGACCGCGCCGCCACGCACTACGGTTTGCTGATCGCCAACGCGCTGATCCAGGACGACCCGCACAACCGCACGCGCTTCGTGATGATCGGCAAGCAGCCGGCGGGCGCGACGGGCCGCGACCAGACCTCGATGATTGTTTCGGTGAAGAACGAGCCGGGCGCGGTGTACAAGCTGCTCGAACCGCTCGCGCGCCACAGCGTGTCGATGACGCGTTTCGAGTCGCGGCCGGCACGCCTTGGCAGCACGTGGGAGTACTACTTCTACATCGACTTCGAAGGCCATCGCGACGAACCCGCCGTGGCCGCCGCGCTCGACGAACTCAGCAAGAAAGCCGCGTTTCTGAAGATTCTCGGCTCGTATCCGCGCGCGCGCTAAAGCGCGGAAGGTGCGGGCGGCCCACCGCCGAACGCCGCCCAATCGCCGCCCGCCGCATGAGGATGCCGGGCGGCGCGCCTTTCCCGATCCGTCCCAACCGGCCGTTGTACGCCCGGCGCCTTGAGCCCTGGAGAGACGCATGACCACGCAATTCGGCCCCTCGTATGTGCGCGCAATCGCGCCTTACATCGCCGGCAAACCGATTTCCGAAGTCGCCCGCGAGTTCGGGCTCGACGAGGCGCGCATCGTGAAGCTCGCGTCGAACGAGAATCCGCTCGGCGTGCCCGAGTCGGCGCAGCGTGCAATCGCGCAGGCCGCGAGCGAACTGGGCCGCTATCCGGATTCGAACGCGTTCGAGTTGAAGGCCGCGCTGGCCGCGCGCTACGACGTGCCGGCCGAATGGATCACGCTTGGCAACGGCAGCAACGACATTCTCGAAATGGCCGCGCATGCGTTCGTCGAGCGCGGCCAGTCGATCGTTTATTCGCAGTACTCGTTCGCGGTCTATGCTCTCGCGACGCAGGGCCTTGGCGCGCGCCATCTCGTCACGCCGGCCGTGCACTACGGGCACGATCTCGACGCGATGCTCGCGGCAATCGATGAAGACACACGTCTCGTGTTCGTGGCGAATCCGAACAACCCGACTGGCACGTTCATCGACGGTGCGAAGCTCGAGGCGTTCATCGCGAAGGTGCCCGCGCATGTCGCAGTCGTGCTCGACGAGGCGTACACGGAATACCTCGCGGCGGAGAAGCGCTACGACTCGATCGCGTGGGTGCGCCGCTATCCGAACCTGCTCGTTTCGCGCACGTTCTCGAAGGCCTACGGGCTCGCCGGCCTGCGCATCGGCTTTGCGATTGCGCAGCCGGAGTTGACCGATCTGCTCAACCGTCTGCGCCAGCCGTTCAACGTCAACACGCTCGCGCAGGCCGCCGCTATCGCCGCGCTTGGCGACACGGCGTTCCTCGAGCGCAGCGCGGCGCTCAACGCCGAAGGCTATCGCACGCTAACCGCCGCGTTCGAGCGCCTCGGCCTCGAATACGTGCCTTCGGACGGTAATTTCGTGCTGGTGCGCGTGGCGAAGGATGCAGCGGACGACGGCGCGGGCGAGCGCGTGAACCTCGCGCTGCTCAAGCAGGCTGTGATCGTGCGGCCGGTGGGCAACTATGGTTTGCCGCAGTGGCTGCGTGTGACGATCGGTTTGCCCGAGGAGAACGCGGCGTTCGTCGCGGCCCTCGAGCGAGCGCTCGGCGCGCCTTGAGCGCGCGACCTTTACTCTATTCGGTGGCGTCGTGACTGAGTTTTCGTTTAACAAACTCGTGATTTTCGGTGTGGGCCTGATCGGCGGGTCGCTCGCGCGTGCGTTGCGCGAGCGCGGTTCGTCGGCACGAGAGGGCGCGCAGGTGATCGGCGTGGGCCGCAGTGCGCACTCGGTGTCGCGCGCGCTCGAACTCGGCGTGATCGACGCCGCCGCGACGCTCGACGACGAAGCGGCGCTCGCCGCCGCGCTCGATGGCGCCGATATCGTGTTGATCGCCGCACCCGTTGCGCAAACCCAGGCGCTGCTCGAGCGCATCGCGCCGCACCTCGGCAGCGAGACCATCGTCACCGACGCCGGCAGCACCAAGAGCGATGTGATCGCCGCGGCCCGTGCGGCGCTCGGCGCGCGCATCGCGCAGTTCGTGCCAGGGCACCCGATCGCCGGGCGCGAGTCGAGCGGCGTCGACGCTGCGTTGCCCGATCTCTACGTGGGCCGCAACGTCGTGCTGTGCCCGCTCGAGGAAAACGCGCCGGCATCGGTCGAGCGCATTGCCGCGATGTGGCGCGCCACGGGTGCCGTGATCGGCGAGATGCCGGCCGCGCAACACGACCGCGTATTCGCTTCGGTGAGCCATCTGCCCCACGTGCTGTCGTTTGCACTCGTCGACCAGATTCTCGCTTCGCCCGACGCGCAACTGAAGTTCTCGTTCGCGGCGGGCGGCTTTCGCGATTTCACGCGCATCGCCGCGTCGAGCCCCGAAATGTGGCGCGACGTGTGCCTTGCGAACCGCACCGCGCTGCTTGCCGAACTCGACGGCTACACTGAGGTGCTGGCGAGGCTGCGCGCGGCGATCGACGCCGGCGACGGCGCAGCGCTCGAAACCGTGTTTGCGCGTTCGCGCGCGGCGCGCGAGGCATGGCAAGAGCGCGGCGGCAAGGGCGCCGCGGCGGCCATCGACGCAGCACCAGGCAAATAAGCAAGCAGGACTTAAGCCCGGCGGCGCGAGCGCCGCAAAAACCAGGCTGCAACCCAGGCATTCTCAGGACACGCTCATGGAACACCTCGATCTCGGACCGTTCACCCATGCGTCCGGCACGATCCGTCTGCCCGGCTCGAAAAGCATCTCGAACCGCGTGCTGCTGCTCGCGGCGCTGGCCGAGGGCGACACGACCATCACGAACCTGCTCGACTCCGACGACACGCGCGTCATGCTCGACGCGCTGGAAAAGCTCGGCGTGAAATTGAAGCGCGAGGGCGACACCTGTGTCGTGCAGGGCACGCGCGGCGCGTTCCAGGCAGTGCGCGCCGATCTCTTTCTCGGCAACGCGGGCACGGCGGTGCGACCGCTTACGGCCGCGCTCGCGGTGAACGGCGGCGACTACCGCATTCACGGCGTGCCGCGCATGCACGAGCGGCCCATCGGCGACCTCGTGGATGGCCTGCGCCAGATCGGCGCGAAGATCGATTACGAGGAGAACGAAGGTTTTCCGCCGTTGCGCATCCGCCCGGCGCCGATTTCGGTCGAGGCGCCGATCCGCGTGCGCGGCGACGTGTCGAGCCAGTTCCTCACCGCGCTGCTCATGACGCTGCCGCTCGTGCGCGCGAAGGACGGCATGACGATCGTCGAGGTGGACGGTGAACTGATCTCCAAGCCCTACATCGAAATCACGATCAAGTTGATGGAGCGTTTCGGCGTGAAGGTCGAGCGCCACGGCTGGCATCGTTTCGAGATCCCGGCGGGCGTGCGTTACCAGTCGCCCGGCAAGATCATGGTGGAGGGCGATGCGTCTTCCGCGTCGTACTTCCTCGCCGCGGGCGCGATTGGCGGCGGCCCGCTGCGCGTGGAAGGCGTGGGGCGCTCGAGCATCCAGGGCGACGTTGAATTCGCGGCGGCGCTCATGCGCATGGGCGCGAACGTCACGGTCGCCGACGACTGGATCGAAGTGCGCGGGATCGGCAACGATCACGGCAAGCTCGACCCCATCGACATGGACTTCAACCTGATTCCCGACGCGGCCATGACGATCGCGGTCGCCGCGCTGTTCGCCGATGGCGCGACCACGTTGCGCAACATCGCGAGCTGGCGCGTGAAGGAAACCGACCGCATCGCCGCGATGGCCACCGAGCTGCGCAAGGTGGGCGCGAATGTGGAAGAGGGCCCCGATTACCTGATCGTGCGCCCGCCCGAGAAACTTACGCCGAACGCCGCAATCGACACCTACGACGATCACCGCATGGCGATGTGCTTCTCGCTCGTGAGCCTCGGCGGCGTGCCGGTGCGCATCAACGACCCGAAGTGCGTCGGCAAGACGTTCCCCGATTATTTCGAGCGCTTCCTGGCGCTCGCGCAACCTTGATTCAAACGAAGCCGAGTACCTTTGCCGCATGAAATCGACCCGTCCCTTTTATCCGACGCCCGTCATCACGATCGACGGCCCGACCGCTTCCGGCAAAGGCACGGTGGCCGCGCTGGTCGCCGCCCAACTCGGCTTTCACCTGCTCGACAGCGGCGCGCTGTACCGGCTGGCGGCGCTCGCGAGCGTGCGCTACACAATTGCCGCCGACGACGCCGAGAGCCTGGCGAAACTGATCGATGACCTCCATATCACGTTCCGCGAGGGGCTCGCACAGCTCGACGGCGTTGACGTTTCGAACGATATTCGCGCCGAGGAGGTGGGCAACCGCGCCTCGATGATCGCCGCGCATCCGGCCGTGCGCACGGCGCTCGTGGCGCGCCAGCGGGCGTTTCGCAAGCTTCCCGGGCTCGTGGCGGACGGCCGCGACATGGGCACCGTGATCTTCCCGGACGCCGTTCTGAAGGTGTTTTTGACGGCCAGCGTGGAGGCTCGCGCGGCCCGCCGGCATAAGCAATTGATCCAAAAAGGTTTTTCTGCTAATATGGATGACTTGCTTCGGGATTTGCGTGAACGCGACGCGCGCGACAGTAACCGCGCGGCCGCGCCGCTCAAGCCCGCAGCAGATGCGCAGCTTCTCGATACTTCGGCGCTCTCCGTCGACCAGGCGGTCGAACAGGTGGTGCGGTGGTATCAGGGGGCGAGCCAACTGCGGCCCGTGCGGTAATTCACGAGCGCGGCAAAGCGCAGTAAAGAAAGCAGTAGCAGTGCCAGTTGGTGCCCTGGAAAGAAACAGGGCGTGTGTTAAACCCTTTAACCCAGTATGGCTTTTGCATCTGTGCCGCGAGCGTAAGCGTTCCGGCCTCAACGCACCACCGGTCAAGACTGGCCAACGGTGCAGCGAAAACCATGCAAATCCAGATTTTTATGTCCGACCTGCAAACCTCCACCCCCAATACCGAATCCTTTGCGGCTCTGTTCGAAGAGTCGCTGACCCGCCAGGACATGCGCGCCGGCGAAGTCATCTCCGCTGAAGTCGTGCGCGTCGACCACAACTTCGTGGTCGTGAACGCTGGCCTGAAGTCCGAGGCTTATATTCCTATCGAGGAATTCCTGAACGACCAGGGCGAAGTGGAGGTTCAGGCGGGTGATTTCGTTTCCGTCGCGATCGACGCGCTGGAAAACGGCTACGGCGACACCATCCTGTCGCGCGACAAGGCGAAGCGTCTCGCTTCGTGGCTGTCGCTGGAAAAGGCCCTCGACAACAACGAACTCGTGACCGGCACGATCACGGGCAAGGTCAAGGGCGGCATGACCGTCATGGTCAACGGCATCCGCGCGTTCCTGCCGGGTTCGCTCGTCGACACGCGTCCGGTCAAGGACACGACGCCGTACGAAGGCAAGACCCTCGAATTCCGCGTCATCAAGCTCGACCGCAAGCGTAACAACGTCGTGCTGTCGCGCCGCGCAGTGATCGAAGCCACGCAAGGCGAAGAGCGCGCAAAGCTGCTCGAAACGCTGAAGGAAGGCGCGATCGTCAACGGCGTGGTCAAGAACATCACCGACTACGGCGCGTTCGTGGACCTCGGCGGTATCGACGGCCTGCTGCACATCACCGACATCGCATGGCGTCGCGTGCGTCACCCGAGCGAAGTTCTCTCGGTTGGCCAGGAAGTCACCGCGAAGATCCTCAAGTTCGACCAGGAAAAGAACCGCGTTTCGCTCGGTATCAAGCAACTGGGCGACGATCCGTGGGAAGGCATCTCGCGCCGTTACCCGTCGGGCACGCGCCTGTTCGGTAAGGTCACGAACATCACCGACTACGGCGCGTTCGTCGAAGTCGAATCGGGCATCGAAGGCCTGGTTCACGTGTCGGAAATGGACTGGACCAACAAGAACGTTGCTCCGTCGAAGGTTGTCCAGCTGGGCGACGAAGTCGAAGTCATGGTCCTCGAGATCGACGAAGACCGCCGCCGCATCTCGCTCGGCATGAAGCAATGCAAGCCGAATCCGTGGGATGACTTCAGCCGCAACTTCAAGAAGGGCGACAAGCTGCAAGGCGCAATCAAGTCGATCACCGACTTCGGCGTGTTCATCGGTCTGCCTGGCGGCATCGATGGTCTGGTTCACCTTTCGGACCTGTCGTGGTCGGAAGCTGGCGAAGAAGCCGTTCGCAAGTACAAGAAGGGCGACGAAGTCGAAGCCGTGGTTCTGGGCATCGACGTCGAGAAGGAACGCATTTCGCTCGGCATCAAGCAGCTCGAAGGCGACCCGTTCAGCAACTTCGTTGCAATCAACGACAAGGGCGCAACGGTCGACGGCGTCGTGAAGTCGGTGGACGCGAAGGGTGCAGTTATCACCCTGACGGCGGACGTCGAAGGCTACCTGCGTGCTTCGGAAATCGCGCAAGACCGCGTGGAAGATGCTCGCAACGTGCTGAAGGAAGGCGACAAGGTCAACGCGATGATCATCAACATCGATCGCAAGTCGCGTGGCATCAACCTGTCGATCAAGGCGAAGGACTCGGCCGAGACGCAGGAAGCACTGCGCAGCATGTCGGCTGATTCGGGTCAGGCTGCCACCGGCACGACCAACCTCGGCGCGCTGCTCAAGGCCAAGCTCGACGGCCAGAACCAGTAAGCCTCAAACGGGGGCAAGCTGAAGTATGACCAAATCTGAATTGGTCGCGCAGCTGGCTACGCGATTTCCGCAACTTGTTCTCAAGGACGCGGATTTCGCGGTCAAGACGATGCTCGATGCGATGTCCGAGGCGCTTGCCAAGGGCCATCGCATCGAAATTCGTGGCTTTGGCAGCTTCGGCCTGAATCGTCGGCCGTCGCGCGTTGGGCGCAATCCCAAGTCGGGTGAAAAGGTGCTGGTGCCTGAGAAGTTCGTACCGCACTTCAAGCCGGGCAAGGAACTGCGCGAGCGCGTGGACCGTAATTCGGGCGAGCCGCTGAAGGCGGACGAGCCGGACGACGACCTGTAAGCGTTGGATCGTTTTTGCGATCAGGCGATTGCGGTCGTCGGCGGTCAATGCCAGATGGCCAGAATGCATGGACCGGTAAAAAGCGCTGGGGTGAACCACCCCGGCGCTTTTTTTCGTCTGCGCCTTTTCGACGCTGTTTGCGTTGGCGCCCCGGTTTGATCTGGCGCCGCGCTCGCTCACACGTGTCGGCGCGCGAGCCGTTCAATTACAATACGGGACACTTCGGCGCGGCTTGTGCTGCGGCGCAGCATGTCCGCCACGCCGGCGCCTTTCTCAACTGCCAAGAGAATCCTTCAATGAGATTGATCGCCTGGGTGATCCGTGTGCTGGTGTTCGTGCTGCTGCTCGTACTCGCGCTCGCCAACACGCAAACCGCGACGCTGAACTTTCTGGCCGGATATTCATGGCAGGCTCCGCTGATCCTGATCGGCCTCGCGTTCTTTGTGGTGGGGCTGCTGGCGGGGCTGCTTTCCGCGCTGCCTGGCGTGTTCCGGCTGCGCATGGAAAACGGCCGCCTCAAACGCGACCTGCGTGTGGCGCGTGAAACGCCCACGCCGAGCGTCGAGCCGCCGCTGCCGCCGCTCATCTGATTTGTATTGCCGTGCCGCGCGCCTGAACGGGTGCGGCTGATTTTCCGCTCATACCATCGCTCGCATGGATCTCGATTTTTGGTGGCTCCTCGTCATTCCCGTGGCTTTCGCGCTCGGCTGGATGGCGTCGCGCTACGACCTGAAGGCACTCCTTTCCGAAAGCGCCAACCTGCCGCGCTCGTATTTCCGCGGGCTGAATTTCCTGCTCAACGAGCAGCCGGACAAGGCCATCGACGCGTTCATCGAGGTCGCCAAGCTCGACCCGGAAACCGTCGAACTGCACTTTGCGCTCGGCAATCTGTTTCGCCGCCGCGGCGAGACCGATCGCGCGATCCGCGTGCATCAGAATTTGCTCTCGCGCTCCGACCTGCCCGTGAACGAGCGCGACCACGCGCTCTATGAACTCGGCCAGGACTTCCTGAAGGCCGGCATGCTCGACCGCGCAGAGGAAACCTTCGGCAAGCTCAAGTCGGGCGACTTCGCGCTTGGCGCACAGCGCGCGCTGCTCGCGATCTACGAGATCGAGAAGGACTGGAACCGCTGCATCGACACCGCACGTCATCTCGAAACGATGGGCGCGGCTTCGCTCGACCTCGAGATCGCGCAGTTCCATTGCGAGCTCGCTCAGGAAGCGCTCCAGCAGAAGAAGCCCGACGAAGCGCGCCGTCAGCTGACGCTGGCGCTCAAGGCCAATGCGCAGAACGTGCGCGCGACGATCCTCGCGGGCGATGTCGATGCGGCAAGCGGTGATTGCGAGACGGCGCTTCGTCACTGGCGCGAAGTCGAGGCGCAAAACCCCGCGTATTTACCGCTCGTCGCTGAAAAGGTCATGAAGGCCTATGAGACGCTCGGCCGCGCCGAAGAGGGCGCGCAACTGCTCACGACGTGGGTCGATGCGTATCCGTCCAACGACCTGCTCGACGTCGCGTACAAGCATGTCGCCGCGCTGCGCGGCGCCGAAGCGGCGCACTCGCTCGCCCGCACGCAGATGGAGAAGTCCCCGAATCTCGCCGGCATGGCGCGCCTGCTCGAAGCGCAGCAGGCAACGGCCGAAGAGCCGCGCCGCAGCGAACTCGAACTGATGCGCAAGCTGCTCCAGCAGCGCACCAAGAACCTGCCTCGTTACACCTGCCAGAACTGCGGCTTCCGGGCGCGCCTCTTCTACTGGCAGTGTCCTGGCTGCAGCGGTTGGGAAACCTATGCGCCGCGCCGCGTCGAGCCGGTTCCCGCGTCGAGCTGAGCCTAAGGGCAGCGCCCGTTGCCGGGCGCCTGGGCGGCCACGCACACACAGTCAATACAACATCAGCATCTGTCACCGGAGCGCCTATGAAGATCACCATTGTCGGTACCGGCTACGTCGGCCTCGTCACCGGTGCGTGTCTTGCCGAAATCGGCCACGACGTGTTTTGCCTCGATGTCGATCCGCGCAAGATCGACATCTTGAATGGCGGCGGCGTGCCGATTCACGAACCGGGCCTGCTCGAACTCATCGCGCGCAACCGCGCGGCCGGGCGCATCACGTTTTCCACCGACGTGGCGGCGAGCGTCGAGCACGGCGAGGTGCAGTTCATCGCCGTGGGCACGCCGCCTGACGAAGACGGCTCGGCCGATCTCCAGTACGTGCTCGAGGCGGCGCGCAGCATTGGCCGCCACATGAACGGCTTCAAGGTGGTCGTCGACAAGTCGACGGTCCCGGTCGGCACGGCGCAGCGCGTACACGGCGTGCTGGCCGAAGAACTGGCCAAGCGCGGCCTTATGCACAGCGTGGACCATCGCTTCTCGGTCGTCTCGAATCCCGAGTTCCTGAAAGAGGGCGCGGCCGTGGACGACTTCATGCGCCCGGACCGCATCATCATCGGGCTCGACGAGGACGAGAACGGCAACGCCGCGCGCGAGAAGATGAAACGCCTCTACGCGCCGTTCAACCGCAATCACGAGCGCACGATCTACATGGACGTGCGCTCCGCCGAATTCACGAAGTACGCGGCCAACGCCATGCTCGCCACGCGCATCTCGTTCATGAACGAGATGGCGAATCTCGCCGACCGCGTGGGCGCCGACATCGAGTCGGTGCGCCGCGGCATCGGTTCCGATCCGCGCATCGGCTATCACTTCCTGTACGCGGGCTGCGGCTACGGTGGCTCGTGCTTTCCGAAGGACGTGCAGGCGCTGATCCGCACGGCCGCGGAGTCGGGCCAGAACCTGCGCGTGCTCGAAGCGGTCGAGGAGGTCAATCACGGCCAGAAGGAGGTGCTCGTCAAGAAGATCGCCAAGGTGTGCGGCGAAGACCTCACGGGCAAGCACTTCGCGGTGTGGGGCCTCGCATTCAAGCCGAACACCGACGATATGCGCGAAGCGCCGAGCCGCCGTCTGATCGCCGACCTGCTTGCGCGCGGCGCGACGGTGGCCGCGTGGGATCCGGTCGCGGCCGAGGAAGCGCAGCGTGTATTCGCGCTCGATCTCGCGCACGCGCCCGAGCAGCATGCGCGCCTTTCGTTCGCATCGAGCCAGGACGACGCGCTCACGGACGCTGACGCGCTCGTGATCGTCACCGAATGGACCGCGTTCAAGGCGCCCGACTTCGTGCACTTGAAGAAGGTGCTCAAGGCACCGCGTATCTTCGACGGACGCAATCTCTACGAGCCCGACGCCATGGCAGAGCTCGGCATTGACTATCACTCGATTGGGCGGCCCCATGTCAATCTCGCAAACTCCGCAGCCTGAAGCCGCGCCTGTCAGCGCGCTTGCCACGGCGATCGCGCCCGAAGTGCGCGTCGTGCCGCGCGAGAAGCTCGCCACCTCGCGCGTGCTGGTGGTGGGCGACGTCATGCTCGACCGCTACTGGTTCGGCGACGTCAACCGCATCTCGCCGGAAGCGCCGGTGCCGGTCGTGCATGTGCAGCGCAAGGAAGACCGCCTCGGCGGCGCCGCGAACGTCGCGCGCAACGCGGCGGCGCTCGGTGCCCATGCGGGCCTCCTGTGCGTGTTGGGCCATGACGAACCCGGCGAGCGCATCGTCGAGTTGCTCGACGAAAGCAACGTGAACGCGTATCTCGAACGCGATCCCTCGTTGCCGACCACCATCAAGCTGCGCGTGCTTTCGCGCCAGCAACAGCTCTTGCGCGTGGACTTCGAGAACACGCCCGCGCACGAGATCCTGCTTGCCGGCCTCGCACGTTTCGACGCGCTGCTGCCCACGCACGACGTGATTCTGCTCTCCGACTACGCGAAGGGCGGCCTCACGCACGTCACGCAGATGATCGCGAAGGCGCGCGCTGCGGGCAAGGCAGTTCTGGTCGACCCCAAGGGCGACGACTGGGAGCGCTATCGCGGCGCGAGCCTCATCACGCCGAACCGCGCGGAGCTGCGCGAAGTGGTGGGCACCTGGAAATCCGAGGAGGACCTGCACGCACGCGTGACGAAGCTGCGCCACGAACTGCAGTTCGACGCGCTGCTGCTCACGCGCTCAGAAGAGGGTATGACGCTCTTTTCCGACGACGGCGCGCTGCACGCGGCGGCTGACGCGCGCGAAGTGTATGATGTCTCGGGCGCCGGCGACACGGTGATCGCGACTGTCGCGGTCATGCTGGGCGCGGGTTTGCCGCTCGTCGAGGGCGTTGCGCTCGCGAATCGCGCGGCCGGCATCGTGGTCGGCAAGCTCGGTACGGCCACCGTCGACTACGACGAACTCTTTCAATAACGTTCCGCACGCGCTCGCGTAGCGCGCTCGCACCCCGGCCGGGATTTCCGGAGAGTTTTCCCGGTTGTGGGTCAACCTCGCATCAACCTCGCGTGAACCTCGTCACCGCAGACCTATCATGACTCTCATCGTCACCGGCGCGGCCGGCTTTATCGGCAGCAACATCGTCAAGGCGCTGAACGAACGCGGCGAAGACCGCATCATCGCCGTCGACAATCTCACCCGCGCGGACAAGTTCAGGAATCTCGTCGATTGCGAGATCGACGACTACATCGACAAGACCGAGTTCGTCGAGCGCTTCACGCGCGGCGATTTCGGCAACGTGCGCGCGGTATTCCACGAAGGCGCCTGTTCGGACACGATGGAAACCGACGGCCGCTACATGATGGACAACAACTTCCGCTATAGCCGCGCCGTGCTCGACGCGTGCCTCGCACAGCGCGTGCAGTTTCTGTATGCGTCGTCGGCGGCGATCTATGGCGGCTCGACGCGCTTTGTCGAAGAACGCGAAGTCGAAGCGCCGCTGAACGTGTACGGCTATTCGAAGTTCCTGTTCGACCAGGTGATCCGCCGCGTGCTGCCCAAGGCGCAAAGCCAGATTGCGGGCTTTCGCTACTTCAACGTGTACGGGCCGCGCGAGACGCACAAGGCGCGCATGGCTTCGGTAGCGTTCCACAACTTCAACCAGTTCCGCGCGGAAGGCCGCGTGAAGCTGTTCGGCGAGTACAACGGCTACGCGCCGGGCGAGCAGACGCGCGACTTCGTCTCTGTCGAGGACGTGGTGAAGGTCAACCTGTTCTTCTTCGATCATCCGGAGAAGACGGGCATCTTCAATCTCGGAAGCGGCCGTGCGCAGCCGTTCAACGACATCGCAACGACCGTGGTGAATACGCTGCGCGCGATGGAAGGCAAGCCTGCGCTTTCGCTCGCGGAGCAGGTCAAGGAAGGGCTGATCGAGTACATCCCGTTCCCCGACGCGCTGCGCGGCAAGTATCAGTGCTTCACGCAAGCGGACCAGTCGAAGCTGCGCGCAGCGGGCTACGACGCGCCGTTCCTGACGGTGCAGGAAGGCGTGGATCGTTACGTACGTTGGCTTTCTGGCCAGGTGTAACGCGAAGCCGTGACTTCATAAACTGGACTCTCCTCGCCGGCGATGGTCGCCGGCGTTTTCAGGGAGATCCAGCATGTTCCGAAAAATCCTTGCGGCGGCCGCGCTTCTGGCCGTATTCAGCCACGCCTTCGCGGCCGTGGACGTCAACACGGCCAACGAAGACGCGCTTCGCGGCATCAAGGGTATTGGGCCCGCGCGCGCCAAGGCCATTCTCGACGAACGCTCCGCGCACGGCCCGTACAAGGATGCCGCTGACCTCGGCAAGCGCGTGAAGGGCCTCGGTGGCCATACCGTCGAACGTTTGCAGGCCGAAGGATTGGCCGTCGGGCCCGCGAATGCCCAGGCGGGGCAGGCGAAGGTTGCACAGGCAACGCCCGCGAAGGCAGGGGCGCCTCAGCCGGCTACCGTGGCCGTCAAGAAGTAGGCGTCCGCTCGCGTTTTTCCCCCGCGTCTCGTGCGTAAGCCGCGCGGGGTGTAGTCTCCTTCAGGTGTCGCTCAGGTGAAGTCGGCCCGCGACGTTGACCCGCGGCCCGGGCCGCGGGCTTTTTGCCGCGCATCGAGATTGGGTCGCGAGCCTGCGGCCATACCAGCGTAATGGGTTCCAGCGGGGTCTCCAGCGGTCGGTGGCCGCGTGGTTTAGAATCGACGGATCACGTCATTGCGCCTTACTGCCATTCCCATGCCCTACAAGACCATTGAAGACACGATCGGCAATACCCCGCTCGTGCAGCTCGTCCGCCTGCCGGACGACGAAATCCGCGCCCGCAATAACGTCCTGCTGGCCAAGCTGGAAGGCAACAACCCGGCTGGGTCGGTGAAGGACCGCCCGGCGCTTTCGATGATCCGCAAAGCCGAAGAGCGCGGCCGCATCAAGCCGGGCGATACGCTCATCGAAGCGACGAGCGGCAATACGGGCATCGCGCTCGCCATGGCAGCGGCGATTCGCGGCTACAAGATGGTGCTCATCATGCCGGAGGACCTTTCGGTCGAACGCCGTCAGAGCATGGCCGCTTATGGCGCGGAAATCATGCTCACGCCCGTCAAGGGCGGTATGGAATATGCGCGCGACCTCGCCGAGCAAATGCAGCGCGACGGCAAGGGCATCATCCTCGACCAGTTCGCCAATCCGGACAACCCGCTTGCGCATTACGAGGCCACCGGCCCGGAAATCTGGCGCGACACTGAAGGGCGCATCACGCACTTCGTTTCGTCAATGGGCACGACCGGCACGATCATGGGCACGTCCCAGTTCCTGAAGGAAAAGAATCAGGCCATCGAGATCGTCGGTGCGCAGCCGGAAGAAGGCTCGCGCATTCCGGGCATTCGCAAGTGGCCCGAAGCGTACATGCCGAAGATTTTCGACCGCAGCCGCGTGGATCGCGTGGAGAACGTGAGCCAGGCCGCCGCCGAAAACATGGCGCGCCGGCTTGCCTCGGTCGAAGGCATTTTCGCGGGTATCTCGTCGGGCGGCGCATGCGAGGTGGCATTGCGTGTTGCGCGCCAGGTCGAGAACGCGACGATCGTGTTCATCGTCTGCGATCGTGGCGACCGTTATCTGTCTACGGGTGTGTTTCCCGCTTGATTCAAGCGTAAGTGCAAACAAAACGGCCTTCGGTGTTTCCGAAGGCCGTTTTGTTTTGTGCCGCTGAAATTAGTCTTGCTGACCGGGTGGCGTCGTGCCCGTACCGTTCGGGGCACTGTTCATGCCGTTGCCATTTCCGTTGCCGCCACCGTTTCCACCATTCTCACCATTGCCGTTCGCCGGGCCCACACCCACGCCCGGCTGCGTCGCCAGCATCTGCGCCTTCACGCGCATACCCAGCTGATACACCGCAAGCGCATAGAAGAAGCTGCGGTTATAGCGCGTGAGCACATAGAAATTCTTGAGCCCGAGCTTGTACTCGGTGCCGCGTCCGGGCGAGGGCAGGTCGATCACCGTGACGGGCGTGCCCGCCTCGGCGGCGATGTCCACGTCCGGCTGATCGAGCACGAGCCCCGAGCGCAGCAACTGGCTGAGCGGCCAGCGCGGTTCCGGCTTGCCGTCCGCCGCGGCTTGCGCAATGCCGAGGCTGCCCGCGTCGGTCGCGATATTCCACACCACGGGCCGGCCCGATTCCCAGCCGTTCTGCCGCAGATAGTTCGCCACGCTGCCGATCGCGTCGGCCGTGCTCGCGCGCAGGTCGATGTGATTGTTGCCTTCATAGTCGACCGCGTACTGCACGATGCTGCTCGGCAGGAACTGCGGAATGCCGATCGCGCCCGTGTACGAGCCGAGCACCGACGACGGATCGATCTGGGAGTCGCGCGTCCACACGAGATAGTCTTCGAGATTCTTACGGAACGTTGCCATGCGCTCGGCGCGGTTCGGCGTGTTCGGATAATCGAAGGCCAGCGTGGTGAGCGCATCGAGCACGCGGAAGTTGCCCATGTAGCGGCCATAGATCGTCTCCACGCCAATGATGCCGACGATCACCTCGGGCGGCACGCCAAACTCTTCCGACGCGCGCTGCAGCGTAGCCTGGTTCGCGCGCCAGAAGCGCACGCCCGCATTGATGCGCACTGGGTCGAGAAAGCGCGCCTGATACGCGCGCCAGTTCTTCACGCCCGGAACGGGCGAGGGCGTGACGAGCTTCACCGCCGTCGCCGAATAATTCGCGCTCGCGAAGAGCGCGTGCAGCGCAGTGGGATCGAAGTCGTAGCGCGCCACCATGTCGTTGATGAAGCCATCGACGTCCGGATTGTTCGCGTAGCGCTGCGGGACGATTTCCTCTTCGAACGTCTGGCCTTGCGCCGGCGTTTGCGGCTGGGCTTGCGCGAGCGTGAGCGGCGTCTGTCGCGATTTCGGCGCGGCAGTTTGCGCGCGCGCCGCGCCGGTGCACAGCGACGCCGCAACGCAAAGCGCGAGTGCGAGGGTCGTGCGACGTGGGCGGCTGGAAGCGGACAGAGCGGTCTTGAGCGTCATGAGCGAGAGAGGGGGAGAGCGGGCCAGGAAGATCCCGGGCAGTATAACCGAGCGCCTTATGGGAATTGGGCCGTTGCGCGCCGGCGTGGCGCGTGAGCACCAGGTCGCTGTGGTAACGTGGTGTCTGTTCGCGCGCCGGCCGGCGCGCCGCCAGACAAATGCAATCAGATTGCATGGGACCAGAGTCAGGCGCCAAAGCGCCATCTCTGGCCGACAGATCGAAGGAGACCCGCGGCCGCGCGCATGCGCGAAGCCCGCGGTTAGTGCGACCCATGACGACCGGTTTCTTCTCTCACCCCGATTTTCTGCTGCACGAGATGGGCGAATGGCATCCCGAATGCCCGGCGCGCCTGCAGGCCATCGAAGACCAGCTGATCGCGAGCCGCATCGACGCTCTGATCGAGCGCGACGAATCGGCGCCGCTCGCGACCGAGGCGGACCTCCTGCGCGTGCATACCCAGGCGCACATCGACTTCATCCGCAACACGGCGCCCACGGAAGGCTACGCGAGCATCGACCCCGACACGCTGATGAATCCGCACACGTGGCAGGCGGCGCTGCGCGCGGCGGGCGCGGCGATCGCAGCCACCGACGCGGTGCTCGCAGGGCGCTACGAGAACGCATTCTGCAGCGTGCGGCCGCCCGGACATCATGCGGAGCCCGCGCGCGCGATGGGCTTTTGCTTCTTCAACAACATCGCGATCGCGGCGCGCCATGCGCTGGAAGTCCATGGTCTGCAACGCGTGGCGATCGTCGATTTCGACGTCCATCACGGCAATGGCACCGAAGCCGCGTTCGCGGGCGATTCGCGCGTGCTGATGTGCAGCTTTTTCCAGCATCCGTTCTATCCGTACTCGGGGGCCGAGAATCCGGCGCCGAACATGGTCAATTTGCCGATCGCGGCGCGCACGAAAGGCATGGAAGTGCGCGAGGCCATCGACATCATGTGGCTGCCGCGGCTGCACGAGTTCAAGCCGGAGATGGTGTTCGTCTCGGCGGGCTTCGACGCGCATCGCGAAGACGACCTCGGCAACATGGGGCTCGTGGAGGACGACTTCGCGTGGATCACGGAACAGATTCGCGAGATCGCGCGCCGCTATGCGAAGGGGCGCATCGTGAGCAGCCTCGAAGGCGGCTACAACCTCTCGGCGCTGGGCCGCAGTGTGGTGGCGCATTTGCGCGTGCTGGCCGATATCTAGGCAACCCGCGCCGCTTTGGGCGCGGACCCGCATCGCACACATTCGAACGTAGGAGACACGCATCGTGAATGCCAATCCCTGCTCATCGCCAACGCTGATTGAAGTGACGTGCGACGCGTACGGCGTGCCAGGCGTCGTGCGCCTCACGCTGAATCGCCCGGATGCGTTCAACGCGCTTTCCGAAGCGCTGATCGATGCCGTGCAGGCCGAACTCGCCGCGCTCGCGAAATCCGATGCGCGCGTGATCGTGATCGCTGCAGCGGGCCGCGCGTTCTGCGCGGGCCACGATCTCAGGGAAATGCGCGCGGCGCCCTCGCACGAGTACTACGCGAAGCTGTTCGAACGCTGCTCGAAGATGATGCTGACCATTCAAAAGATGCCGCAGCCGGTGATCGCGCGCGTGCAAGGCGTGGCGACGGCGGCGGGCTGCCAGCTCGTCGCGATGTGTGATCTGGCGGTGGCGGCGGACACGGCGCGCTTTGCCGTGTCGGGCATCAATCTCGGGCTCTTCTGCTCGACGCCTGCTGTACCGCTCTCGCGCAACGTTTCGCGCAAGGCGGCCTTTGAGATGCTCATGACAGGCGAATTCATCGACGCCGAAAAGGCGCTGCGCGAAGGCCTCGTAAATCGCGTGGTGCCCGCCGAAGAACTCGACGCCGCCGTGACGGCGCTTGCCGCGAGCATCTGCGCGAAACCGCGCGAGGCGGTCGAGGCCGGCAAGGGGCTCTTCTACCGGCAGCTCGAAATGGGCATCGAAGCCGCGTATCAACTGGCCGGGCAGACCATGGCCTGCAACATGATGACCGACCCCGCGCTCGACGGCGTGCAGGCATTCATCGAGAAGCGCGCAGCGAAATAGCGAGTCTGGCCGCTCAGCAGTGCTGATCGATCCAGTCGATCATTGCGCCGATCACGCGTTCGCGATCGAGGTCGTTGAGCGTTTCGTGGTAGCTGCCTTCATACAGCGTGAGCGTGCGATCGGGCGATCCCACGTTCGCGCCAAACGCGCGGCTGCCGTCGGGCTCGGTGAGCTTGTCCTCAGTGCCATGCCAGATCAGCACGGGTAGCCGCAATTGCGCGCGGCCCGCTTCGATGCGCTTCATCGCTTCCAGCAATTGCGCGCCCGTGCGCGCGGGTATCGCGCCGTGATGCACGAGCGGATCGGCGCGATTCGCTTCGACCACGGCGGGGTCGCGCGCAAGCAGGGCCGCGTCGATCTTCATCGCCGGAAAGGTTGGCCAGATCGCGCTGATCACGCGGCTCGCGGCGATCATCCATGCGGGCACGTCGCGGCCCGGCGCGAGCGCTGCGCTCGAGAGCAGCAGGCCCCCGAGCGGCACGCGCGTTTGCGGCAGGCGCTCGACGGCGTAGAGCGCGGCGATCGCGCCGCCCATGCTGTGACCCATCAGGAAGAGCGGTGTGCCCTGTGCTGCGCATTGCGTGCTCGCGTGGGCGACTAGCGCCTCGGCGTCGTCGAGATATTCGTCGACGCGCGCAACCCAGGTGCGGCGGCCTGGCGCACGCCCATGGCCGCGCAGATCGATTGCGTAGACGTCAATGCCCGCAGCGTTCAGCCGCGCCGCAAGCGCCGCGTAGCGGCCCGCATGCTCCGCCAGGCCGTGAACCAGCGCGAGGGCCGCGCGCGGCGGCGCGCTCGCGCGCCAAACGTAGAGCGGCAGTTCGACGCCGTCGCGCGTGCGCAGCGTCGATCGCTCGGTGGGCTCCATGGCGTCGGCCGCGCCGGTTTTCTGACTGGTCTCCATCTCGCTCCCTGGTTGGGCGGTTCGTTTTCGGTATCAGTCTGTCGGCAGCAGTGTAGCGGCCGGGCGAGCGCTGACGCGCTGCCAGTGCCCTCTAATGCAAATGGGTTATGAAAATATCGAAATTGATTATTAAAAGGAATTTTGCGTGCCAGGGTAAAATGGCGAGCTAAATCCAGTCCATCAAACGGCGGCTGTCTGCCGGCGCGACGCGTTTTCCGAATATCCGAAAGGGGCGGTCAATGCGAGCGGCGCGCGGCACACCCGCCGTTTTGCTTTTTTCCATGATCGAAATTCGAAACGTGTCCCAGCGCTTCGCCGGCCCACAAGGCTGGATCGAGGCGCTGCACAACGTCAATCTGACGATTCCGCCGGGCGAAGTGTTCGGCATCATCGGGCGCAGCGGTGCAGGCAAGAGCACGCTCGTGCGCACCATCAACCTGCTCACGCGGCCCACCGAAGGCGACATCGTCGTCAACGGGCGCACGCTCACGTCGCTCTCGTCGGCCGACCTGCGCGAGGCGCGCCGCGAGATCGGCATGATCTTCCAGCACTTCAACCTGCTGTCGTCGCGCACGGTATTCGACAACGTCGCGCTGCCGCTGGAGCTTGCTGGCGTGAAGCGCGCCGAGATCGAAGCGACGGTGCTGCCGCTGCTCGAACTGGTTGGCCTCAGCGCGCAGAAGGATCGCTATCCCTCGCAGATCAGCGGCGGTCAGAAGCAGCGCGTGGGCATTGCGCGCGCGCTCGCGAGCAAGCCGAAGGTGCTGCTTTCGGACGAGGCGACCTCCGCGCTCGACCCCGAAACCACGCGCGCGATTCTCGACCTGCTGCGCAAGATCAATCGCGAGCTGAACCTGACCGTCGTGATGATCACGCACCAGATGGAAGTGATCAAACAGGTTTGCGACCGCGTGGCCGTGCTCGATGCGGGCCGCGTGGTGGAGAGCGGCCCCGTGCTCGACGTGTTCCTGCAGCCTCGCCACGAAGTCACGCGCGCGCTGCTCGGCGACGTGATCGCCCAGGAATTGCCGCCCGCGCTCAAGGCGCGCGTGGCCGAGCGCCTCGCGAAGGGCAGCGGCCACTTGCTGCGCCTCGCGTTCAAGGGGACGGGCGTCGACCAGCCGGTGTTGTCAGAAACGATTCGCCGCTTCGAACTCGATTTCAACATCCTGCACGGCCAGATCGACGAGATCCAGGGGCAGGCGTTCGGCTCGCTCGCGGTGCTTGCGGCCGGCGATCCGGTGAAGGTGGCGCAGGCCATTGCATGGCTGCGCGAGCAAGGTGTCGTGGTGGAGGAACTGTCCCATGTGGAGTGAAATGTTCGACATGTTCGTCCAGTCGTTCTGGGAGACGCTCATCATGGTGGGCATCTCGGGACTCGTGGGCGCGGCCATCGGCCTGCCGCTCGGCGTGCTGCTCTATCTCACCGACCGCAACGGCGTGCTGCAGAACATCGCCGCGAATCGCGTGATGGGCGTGATCGTCAACGCCGTGCGATCCACGCCGTTCATCATCCTGCTCGTCGCCGTGATTCCGTTCACGCGTGTCGTGGTCGGCTCGTCGATCGGCACGGCGGCCGCCATCGTGCCGCTCACCATTGCCGCTGCACCGTTCATCGCGCGACTCGTGGAAACGGCGTTGCGCGAAGTCGATCGCGGCCTGATCGAAGCCGCCCAGGCCATGGGCGCGAGCACGAGCCAGATCGTCTTCAAGGTGCTGCTGCCCGAGTCGCTGCCGGGCGTGGTGGCGGGGCTCACCATCACCTTCATCTCGCTCGTTGGCTATTCGGCCATGGCGGGCGCGATCGGCGGCGGCGGTCTTGGCGACCTCGGCATCCGCTACGGCTATCAGCGCTTCGAGCCCGAAGTCATGCTGATCGTCGTCGTGATCCTGATCGTGTTCGTGCAGCTCGTGCAGTCGTTCGGCGACTGGCTCGTGCGGCGCCTGAGCCATAAATAAGCCTGAAAACAGGCAGTTTTTCGATCAACACCACTACACAAGACAAAGGTTTGGTATGCAACGTCGTTTCATGATCCGTCTCGCGGCAGCGCTTGGCGCGGCTTCGCTGATCGCTCCGCTGCTTGCACCTATGACGGCGCACGCGGACGAAACCATCAAGGTGGGCGTGACGGGCGGCCCGCACGAGCAGGTGATGGAAGTCGTGAAGAGCGTGGCCGCGAAGAACGGCCTGAACATCAAGATCGTCGAGTTCTCCGACTACGTGCAGCCGAATGCGGCGCTCGCGGGCGGCGACCTCGATGCCAACAGCTACCAGCACGGGCCGTATCTCGATGCGCAGGTGAAGGATCGCGGCTACAAGCTCATCAAGATCGCGGACACGGTCACGTTCCCGATGGGCATCTACTCGAAGAAGATCAAATCGCTGTCCGAACTGAAGCCGGGCGCTCGCATCGCGGTGCCCAATGATCCGACGAATGGCGGCCGCGCATTGCTGCTGCTGCAAAGCCAGGGCCTTATCAAGTTGCGCGCCAACGCAGGCTTGAAGGCGACGCCGCTCGACATCGTGGAAAACCCCAGGAAGCTGAAGATCGTCGAACTGGACGCCGCGCAGATTCCACGTTCGCTCGACGACGTGGACGCCGCCGCGATCAACACCAACTTCGCGATGGAAGCGGGCCTGAAGCCGAAACAGGACGCGATCGCAATCGAAGACCCGAAGGGGCCTTACGTGAATATCCTCGCGATTCGCGAAGCCGATCGCAACAAGCCCTGGGTGGCCAAACTGGTCGCCGCTTACCACTCGCCGGAAGTGAAGCAGTACATCGAAACGAAGTTCGGCGGGGCGGTCATCACCGCCTGGTAAGCCCCCTCCAGGCCGTGAAATTAGAGATATTTTTCGGCGCCCGGGCTTGATGCCCGGGTTTTTTCCACCGTAAAATCGCACGATCGTTCGCTACTGATGGCCGGAGTGAAGCAGGGGTGCGGCAGCGGTGGTTCGTGAAAATTGCTGGTGGCAGATCGGCCCGACAGGGCTATCGCTATAATGTCCGCCAGGTTGACGTATTCGTAACTTCGGAGCATGTGAATGAAAGTCCTTGTGCCAGTCAAACGCGTAGTCGATTACAACGTGAAGGTTCGTGTGAAGTCGGACGGCACGGGCGTCGATATCGCCAACGTGAAGATGTCGATGAACCCGTTCGACGAAATCGCCGTGGAAGAAGCGGTGCGTCTGAAGGAAGCGGGCGTGGCGACGGAAGTCATCGCCGTTTCGGCGGGCGTGACGCAAGCGCAGGAAACGCTGCGCACGGCACTGGCCATC